>JANOBC010000289.1:0-14639 GCA_031411455.1 Limisphaerales bacterium
GCATTGATCGTAAGAAAACCGGAGGCGAGACCGGCTCCGGCACCGTTAACGTTGTTTCCAATCCGGCCGTCCCCGGACAACGTAAGGGATCCGCCGCTGTTGACGACCAGCGTGCCAGACTCATCAACGCCCATCTCAAACCGGGTGATGTTTGGAGCCACGCCAGCTAGCGTGACGGTGTTGCCGCCCCAGTTGTATCGTTCAATATCGAGGGCACCGGGCACGCCGCCGGCACCTCCGCCGCCAGCCTGCCAGCCGGGGTTGCCAACGAGAAAATAGTCGCCGCTTTGCTGATACCGCAAGGTGGCACCTTGCGCCTGATTGGCCATCAGGACACCGAGCAGGGCGCATGCGCTCAGACAGGGCACCAAGACTGATTTGATCATTGTATGTGTTTTCATTGCGGGGGAGGTTGTCGAGGGTTTCGGTTTGTTCATCACCTTGTTGAATGGTTCATCTCGCTTGTAAGCGACGGATCAACACGGATATTGCGTAAAAATTACCACAGCTATTTTTTGCGCGGTATCCCCTAAAGCGGGCATGCGATCATCGGTCGGACAAGTTACGGCTGCTTGCGCTTGGCCACGGCCTCAGTCTTGTTTCTGACGCGCATTTTCTGGCAGATGTGTTTCGTGTAGGTGCGAACGGTTTCGGTGGCAATATTCAGCTTGTCGCCGATCTCCTTATAAATATAGCCGGCGGCGAGCAATTCAAGCACCTCCGCTTCCCGGGGCGAGAGCGGTTCGGTTCCCTCTTCCGCCGGACCAACCATGTGAAAATGCTGCACGACTTTGCGAGCGATGTGGGTGGATATGGGTGAACCTCCTTGAGTAACGTCCCTGATGGCTTCCAGCAGTTTCTCAGGCGGACCAGATTTCACCAGGTAGCCGCTGGCTCCGCTGCGCAGGGCGCGAAAAATCCGTTCACTGTCCTCGTAAACCGTGACAATGATGATTTGAAGGGTGGGCATGACTTCTTTCATCTTCGCCACACATTCAATGCCTGACATGCGGGGCAGATTGATGTCCATCAGCACCACATCAGGACGCGCCGCCTCAAAATTCTTCAGCGCCTCCTCGGCCGAACCATAGGCAGCCACGCACTCGACATCGGCGGCGGTTTTCAAAACCAGCATCAACTGCTCGCGCAGCCCTTTGTCATCCTCGACGATGGCTACGCGTTTTTTCATGCGGATTTTTCTGCTTTCGTTGGAAAACCATTATTTGTCCGCTGGAATGGCATTCGCAAAAGCACCGTCGTGCCTTGTCCTGCATTGCTGTTTATCTCGGCGCTGCCGCCAATATCCTCGAGCCGATGCTTCATGTTAGCCAAACCGTTGCCGTCATTTTCTGTCTTTAATTCAAACCCACGCCCGTCATCCTGCAGGGAAACGATCAGCTCGGATTTATTTAGTGTCATTTTCATCCGCACCTCACTGGCGGCGGCATGTTTGATGGTGTTATGCATGGCTTCCTTGACCGCCAGGTTCAGGTTATGGCGCTGATGGCTGGAAATAGAAACATCAGCCGGTAGCGGCGGCACTTCCAACCGACACCGCAGCCCGGCTTGGGACGAGAGTTGGTTGACCATTTGGCAGAGATAGTTTCCCACCGCCTCGAGGTTATCATTTTCGGGGTTGACGACCCAGATGGTGTCATACAGTGAGGCCACCATTTCGCGAGCGATTTGCGTGATGTTTCGGAAATTTGCCTCGGCAGCGGCGGCATCTGAGGTGTTGTGCCCGGCCAAGGCGCTCACCAGCGAAATTTGCGTCACCCGTGCCCCTAGGTCGTCATGAATATCCCGGGCAATGCGAAAGCGCTCGCGTTCCAAGGTCTGCTGTTGTTCCAGTCGCAGGTTCTCCGCCCGCAAGTGGCGCACCGCACGATACCGCCAAAAACCCAAAAATAAACCGACGACCAAAATTGCCACCGTCGTCCAAAACCACGGAGTTCTCCAAAATGGAAACGGCACTTCGATCCCCACGGAATACTTTGCAACCGTCGGTTGCCCCATGATTGTCAGCGCGTTGAGGTTAAATCGGTAAAATCCCGGCGGCAGATTCTCATAAGTGGCCGTATTTGGCGTGCCCGGCCCGATACTGAACATTTCATCCCATTCAACCAGTAAGTGGTCACCAGGGTTGACCGCCGACACTTGAATCCTCCCCGTGTTCCACTGGGCATGTCCATTAGGATCATTGTCCACCAGCGCCAACGCTTTCTTTGATGGCCGACTTCCAATTTTTATGATGCGGGCCATGGCGGGGCGTATTCCACCCCGATCCCAGCCTTGCGGAGCCAACTCCGAATCATCAGTCTGGTTGCCTCGGTCAAAGGAAAGTTCCAGAAGATTCTGGGGAGGATTGTTCGTCAATCCTTGCAGTCGCGCGGAAAAATCACTGACGACGTAGGCGCCCAAAGTTTGGGGGCTGCCGGCCGAGATGATGGTTACCTGAAAACTGCTGACCTCGGGCGGCACGACCATTATTTCGCGGCGATGCTGCAAGGTTGAAGTCTGAAAATTACCCGTCCATTCGGGGCTTTGCCTGATAGCCGGGAACTCAAGTTGCTGCACTTGGCTCAAATTGGTATTCAGAAAAGTGATCATTACACGCATCACATGAGGACTCGCCGGGTCGGCTTTTTCCTGCCAATCGGAATCAAACCCTTCCAGCTTGTAACGGACTCTTAACTGGGTATAACCGCTATAATTTGAATCGGTCGGCCCATAAATGAATGTAACCGTGCCCGGCTGGAGGGGAAGCTTTGTGGGTTTGTCGGGAGACATCGCCACCGTTTGCCCATTGACAATCAGTTTCAGCACGCCGATTTCCGGCTCTGCTCCCCAAGCGGACTGCCTCCAGCCCCAGCACAGCAGGAGAAACAGGCAGAAACCTTGGCGGAAATAACTATGGGGCTTCCAGTTCATTGAACATCGCAAACCTTTAAATCACTCATGCAGTTTAAGACTTAGGAATTATCTGGCTGGCTTGGCGGAGAGCGAAACAGATGTTTTGCTGTGCGGTTGGATCGTGACGCTGACATCAACGATGTGGAAGGAAGTCCCATCAAAGGCTTGTTCGATCTTTCCGGCGGAAGCCACATAGACTGAACCTTTGGGCATGACAAAACGAATTCGCGCCGGAGAAATCTCAAAGTCGAAATGGTTTTCAATGGTCGCCGTATTGGTTGAAGAGCTTCCATCATTGGGTCGCAAGTAATTCAGAGTAAGGTTTGGTTGATACAAAGCGGGGGTCTTAATGTCGGCAGGATTTCGCAGCACCTGAACCTGCGCCGTGGGACCACTTACCGGAACACAGCGTCCAGTCGTGCCATTAACCCGGAACAAATTGAATTCAAAATGATCCCGGACGGAATTCGCGACATATTGGATGGGGTCTTGATCTAACAGCGCTGGATTTTGGGAGGCAATGTGATGGTTGTGTCCGACCAAAATCATATTGAATCTAGCACCTTTATGAAATGGCTCCATTTCCTGATTCTTGATGTGAGCGGAGCCAAGGCGGAAATTGCCCGGGCCAACTAGATTCAACCACGACAGCGCATCCGCGATTTGCCACGAAGGATCATAGCCGTCCCAGCCGTCGTTGATGACCATGAAACGTCCGTTCCCGTATGTGAAATGAAAAGACTGCAGCCCCCACCAATGGTTATACCAAATCGCTTTGGCCGGGTAATTGCCATTCTTAGCGTCCTTGTCCATTTCATAATCATGATTGCCGGCCGCGACAAAAACCGGTGCATTGAAATCATCAAACCCCTTTGTGCCTCGCAAGCGATCGCCTTGAAAATACTGCCCCATTCTGACATCCGATGGGCGATAGAGATTGTCGCCGGTTTCAAACACCATTTCCGGCCCAATGATATTGGCAATGTCCACGATGGTTGAAATCTTTTCCGGAGTTTCGTCATAGCCATGCTGAAAAGCGTGCGTGTCCGAAAGGTGCAAAATGTAATAATCCGTCCTGAAATCTTTAACCACCTTCACCGACCTCGGAGATTTCACATCCCCGCTGGAGGTATGCAGTATCAGGTCGTAGCGATCGGCCGGAACGCCGGATGGAACCGCAATGGTGATTCTGGTGTTATAGGTGTTGGAGGATGTTTGGTCATACACCCAACGGCCGGTGGTAACCGTCTTGGCGGCGGTCACGGTGTTGTATGGTCCCTGCAATGTGACCGAGTTGACCGTCTGTCCGCTGTCAGCATCAAACCAGGCCTCAAAACTTTCCCCGGCTTTCACAATCGCCGTGGTCACTCGCCAAGGGTTGATGATTTTGCCAGCCCAAACGCAGTTGGTGGATAACAGGATTAAGCCAAGTAAAATTGGCGCGTAAGATTTCATGGTCGGTTTCATTTTAATTTTCATTTGCGAGTAACGAGAAATTTAATGACTTCGTGTTGTTTTTCTTTGGTCCAAAGTTTTATGCGTCAACCCACACCGGGCTGGACCAGGCGAGGTGATTATTTTTTTGGGTCACGCGCAGGTAATAATACAGCACGCCCGGCTCGTCGCCGAAATTGGCGTCGGCCCATTCACCGGCCACCTTCGTCAAACCGGACGCGGGCTTGAGGGTGTGAATCACCCGACTGTTCCGCAGAATCTCAATCGAGCTGATCTCATCCACCGCTTTGATGTCAAAGGTCATCTTTGGCGCGCCATTGCTCCTGGCCTCGCCGCCGGACCAGACGCCGTTGAGCCGGAAATCCACCACGATTTTATCGCCGGTGGTGGCAAAGCAACGCCGCTGCCGGAGCGCATCAAGAATCCCCTTGCGACTGACTTCTTTCACCCAAAGACAGGCCAGTCCCACGCCCATGCTGTTGTGGTCGCCGCTAGCCACAAAACCGAGGCGGTATTTCTTTTCGCGCAGCGCGTAGTCTATGAATCCCTTGTCGTTGGCTGTAGGCTTGTGCCGCGACACATTGATCATGCGCGGCGCGCCGCGATATTCCGCGTTGCCCCGGCATTGAAAAATTTCAACGATCGGCTCAATCGCTTGATCGTGAACTTCCCAGTCGCAGGGGTGCGTTTCATCCGCCGGATGATGCGGAATGGCCACGCAATCCGCCTTGATCTGGTGAATGAAATTCCACAGCTTCACCGCGTCGCGCGTCTCGGGACTGTTGACACAATATACCTCGTCGCTGTTGCGAATGAATTTCCTGGCTGCCTCGCCGTCGCTGAAAAATATATTGCGATGACCCACGCCGTGCTTGATTTCAAGCGCGCCGTTATTGGAAAGCGTCCATTCCACCGACGGCAGGGCCACGAAGTGTTCAGGGTCATGGTAAAATTCGGCCAGGCGCAGCGACTTGCGCCAATAGACTTCGGTCATCGTATAACAATGATCGGTGATGCCCGCAAAATCGTAGCCCTCGGAAAACAGTCCGTAGCGGTAATCGTCATGGAGCGTGCCATCCGTTCCTGCCGGCCAGCAGGAGGAATTTTCTGAATGCTCATGGAGATTGCCCAGCAGCAGGGTGTAGGTTTCGCCCTGGTAAGTGGCTTGCGCCCGGGCCACCCGCAAACGTCCGCTGATGACGGGCTTGAAATTTTTGACTGGATGATGCTCCTCAATGACCGTTTCCGTCAGATTCAATTTTCCCGGCGCGGAGGCAATGGCTGGCGCGGAGAATTTCTGCACTTCCAACATGCCGCGCCGCACTTTGATCTGGCCGTCCTCGGTCTGAGCCGCCTCGGGGTGACAGTCGCAGCGTGGCCGTGAGATTTCACGTTTCCAAGCCAGCCAGAACGCGTCCGATTGTTCCGTAAATAAAATCGTTGGGCGCAACAATTCGCCTTTCTGCTTCGTTTCCAGAATCGTCACCGGCTGAGTCCAACCCCGCGCCGGATCGAGATAAGAAACGCGAAACGAATAGAACGGGTTCTTCAGAAAGTCGCCGCCACAGTGGGTCAGCGCGAACAGGTTGCCGTTCCGATCTCGGTGAAAGGTCGGCAGGTGGTCATTCTTTCCCTTGAACAACCAGCGGCCATTCTCCTTTTGCTCAAATAGTTTGCCATTCTGATAACACACCATCGCGCAGCAGCGTTCGCCGGTGTAATTGTCGCTGTCCTCCAAGCGGGTGGTGAAACGATTGTTCTCCCAACTGATCCATAGCCGCCCGTTGCCATCAAAGGCCAGGCTCGATTTGGCGTTGATGTTCACCCGATCCTTCAACCCGCCGCCAATGGCGATCGGAATCGGCGTCGCTGGCTTCAGGCTTTGCGCATCCAGAATGGTCATCAGGATTTTCCGGTGCGGGCCATCCGTGCAACTGTAGGTCAGATAGATTTCGCCATTATCGCGGACCGCCAGTGCCGGTTCAAAACAACTTGCATCGCCCGTGGTTACCTGGCTCGGACGACTCCAGCGCCCATCCTGAAATCGCGCCAGCCAGACACTCAATGCGCCGCCGGCATAATCTTCCCACGCCACGACAAAATTGTGCGCCCCGACCGCCTTGACCACGGGATTAATGCTCCTCCGTTGTGGATCACTGAGCGTGACGGCGGGTTGAAACTTTCCAGCAATTCCCTGTGACGCCTGAATCAGCCATTGACCATTCCGAATTTCAGTCCAGACCACCAGCGGTTCGCCATCCGGCGTGCAGTCGGCGGCAATGGCCTCGAACAGTCCCGGTTCCGGCGTGACCGGACTGACTTCTTTCCAGTTCCCGTCCTCCAATGCAAACAAGGAAATGATTTCCCGATTCTCGGGATACTCCAGTCGCCGCAACGTCGTCAGCCAGGATTTTTTCCGGTTGCCGAACAGGATGGGCGATTCATCCTGTTCGTGGCAAAAATCCGTGAGAAATAAATCCTTCAGCACCTTGAACGGCTGGGCTTCTTGAGCGACCTGCGAAAAACCCAGGCGCGGCACAAGCACGGCGGACGCGGAAAACAGCATCGTCCGTTTGAGAAATTGTCGGCGTTGGATCATAGGATTTACTGATTCAAATTTGAATCCTCAATTGCGCGTGACGGGTGATTCCACGATGCGCTTCAACTCGGCCTTGAGTCGGGCGACAATTTCCGGCTGTTCGAGATAGCGATTGTGCGCTTCGGCAGGATCGTCGCGTAGATTGTAGAGCTGACCTTCGGGATCCCCCGGCCCCGGCGTGATCTTGCTCGGTTTGGTGAAGCCGCCCGAGCCGAGTTGATCAATCAACTTCCAATCGCCGTCCCGAATCATCATGGCATCCGTGCTGCCCGCCTGCATCACGATCGGGCCGCGAATGGGTTTGGTTTCTGCTTGCTGGCCGAGCAGCACCGGCAAAAAACTAAAACTGTCCGGCCCGGCGTCGTCGGTAAGTTTCGCGCCGCACACATCAGCAAACGTGGCTAGCAAATCGGTGAAGCAAATGGTCTGCTGGTTCGCGCTCGCGGCTTTCACTTTGCCCGGCCAGCGCACGATGAACGGCATCCGATGCCCGCCTTCCCATGCGTCAGATTTCATCCCGCGAAAACCGCCAGCGGCATCGTGCCCGAAGCGCGCGACATCGCCCGGCAACCAGACCGGGCCATTGTCGGAGGCGAAGATTAACAGCGTGTCCTGAGTCATGCCGGCCTCGGCCAGCGCCTTTAGCACCCGGCCCACCTCCGCGTCCACCATCGCGACAAAATCGCCATACATGCCCGCGCCACTTTTGCCGGCAAATTCCGCCGACGGCAGCCACGGCGTGTGCGGTGCGGTGAAGGCAAGATAGAGCAACAGTGGCTGACGCTTTCCCTTGCGCGCATGAATCAATTGAACCGCCTCATCCGTAAGTCGCGGCAGCACGTTGGTGTGCGCGTAGTCGGGCGCAATGCCGCCTTCCCGCAGAAATTCCCCCTGATTGGACGTCCACCCTTCGGTGTGTTTTTCCGCGATGTGGTTGGTTGGTTCCGTGACTGCGCGATTTCCGCGAATCCAAAAGTAAGGCGAAATATCCGTCGAAGCGCGTGTGCCAAGGAACGTATCGAAGCCATGATCCACCGGCCCGCCGATGAGTGGTTGGTCATAACCTTTTTCCGCAAAGCCCAGATGCCATTTGCCAATCATGGCCGTCTGGTAGCCTTGAGATTTCAGCAGCGACGCGATGGTGACTTCGTTCGTGCGAATCAGCGGCTGCGTCGCCCACTTCGTGATGTCGGTGCGAAACGGATAACGTCCCGTGATGAGTCCATAACGCGACGGATGACACAGCGGCCCCGGCGCGTGCGCATCGGTGAACATCATCCCTTCGTGCGCCAATCGGTCAAGGTTCGGCGTGGCAATCTTCGACTGCGGATTGAAGCAATGGGGATCGCCATAGCCCATGTCGTCGGCGAGGATGATGACGATGTTGGGCTTCGCGACCTCGGCGGGGGCGGGTTGGCCGGATAGAACACCCAGCAGCGCGCAGAGGGAGAAGATTTTCGTCATGTGATTGCGAGCGGGCGTTTGGCAACGCGTTGGCGGGTGGGCTGAACAGTCACCAATTTTCATGGAGTGGGTTTGTAAGGCGGAAGGGTTTTCAGCCGCGCCTCAAGCTGCGCGACGACGGCGGAATTCGCGTTGGCGACATTATGATTTTCCTCCGGGTCATTGTCCTCATCGTAGAGTTCTTTTTGACCATCGTTCCACAGCGTGAAGCGCCAGCGGTCGGTGCGGACGCTTTGGCCGTGGACTTTCGATCCGTGAGTGACCAGCGTGAACGCGGCGTCTTTGATGCTGTTAGTGGGTTGGGCCCAGACCGGTCGCAGGCTCGCTCCCGCAGCCTGATGCGGCATCTTCAAGCCGCAGTAATCGGCGACCGTGGGATAGAGATCCACAAACTCAACCAGCGAGCGGGTCGTCTGGCCACCTTTCAATCCGGGGGCCGCGATGACCATCGGCGCGCGGCAGGAGCGCTCGAAAAGGGTGTCCTTGTTCCACCACTTTCGCTCGCCGGTGTGATAGCCATTATCGCCGACGAAAATCACGATCGTCTTGTCCCAGAGTTTTTTTTGGTCGAGCTCGTCGAGCACCCGGCCGAGTTGCGCATCCATGAAACTGGTGGCGGCGCAGTAGGCGCGGAGTAACTCCCGCCATTCCTGATCGGTGAACTTGCTGAAGGCCACGCCAAGTGAGCCAAAGCCGACAGCCTGCGGCGGAGCGGGCGAAATGTCCGACGGATCGTGCCAGAGTTTCAGCGACTCCGCTGGATACAGGTCGAAATACTTTTTCGGCGCGATGAAGGGATCATGCGGTTTCATGAATCCACAGCCGATGAACCACGGCTGGTCGCCGAGTTGCTCGATCATCTTGACGGTGGCAGCGGCGATTTGGCCGTCGGGCTGGTCGTCATCCTTGCCATCCGCAGCGCCCCAGGCGCACCAATTGAGCGCGCCGTCCGTCACGTTACGACCTTCGATCATTTTGCGGCCGGCTGGGGTTGCCGCAAAGTCCTGCGCGGTGTGCCATGAGCGACCGGTGTCCGCCCACAGTTTTTTTTGTTCGGCGTCTTTACCGCCGCCCAAGTGGTAGAGCTTGCCAAAAGCATGGGACTGCCAGCCGGCGTCCTTGCAGAGTTGTGGCAGCGTGATGATGTCGGGCATTTTCTGGCGCAGCCGGGTGGTATTGTTGGCGACGCCCGTCTGCTCGGCCCGCAGCCCAGTCATCATGGAGCAGCGACTGGAATTGCACACCGGGTATTGCACATAGGCGCGTTCGAAAGTGACCCCGTGCGTCCGCAACCGATCTAGGTTCGGCATCTTCACGACGTCGCGCGAGTAGGCACCGCCGAAGTCGCGCAAGTCGTCCGCCATGATCAGGAGAACGTTGAGCTTGGGTGGCGGTTCGGCAGCCGTTCCCGACAACGCGCCCAGCGCAGCGAACAGACCGACAAAAAAAATTCGAAATGTTTTCATGGTGGAGTGATTGGATTGAATTGCGATGGGAACAAGATGATGAATTTCCATCCCGTCCGCCACTCCCCTTAAGCGGGGATATGGCCGGACGAAACAGCAAGCGGGGAACTCGCTCTCCAAGTTGACGGCCCGTAGAGCGTTATCGGATTTCCGAGAAAGGAATGTCGCGTGCTAGGACCACCTCGCCCTCCAGCCCGCAGACTTCTAAACGAAGCGAGGGATTGGAACCGTCCCATTGGATGCGGATAAGACCAAAGTTGGAACTCGTGTAGGGACGCTCGTGGAGACGGTAACGATTGATCTGCGGTTTTTTGGGCGCAGCCTCTTTGGCCTTGACTTGCGTGACTTCGTTTGTTGCCGTCTTCGGTGGAGTTTCCAGATTGAGACCGCTGGTGGTCAGGTCATAGAGCGGGTAGGGGATCCCGTCAGCGGATGTCAGCGCGGAAAGTTCGGCCATGTGGCGGTCGCCGCTGATGACCACCACGCCTTTGGCTTTGGTGCGACGAAGCAGTTCAAGAAAACGCGCGCGTTCTTTGGGAAAGTTATCCCACTTCTCCGAACCGTGTTCGTTCGCGATGAGTTGGATGCTCGAAACCACCACGCGAATTTCCGCTGGTTCGTGCAGACGGCGCTCGAACCAGGCCCACTGTTCTTCGCCAAGCATGGTCGCGTCCGGATCATTGTTGGGAATGGTGACCTTGGGATTGGCTGGGGATTTTTTTAGCGGCGAGCGGAAGGCGCGGGTATCTAGAAGAATGAGTTGGACTCGTTTCCCCACCGGGCCAAGCGTCACGCAATCGTAAACGCCGGGCGTGGTGCGCCGGGGCGAAGTGGCTGGCACTTGGAAAAAATCGCAAAACTCCGTTTGCGCCGCAGCGGCACCGGGAAAATCTGCGCCCCCATCGTTGATGCCGTAATCGTGATCGTCCCAAGTGGCGAACAGCGGAGTCGTCTGGCGGAGCTTGGCGAAGCCGGGCTGGGCCGCGAGCAAGGCGTATTTCTTACGGAACACGGCCGCATCAGAAGTGTCCGCGTAGATGTTGTCACCGAGGAGGACAAACGCATCGCAGTGCGCGGCATTGATAGTATCCCAGATGGGTATGGGCCGGTCTTCATGTTCGCACGAGCCGAAGCCGAGCGTGGTGATGGTGAGTTCAGGCTGGGCGGAGACCCGATCCGTCGCAACCGCAGCCGCACAGGAGGCCGCAGGCAGCAGGGCCAGAAGAATTAGCGGGATGATTTGAATGGTGTGTTTCATAGTTTAATCGGGTTTGGTCGGTCTATTCTTTCGCTTCCTGTCTCGTGAGACGATGGGAACGTAACCGACCTTTCTCCCTGCTGAATCATCCGGCGGCGAGCGCCAACACCAGTGAGATGAGTAAGTATGTGACGACGTGTCTCATGCTGGGTTTAGTCTTTACTGTGACGCCTTTGCTTTGGGCTATTCCAAAATCTGCCCATCCTTCAACAATCGCGCGCGCAATTTTTCGTAAGACACATTCTGCACGGGAATCTTTTCATCAATCGCCATGACCGCCGCCGTCGCCGCAGATTGACCGAGGATCATCAGCACGGGCTCCATACGGATCGAACCAAACGCGATGTGCGAACTGGAAGGACACGACGTGACGAACAAGTTGTCCGCCTGATTTTTCTTTGGCACGAGCGCGCCATACGCAATCTGATACGGGCCGCGCGTGGCCACGCCGATGTCGCCTTCGTTCTGCACGTGACCTTCCGGAGTGATGTAGCGCTGCGCGTTGTGCGAATCAATCGTGTAAGAACCCATGCCCACGGCATCCGGCGTGGCGCGTTGCTGCAAAATATCCTGCCCGGTCATCACATACGCGCCGATCATCCGGCGCGCTTCGCGAATGTAGAGTTGATAGGGCCAGTGCCCGTTGTCGGCAAATTCATCTTTGGGCAAACCCCATTGCTTCATGCGCTGTTGCACCTCTGGCGGCACGCGCGGATCGTTCGCGATGAAGTAAAGCCAGCCCTGCTGATAATTCTGATGCGCACGAATGATTTCGCGGCGACGCTCGTAAGACGCTTCGGGGTAATCGTAATTCCCCCCGATGAAATCAAAACTCATCGGCCCGTGATTATTCACGTCCGTCTTGCGATTTGGCAGCAGGTTAAACTTGTTGAACGTCTCGCGCCAGCCGGTCGCAAAGATGCGCAACAACAGTTCGTAATGGCTCGCGTCGTATCCGTCCGGCTTCGGGATTGGCGTGCGATTCTCCGGTAGATCGGTCAGACACAGCCGATAACAGTAGGCTTGAATTTTCTTATCACCCGTGCCGAACTCACCCGGCGGCTCCGCGCTCACGCCCCAAATCACGCCGCTCTTGGAATCGTCCGGCACGACATACGGACTCACGGGTTGCTTGAGCACGCCAAAGTGATGCCGATGATGCAGCACACCGGTTTGCACGCCGTTCCATTTCTCGCCATACACACTCGGGGCCTCGCGTCCGACGTGATACTCCACCCCCGCCGCCGCCATCAAATCAGCCTCATACGTCGCGTCAATAAACATCTTCGCGCCAAACTTTTTGCCGCTCAACGTGGTGATATGTGAAATAGTCGCCCCGTTTTTCTGAACGCCGTTCGTGCGATCCAGCCATTCATCGCGATAAACCGGGATTTTATATTCCTTGATGAAAGACTCGAAAACTTTCTCCGCCACGCTTGGCTCAAACACCCACATGGTTTTGGCCGCGTCATCCCTGGCAGCAGTGCCTTGACCCTGATTCCCGTATTTTTCGCGGGCCTGCCAGGACCAAGCCTTCGGGTTTGCGTAGTGCTGCCAGACGCGCTGGTGAAACTCGCGCGCCAGACCGCCGATCACCGCCGTGTTCCCCGTATCCGCGAAGCCCAAGCCGCTGCTCGACATCCCGCCGAGATGTTTATCCGGCGTGACGATCACCACGGACCTGCCCATACGCGCCGCCTGCACCGCCGCCATCACTCCGCTAGGCGTGCTGCCATAAACGCAAACCTCCGCCTCGACCACCGCGCTGGAAATACTTGGCGTGAGAGATGGCGGAACTGAATCAGCAGTGGCTGACAGATGGGCGAAAACAAATGCCATGCCGGCAAACCAAGACATTAAAACTTGGGTGCGCACCGCTCTGGTTTGGCGTGATTTCATAAGTGGAATCAAGGTGTTGGCTGTTGCCACGGCGTGGCGCCGCCGCGTTGGATGTGCTGACGCAGCGCGGTGGCGAGTTCATTGAGAACTTTTTTATTCGTGGCGGCAAGATTGGTTTTCTCCTGCGGATCATTCTTGAGATTGTAAAGTTCCAGCGGACTGAACGGATCGTTCTGCATCAATTTCCAGTCGCCGCGAATGATCGCCTCGTAACTCTTGCCGCCGTAGGCCGCACCGCCTTCGCGCCGGACGAAGTAGAGATCGCGCGGCGCGGTGATTGTGCCGCCCCGGAGCACGGGCACGAGACTGATGGCGTCGAGATCGGCGGCGGACTTCGCTCCGGCAATTTCCAGGAAAGTAGGAAACAAATCAAAGTTCAACCCCGCGTAATCGCTGCGCGAACCAGCCTTGATCTGCGCCGGCCAGCGCACCATGAACGGCACGCGCAAACCGCCGTCGTAGTGATCCTGCTTGCCGCCGCGCCACGGGTCGTTGTTCTGCGCGTGGGGGAGTGAACCGCCGTTGTCGGAGGTAAAGACGACCACGGTATTTTCCTCCAGCCCGTTCTCTTTCAACGCGGCAAGCACGCGCCCGATGCCGTCGTCGAGATGCTCCACGAGGGCGACGTTCTTCGCGCGCGATTCGTCGAGCTGCGGCGCGCGGGCTTTCACGCGTGCCAGCCATTCGGCGGGCGGCTCGATGGGGAAATGCGGCGCGTTGTAGGCGAGGTAAAGGAAGAAGGGTTGATCCTTCGCCTTGGCCTGCTCGCGTAGATACGCAACCGCCCAGTCGGTAAACAAATCCGTCGCGTGACCGTTCGGCTCGATGACCTCGGCGTTGCGCCGCATATAATTTGTTCCATGGCGCAGGTGCGTGGTGTAGCTGTCCATCATGTCGCCGAGAAAACCGTGGAAGAAATCAAAGCCCCGCTCGTTCGGCAGGTTCGGCGATGCGAGGCCGAGATGCCACTTGCCGATGATGGCCGTCGCGTAGCCCGCGCTTTTCAGAACTTCGGCCACGGTGATTTCATTCGGCGAAAGCCCGATGCCATCGGCTGGAAAAAGCACGTGCGGAATCGGCAGCGCGCGCTTGGCGTAGCAACCGGTCATGAGTGCGGCGCGCGAGGGCGAACACACCGGTGCGGCGTAAAACGAAGTGAGCTTGCGACCCTCCTTCGCCATGCGATCAAGCTGCGGCGTGCGGTTGAGCTTCGAGCCGAACGGCCCGATGTCCGCGTAGCCCAGATCATCAATGTTGATGAAGACAAAGTTTGGTTTCTCCTGCGAGTGCGCGACGCAGCACATCATCGCAACGAAGATTAGCGTGACTGTCGCGTAGTTTTCAAAAACGGATTTTTTTGTAGCTTTCATAACAGGACAGATAACCGTCATGGCAATTCCTTCCGCCACGCAAGGGCCTGCTGCTTCAGACGGGCGGTGACCTGCGGATTGGCCTCCGCCACGTTTCGCGTTTCAAAAACATCCGCGCCGAGATCGAACAGTTGCGCGTCCGAGCCATCGGCGTTCACCAGCAGTTTCCAATCGCCCTCGCGAACCGCAACATTCGGACTGCGGTTACTGGTTGC
>JANOBC010000290.1:0-1658 GCA_031411455.1 Limisphaerales bacterium
GACGGCGTATCGCGAGCACCTCCGCAGTTTCGCGGAAACGGTGAAGCCCGCGCTGCTGAGTTACGACCACTACCACTTCATGCGGACGGTGGATAACGATCAGTATTTCCTGAATCTCGGAATGGTGCGCGCGCAGGCGGTGGCTTCGGGTGTGCCGTTCATGAACATCGTGCAGGCGAGCAACTGGGTGCTCGGCGACCAGGCCACGCCGCACACGCCGCGCGTGCCGGACGGCGAGGAGATGCGCTTCCTCGTTTACACCACGCTGGCCTACGGTGGGCAGGCCATTTCGTATTACGTCTATTGCTTCCCGGCGCACGAGGGCGGCATCGCGCTGGCCGATGGCACGCCGACGCCGCTCTACGCTGCGCTGAGCAAGTTGAACCGCGAGTTCACCGCCATCGCGGCGCAGGTGCAGCCGCTCGTTTCGCTCGGCGCATTTCACGCGGGCATGATGCCGCGCGGCACTGCGCCCTGGCCCGCCGATGCCGCCATCCGGCTCGATCCGCCGGTGGCGGAAATGGCATATCTCCCCGGCGTGCGTGTCGAGGGCGTGCTGACGGGCCTTTTCGGCTCCGCCGGAAAATCCGCCGCCGAGGCCACGCACGCGCTCGTGGTGAATCTCGACTACCGCAAAGAGCGCGCCGTCACCGTGCAGGCGAACGCGCCGCTGGAGGTCTTCGATGCGACGACCGGCGCGTGGGCCGCGCTCGGCGGCGAGCGTGCGGAACTGAAGCTGCCCGGCGGCGGCGGTCTGCTGGTGCGCCTTGCCAAAGCAGGAGCCGCCAAATAGCCAGCGCCGCTCATTTTTCACAGATGATTTCCAAACTACTCACGCTCACCTTTCTCCTCGCCGCCCTCGCGCACGCCGAGCCGCCGCCCATCGCGCAGCAGCGGCCCGATGGCACACCGAACCGCGCCGTGTGGATGGCCGCGGGGCGCATCGGCGTCATGGTGCATTACCTGCCGGAGCCCGTGGGCGCGACGCGGGCGGAACAGCAGGCATCCGTGGATCGCGCGGTGGATGCGTTCGACCTCGATGGCTTTTTGCAGCAGCTCGACGACGCGGGCGCGGACTGGCTCATCTTCACGCTCACGCAGGTGAACGGCGTGCTCAACAGCGCGAATCCGAAGCTCCCGCCCAAGGCCACGATGATCGTCCCGCGCCGCGACCTCGCGCTGGAAATCGCGCAACGGCGGCACGCGGTGGGTAAGCGCGTGATCCTCTATTTGCCCTCCGACAACGACGGCAGGATGCGCAGCTTTATGGGTGCGGCGGAGCCCTACACGCCGCGCTACCGCGAGTTCGTGCGCGCGTATTCGGAAAAGTTCGGGCGGCTGTGCGACGGCTGGTGGTTCGATGCGTGCGGCCCGTTGCCCGACGCCGAGTGGCAGGACTGGATCGCCGCCTGCCGGGCTGGAAACCCTGATGCCGCCTTGGCTTTCAGCGGTGCGGAGTTTTGCACCGGCGGCGACCTCATGCCGCGCTGCCCCTTGGCGGATTACCACGCAGGCGAAATCCACGTCCTCGACGGTGGCCGCATCCGCCGCGACTTCCTCCCGCCCGGCGGCACCTACACGCTCACGCCCGACGGCGTCATGCAAAAGCCCGGCCACACCCCGCACTACTACCTGCCCGACGGCCAGTTCATCGGCAA
>JANOBC010000291.1:0-8146 GCA_031411455.1 Limisphaerales bacterium
GTCCTCGGGAGCCGCTTGCACCTGCGACGCCCAGCTCGCGAGGACGCTCGCCCCACCAAGCTGACCCGCCTATTTCAAATAAACCCGCAACAGCTCCAGCGCTTGGGTCGCCACCACGTCCTTGAACGTCGCGCGATCCCACGGATTAAAAAACTTTTTCACCTCCACCCCGCCCGCCGACGCAAGTGCGATGAAGACCGTGCCGACGGGTTTCTCCGTCGTGCCGCCGCCGGGCCCGGCGATCCCCGTAACGGCCAGCGCGAAGTCCGCGCCAAATTTTTCCCGCGCCCCAGCGGCCAGCTCCCGCGCCACCGCCTCACTCACCGCCCCGTGCTGGCGCAAGGTTTCGGCGCGGACGCCGACAAATTTTTCCTTCACCTCATTCGCATAGCTCACCACGCCGCCGAGAAAAACTTCCGAGGCGCCCGGCACATTCGTAATGCGATGGGCGATGTTCCCACCCGTGCAGGACTCGGCCAGCGCCAAAGTTTTCCCGCGCGCCGCCAGCAATTGCACGATGACATTTTCAATCTCGTCATCGTCCGCGCCAAAAATATGCGCGCCCAAATTCTTGCGGACGGATTCCTCACCTTCGCCGATAATTTTTTCCGCCGCCACGCCGCTGGCCGTGAGCCGCACATCGACCGCGCCGGGTCTGGCGCAATAACCAACCTCCAAGCCACGCGACACCAGCGGCTGCAAATCCGCCTCGACAAATTCCTGCACGCGCGATTCGCCAATGCCCGTGGAGCGCAAAGTGCGGCAGATAAAAATTTCATCCGCCAACTCGCGTTGCAGCAGCGGCACGATTTGCGTATCAAACATCGGTCGCAGTTCGCGCGGCGGGCCGGGCAGCATAATCAGCCATTGGACTTTGGACTTTGAACTTTGGACATTAGACTCAATCTGAATTGCCAGTCCGGGCGCGGTGCCAAATTGATTCAGAAAAACTTCCGCGCCTTCGGGAACGAACGTCTCCACGCTCGTCTTCGCCGGGCGCGGCCGGTTGCGTTGGGCGAAAAAGTTTTCGATGTGCGCGTCCACCGCCGGATTTACCACGAGTTTTTTGCCGAGGAGTTCCGCGATGAGTTCACGGGTGATGTCGTCAGAAGTCGGGCCGAGACCGCCCGTGGTGATGACGAGGTCAGCACGGCTCAACGCTTCGCGCACGGCGTTCTGGATTTCACTGCCGGTGTCGGCGATGGCCACCTGCCGCGTAACGACGTGGCCGAGGTCGGCGAGCCGGCGGCAGAGCCATTGCTGATGCGTGTTCAGAACGCGGCCCAGCATGAGTTCGCTGCCGGTGTTGACGAGTTCGATGTTCACTTGAAAATTCTCCTCATCGTCATCCTCAAAAAATGACAATGAGCACGACGGTAAGGATGAGAATAATTTTATTTCTTCGGCGCTTTCGGCTTGGGCTTGCGCGCGTCGGCGTTGAAAGCGCCAAGCAGGTAACTTTTTTCCGCGTCTGGCAGGCAGAGATAAATTTTCCCCGGCAACCGGTTGTTCGCCAGCGCGCCGAACTCCAGCCGCATGGCGTAGCCATTCGTGAAATCTTTCCGCTGCACTTCGCCGCCCACATCCTTCCAGCGCAACTGCACGCGCGCCGCCCGCTCCGCCTCCGGCATCACGTTGATGGTCTGGCCGGCGAGCGACTCCGCCTGCGCGCCGCCAAAATTTACAAACGCGCCGAACTCCACCGGCCCTTTCGTTTCGGCGCGAACCATCAGCGAACCGTCGCGGAAAGTCGCGCGCTCCACGATGAAATCCTGCGCGTGGATCCGCCCGGCCACCGGTGAATCCGCAATCGCATTCGTGCCAAGCGCCAGCGACCAGTTCGCATCATTCGCGGGCGGCGCGCTGGGCGCGGGCGGCACCGTGGTTTTGGAAACAGTGACCTCATTCGTCGCCGTTGGCGGTGCAGCGGTGCGGCGCGGGTGGATAATGGTCGTCCAATAAATCGCCGCCGCCACCACGCCCATGAAGCCAAGGATTAGCGCGACGGCCAGCGAGGCGGAAAATTTCTTCTTCGGCTGGATGGTGGCGGCTTGGCCGAAGCCTGGCACCGTGACTTTTTTCTCGGAAAACTTCGAGCCGGTGAGGATGAATTTGGAATCGGGCGCGGGTGCTTGCGGCGCGACGATTTTCTGAAAGCACGTCGGACAGTCCATGACCGCGCCAGCCTGCGACTCATCGCACATCATGTGCTGACCGCAGACGGGGCAGGCGTATTTGAATTCGCTCATGAATTTCTGGGCGGAAACATTTCATACAACGCCCGCCGGGGCAACAGGCTTTTTTGGAAAATTCCCGCGCGCGTTTATTTCGCTTTCTGCCACAACTGGGTTTCGGCATGATGCGCGGCAAATGTATTCCGGCAAAAAAATTGTGGTCGTCATGCCCGCCTACAAGGCCGCAAAGACGGTCACCAAAACCGTGGATGAAGTTTTGCAGCAAGGCATCGTGGACGAAATTATTCTCGTGGACGACCACAGCCCGGATGACACCGTGCAGGTCGCGTCCCAGTTGCTCGGCGTGAAGGTTCACGTCCACGAAAAAAACAAAGGCTACGGCGGCAACCAAAAAACCTGCTACCGCCTCGCACTCGAAGCCGGCGCGGACATCGTCATCATGGTGCATCCGGATTATCAATACACACCCAAGCTGATTCCCGCGATGGCCTCGATGATTGCCAATGACCTCCATCCCTGCGTGCTGGCGAGCCGCATTTTGGGGAATTATTCATTGCAAGGCGGGATGCCGCTTTGGAAATACGTCGCCAACCGGGGGCTGACGGCGGTGGAAAACATTTTGCTCGGCGCCAAACTTTCCGAGTATCACACCGGCTACCGCGCCTTCTCCCGCGAACTGCTGGAGAAGATTGATATTTCCGTCAACTCGAATGACTTCGTATTCGACAACCAGATGCTCGCGCAAATTTTCTGGCATGGTTTTACGATTGGCGAAGTGAGCTGCCCGACGAAATACTTTGAGGAAGCCTCCTCCATCAACTTCCAGCGCAGTTGCAAATACGGCTTCGGCTGCCTGTGGGTCGGGACAAAATTCCGGCTGTCGAAGATGGGTCTCTGGAGCTCCAAGCTGTTTCCGAAGCAAAAATAAATGGTAGGGCGGCGCTGCCGCGCCGCCGCCCCAAACAGGCCGAGCAGCAACTCGGCACTACCAAACAAAAAACTCCGCCGCTGAATAATTTCAACGGCGGAGTTTTGTTTTTGCGCGAAATTATTTCTTTAGCTTCACCGCGTATTCCGCCACGCGTTTGCCGAGGATTTCGCCCGTGAGTTTATCTTCCGCGCTCGGCTTCACGTCGGGAGATTCCTGTCCCGCCTGCGCCGTCGCACCGGCGAAGCTGCCGAGACGGTTCACGCCGTTGGCTTGCATCGGCATTTCGCCGAGACCAATCCAGACCATGCCGTGCTGCATCGCCAGCGTGTGGAAGTATTGCAAGGTGCTGAACTTGTCACCTGCCGGGCTGCTCGAGACCGAGAAGCCCGACGCGATTTTGTCGCGCCACGCCGAGCCGAACCACTTGCCCGCCGTGGCATCAGCGAATGCCTTGAACTGCGCCGCCGGGCCGCCCATGTAGGTCGGGCTGCCGAAAATGATCGCGTCGCTCGCGTCGAGCTTGGCGAAAACTTCATCGTTGCTGTAACGGCCTTTGTTGATGTCATCGCCGTTGATAGCGATGAGGTTGGTTTTCACACCGGCGACGGACGCCGCGCCTTTGTTGACAGCTTCGGCGAGTTTCGTTGTGTGGCCGGAGCCGGAGAAATAAATGACAGATACAGTTGGCATAATGTTAGTTTCTTTTTTGTTTTTTACCTCACGTAACGAGCGCAATGGACGCAAAGAAATTTTTCATTTCATCCTTTGCGGCCTTCGCGACCATTGCGTGAGGATTCATTGGTTTGATTTCAGTTCAAGTCAAACAACAAAACCTGTGACGGTTTTGTCGCCGTGATGTTCAAGGAATCTTCCGCGCTCACCGCCACAGCATCGCCGCCGGAAAGTTTCGCGCCGTTCAATTCCACTTCGCCCTCGGCAACTTGCAGCCACGCGTGCCGGTTTTTACCAACCGAATGTTTCACGCTCTGACCCGCATCGAGTTTGCCGAGCAACAAGTCCGCGTCCTGATGAATTTCCATTGAGCCATCGCGACCCGTCTTGCTGGCGACGAGATGCAACTTGCCCGTCTCCGCCTTGGCAAGATTCCGCTCGGCATAACGCGGCTTCACGCCTTTCGTGTCCGGCTGGATCCAGATTTGCAGCAGGCGCAGCGGTTCCGTCTTGGACGGATTGAACTCGCTGTGCTGCACGCCGGAACCGGCGGCCATGTATTGGAATTCACCGGCGCGGATGACGCGACCATTACCCATCGAATCCTTGTGCTCGATGGCGCCGCTCAAGACGTAGCTGATGATTTCCATGTCGCGGTGCGGATGCGTGCCGAAGCCCATGCCCGGCATCACGAGGTCGTCGTTGATGACGCGCAGGCTGCGGTAACCCATCCACTTCGGGTCATAATAATCCGCGAAGCTGAAGGTGTGATAACTGTCCAGCCAGCCAAGATTAGCGTGGCCCCGTTCATTTGATTTGCGAATCGTTTTCATGCCGACACTATGCGCGCGGTTCGCGGTTTGTGGAAATACCATGTTTCTTGCCTGACCATAACTTAAAGGCATGGTTGACCGACGCCCGACCTCTGCTAGATTCATTCCATGAAACAGATGGCCTACGTTGTTTATCGCGAAGATGACTTCATGGTGGCGCAATGCCTGAACGTGGATGTCTCCAGCTTCGGCGCGACGCGTGAGGAAGCCGTCGCCAATCTGAAAGAGGCGGTTGAACTGTATTTTGACAATGAACCCAACCTAGCTTTCTCCACCGTTGCGGAAATGAACGTGGGCGAGGAACTGGTCAATGCCTAAACGGCTCGGCTCAATTGATGTCATCCGTGTGCTCCAAGCGCACGGATTTATTTTTGTCTCGCAAAAGGGCAGCCACACCAAATACCGCCACACGAACGGCCACACTGCCATCGTTCCGCATCCCAAAAAAGAACTGCCCATCGGCACTACACGTTCCATCATCCGACAGTCGGGCCTGACACCAAAAGATTTTGGTTTCTAAATTATGGAACTCCGCCATCTCCGTTACTTCGTCGCCGTGGCCGAGGAGGAAAATGTCTCCCGCGCCGCGCTTAAGCTGCACGTCTCGCAGCCGGGCTTGAGCCGCCAGATCCGCGACCTCGAAGACGAAATCGGTTTTCAACTGCTCGAACGCAGCGCCAAATCCGTGCGGCTCACGGCGGCGGGAAAAGTTTTTCTAGCCGAGGCGCGCGAAGTGTTGCTGCACGCCAATGCAGCAGTAAACAAAGCCCGCGCCGTCGCGCACGGCGGCAGCGGCGAAATCCACGTCGGCTACGCGCCGTCGCTCACGGTGCAGATTCTGCCGCCGATGTTGCGCGCGTTTCAGGGCGAGTTTCCGCACGTGCGCGTAACCCTGCATGATTTGTCGTCCGAAGAAATGTTGACGCAACTCGGCACAAAGAAATTACAAGTCGCGCTCACGGTGCGGCCACCGGCGAAAATGTTGCGCGGACTTTCCTTCGTGGAGATCGCCCGTTACGCGATGGTCGTGGCCGTCGCTCCCAGCCATCCGCTGGCGAAGTTGAAAGCCATCACGCTCCAACAAGTCGCGCCGGAACCGCTGATTGGCTTGAGCCGCAAGGATTATCCCGAATATCACGTGGATGTAAAAAAGCTGTTCGCCACGGTTGGCCGCAAGCCGAATTTTGCCGAGGAGCATGAAGGCGGCACCAGCATCATCGCCGCCGTGGAAGCGGGTCGGGGCATTGCCCTAGTGCCGAGCAGCCTGGCGTGCATCGTCGGGGCGCGGGTGAAATTGATTCCGTTGAAGCCCGCCTTGCCGCCGATTCCCGTCGGTGCGGTGTGGCTCAAGGAAAATGATTCGAAACTGGTGAAGAAATTTATCGCGGCGGCATCACCGGCAAAGTAGATGCCACATCTTCCGGGTCTTTGCCGAAGAACCAGAACAACGCCATCACCACGACGGGAAAAATAAACATGGCCAGCAGCAGCAGGCGGGTGCGGGTGATGGGTTTCATTTTGGAGTGCAAAAATTATTTCACCCGTTTGAGAAGCTGGTCGTATTCCGCGTGCGTGCCAATCCAAAACCACACGATTAAATTTCCGCTGCGACGGCCAAGCGCGCGATAATTTTGGTTGATGCGGACCGACCAGACATCCGGGAACAGTTCCTTGAATTGCAGCGCGGAAGCGAACGGGTTTTCCTGCCAGAGATGAAATTTCCCCCGCGCCAGTTTTTGCACCGCCTTGGGCAGCGCATCGAAGCCCGCCCAGAAATCCTCGTGCGTCTTGGAAATCACGGAAGGTCGCGGAGTTTGCCCTTGGCGATGTCCTTGTCCACCTTCGCCAGCAATTTGCCCAGCTTGCCGGCGGCGAGGTCGCGCGTCATCTGGCCGTCCCACGCGTCGTCCTGCCAGTCGTTGAGGCAGCGGGCGACCTCCGCGCGTTCCGCGAGGGTCAGTGAAGGAATCGCTGCTTTGATTTCAGCCACCGTGCTCATGCGCGAAAACTACGACGGTTTGCAATGGCGGGCAAGCGGGAAGATGACCGCCAGCACAACGCCATCACGACGACGGGAAAAATAAACATGGCGAGCAGCAGCAGGCGAGTTCGGGTGACGGGGTTCATTTTGAGTAAAGAATTAGCCCGTATCTTTTGCGCTTTTTTTGCGTTTTCTAAAAAAGCGAACCGCCAGCACTGCCAATGGCAAGAATGCTATGATGCTAAAAAGCCATGTGAATGTCGGCAGTTCTCCACCACTAAAAGTCCATGCCAGAGTTAAATACTCAAAGTAGTGGCTAAAATCTAAATCTGCACCAGCGACCATAAACATATAGGACACAGTCCAAGCCACAAAATAGGCAGCGGTCAGAACGACTACATATTTCAAATATGACATCATGCCATCAAGCCTTGTGTTGCATTTCGCCGTGAACTTTCACGATGGCCTTGAGCAGCGCGTCCCATTCCGCTTCGTTCGTTTCCCAGCCAGCGCTGAAACGCACGGCGCGATGTGCTTGCGCGGATTTGAATCCCATTGCGCACAAAACGTGCGACGGCTCCTCCTTGCCCGTCGTGCAGGCCGAGCCGGTGCTGACCGCGAAGCCCGCCTTGTCGAGGCGGAGAACCCATTGCGATTTGCGGTCGCCGTCGGGCATGAGCGCAGAAACGGTGTTCCACAAACGCGGCTGGTTGTGGCCGAGAATCGTCGTGCCGGGCAGCGCGCGGAGCAACTGCGCTTCAAAATTATCGCGCCACAATTTGCGGAGCAGATGTTCGCTGCGAGCCATTTGTTTCTCGCGGGTTTCAAGCGCGGCCACGAGCGCGGCAATCGTCGCCACATTTTCCGTTCCCGCACGGCGTCCGCCTTCCTGTTTGCCGCCGTGGAGCAAGGGCGTGATTTGCGAGCGATGCGGAATTTTCAGAAAGCCCACACCACGCGGCCCGCCAAATTTATGCGCCGCGCCGCTGACGAAATCGCAGTCACCAAGTCCGGCGCACGGCATCTTGCCGATGAATTGCACGGCGTCGGTGAAGAACGGCACTTCGTAGGCCTGGCAGATCGCGTGGATTTCCTGCCACGGCTGGATGATGCCGGTCTCGTTATTCGCGGTCATCACGGCGATGAGGCCGGGGCGCGTGTCAGCGAGTTCGTTCGTGAGCCATTCCATGTCCACCACGCCGTCGTGCGTGACGGGAATGTGTTTCACGCGCTTGCCAAAATAATGCCGCGAAGAATCGTCAATGCACGGATGCTCAATGGCGGAAACCCAAACCGTTTCCGTCGGCACAAGCTTCTTGGCGAAATGGTGCATCACCATGTTGTTCGCCTCGGTCGCGCCGCTGGTCCAGATGATGTCGAGCGGATGGCAGCCCAGCAGCGCCGCGAGTTTTTCGCGCGCCTCCGCCAGCGCCAGCGCCGCGCGCGAGCCGGCGCGGTGCATGGACGACGGGTTGCCATCAATTTTTTCAGTGACGTGCAACCACGCTTCGCGCGCCTCGCGCATCACGGGCGC
>JANOBC010000292.1:0-1626 GCA_031411455.1 Limisphaerales bacterium
GTGACCGATGACCAGTTGACCGGACTCGACCGCTGGATTCTCGGCGAGTTCTCGAAGATGGAGGCGGAAGTCATCGCCGCTTACGAGAAGAGCGAATTCCACGTCGTCTATCAGAAGCTCAGCCAGTTTGTGGCGGTGGAATTGTCGTCCGTCTATCACGACGTCATCAAAGACCGGCTCTACACCGACCCGGCGAACTCACTGCGCCGCCGCTCCACGCAGACCGCGCTGCACCGCCTCGTGACCGGCCTGTGCCAGATGCTCGCGCCCATCCTCGCCTACACCGCGGACGAAGCGTGGGAATTTATCCCCGGCAAACCGACGGGGTCAGTGCATGAAGTGAATTGGCAACCGCAACCATTAAAATCTCGCGCCGGACAACCAGAAGCTTGGTCGCTACTTTTTGAATGGCGAGACCGCATCCTGCCAGAATTGGAAAAATTGCGGAAAGACAAATTGATTGGCAAATCTTTGGAAGCAAAAATTGCAATTCCATTTACCGGCAAATCGGAACAATTCGACTCGTTGGGCTTTGTCGGCGGCAATATTCAATTCTTAAAAGAACTTTTGAATGTTTCGCAACTTTCAATTTGGCAATCCGACAGTTCGCCAGTTCCGCAAGAGGCAGAAGGAATGTTTAGCAACGAAGAATTGAATGCTGTGTATTCGAGCCGAGAAGGATTCGCGATTAAAGCTTTGCACGCAGACGGCCAAAAATGTGAACGCTGCTGGCATTGGGAAACTGATGTTGGGACAGAATTTCATCCAGAACATCCAACCATTTGTGGCCGCTGTGTTGAAGCCGTAAAAACGTTTAGTTCTCGGCTTTAAGAATTGGTGGTTTAAGCATGGGCGGTTTGCCTGACTCTTGTTTAGCATTAGTCTGTGCTTTGTCTTGTAATTGTTGAATGCGATATTTTATGTAAAGCGCGCGGGCTTTAGCATCATCACCGCCCATTTCGGCAAAGGCCCTCGTCCAAAGTCCTGAAATTAGGTTTTGAGACTTCAATTCATCGGCTACTTGTTCATAAAAGCAATAATCTTCCGATTTAGTGGGGTCAGCAAAACTTGGCGCTACTTGTTCAAATTTCTTTCTCCGCAGCAGCCAGCCAATAAACCAATACAAAACAGGCGCCACCAGCAATGATGGTATAACGCTTCCAACGATGCTGGCTACAGGATGTTCCTGATAATCTTGATTGTTGTTTTTGGCTGCGCGGAACGCAGCCATGCCGCCAATAAAAACCACAAAGATAATGCAAAAAATTATTCGATGTCCCCGATTCATGATTTTAGCTTTGCGCCCGCCAAAAATTTTATCAAGAAAAAACCACCCCGGCAGCGGCAGCGTCCCGGCGCAACCGGAGTGCCCGGAGCGCGGCTGTGTCGCGGAGACCAGCCGCAGCAACTTCGCAACGAGTGTCGCAGGGGAATAATTCAAAACGTTTCAGTGTTACGGTGTGCTGCGGCTGATCCCGCGCCGCGCGGGACACAGCCGCGCTCCGTTCACGCCGGCACTTTGAGTTTCTTCAAGATGTCCTCCACCACGCCGCGCGCGGTGATGCCGGAGAAGCGCGCCTGCGGTTCCAGCACCACGCGATGCGCGATGACCGGCACGGCGAGTTT
>JANOBC010000293.1:0-26022 GCA_031411455.1 Limisphaerales bacterium
GCCCCGCCGACGCGCCAGACAACCTGATTCACCAAAAAATCCGGCTTGTCATCCTGCGGACGGCTGTTATTGTTTCCGGCCTTTGATTTTATGAAAGCTGATATTCATCCGAAGTATATTGACGCGGAAATCCGTTGCGCCTGCGGCAACGTGATTAAGACGCGCTCCACCAAGCAGACCGTGATCATCGGCATCTGCAACAACTGCCATCCGTTCTACACCGGCACCAGAAGTTTGTGGACACCGCCGGTCGCGTGGACAAGTTCCAGCAGCGCCTCGCCAAGACGGCCGCCGCCCAGGCCGCCGCCGCCGCGCCCAAGAAAAAGAAAGTTTAGTTTTCACCCGAACACCGCCCGCCGCCCCGGCCAACCCCGGAGCGGCGGGCGGTTGTTTTTTTCCTATGCTCATCCGTGGTTAAAAATGGATTTCCTGCCGCACATCGAAAGATTTCGCAAGCGCTTCGCTGAGGTTGAATCCCTGTTGAGCGCGCCGGAGGCGTTTGACAATCCGCAGCGCGCGCAGGAACTCGGTCGCGAATACGCCCGGCTCAAAGACCTAGTCGCGGCGGGTGGGGCTTACTTGAAAGCCATCGCCGACCTCGCGGAGAATCGCGAGCTGCTCAAATCCGAACTCGCGGAATCCGAACTCGCGCTGATGGCCAGAGAAGAAATCACACGGCTCGAAGCGGAAGAAAAAAAGTTCGGCCAGCAAATCCATTTCGGCCTCGTGCCGCCCAGCCCGACCGATTCGCGCAACACCATCATCGAAATCCGCGCGGGCGCAGGCGGCAATGAATCCGCGTTGTTCGCCGCCGATTTATACCGGATGTATTCGCGTTACTGCGAGACGCAGGGCTGGAAAGCGGAGACGTTGGACTCCAGTTCCTCCGACCTTGGCGGTTTTAAGGAAATTATTTTTCAAGTCAACGGCACGGACGTTTTCAAGCGGCTGAAATACGAAAGTGGCGTCCACCGCGTGCAGCGTGTGCCGGCGACCGAAGCGCAGGGGCGGATTCACACGAGCACTTGCACCGTGGCCGTGATGCCCGAGGCGCAGGAGGTGGACGTGCAAATCAATCCTGATGAAATCGAAGTGAACGTCTGCCGCGCCTCCGGCAAGGGCGGACAGGGCGTGAACACGACGGACTCCGCCGTGCAAATCATTCACAAGCCGACGGGCATGATCGTCCGCTGCGCCGACCAACGCTCGCAGCAGAAAAATAAAATCCAGGCGATGACGGTTCTTCGCTCCCGTTTGCTAGAACGCAAAGTCGCCGAGGAAGACGCCAAGTATGCCGCGTTTCGCAAAGACCAAGTCGGCACGGGCGAGCGTAGCGAAAAAATCCGCACCTACAATTTTCCCCAGAACCGCGTGACGGATCACCGCATCGAAGTCACGCTCTACAACCTTTCCAACTTAATTGACGGCGACCTCGACGGATTAATCACTCCGCTGATGACGCATGACATGGAATCCAAGCTGGCGGCATTGCAAATATGAATCCAGAAGTCAGAATTCAGGAGCCAGAATCGAAACGCCTCACGCCTGCGAAAAGTTTTGAGCAGTTGATTGTCTGGCAGAAGGCGCACCAGTTTGTTCTGGGCGTCTATCGGTTCACGGAGAATTTTCCACGCAGCGAAACCTACGGTCTTACCTCGCAATTTCGTCGCGCCTCGGTTTCCATCCTGGCTAACACCGCCCAACTGCAACCACAACTCGAAGAAGTCAGCAAATTGCTGGAGGCTTACTCCGCGAAAATTCTGGCTTCTGGATTCTGACTCCTGACCCTACTCTTATGGAAATCAAAGGCCTCATCTTCGACTGCGACGGCACGCTCGCCGACACCATGCCGCTGCACTGGCGCGCGTGGCAGATGATCACGCTGCGGCACGAATTGAATTTTCCCGAGGACCGTTTCTACGCGCTCGGCGGCGTTCCCTCACGCGATATTTTGAAAATGCTCGCCAAGGAACAGCACCGCCCGCTGGACCACATCGCCGTGGCGCATGAAAAAGAAAACGCCTACCTGCCACTCATGGGCGAAGTCCAGCCAATCCACGCCGTCGTGGAAATTGCGAAGGCGAACCACGGAAAAATCCCGATGGCCGTCGCTTCCGGCGGCACGCACCCGATTGTCGTGCAGGTTTTGGAGCATCTGAAAATCCGCCACCTGTTTGACGCGGTGGTGACCAGTGAAATGGTGGTGAACCAGAAGCCGGCGCCGGATATTTTTCTCGAAGCCGCGCGGCGCATTGGCGTGGACCCAAAATTTTGCCGGGGTTTTGAAGACACGGATCTGGGGATGCAGGCCATCCGTTCTGCCGGGATGGACGCCGTGGACGTGCGGCTACTGCGCGCTTGAATTGCGGTTGAATTGCCGGGTGGAAATACGCCAGACTGCCAGCCGTGTTCGCCAAAGTTCTCAAGCGTTGGGAGATTGCCGCCAGCACCGGCAGTCATTTTGACGTGCTGGATGGCTTGCGCGGCGTGGCGATTCTGCTGGTGGTGATGTGCCATGCGTTCTACTCAAATCCCGGGGCCGGATTTTTCGGGCGGCGGTGACGTTCGTTTTTTCCGCGCTGGTCTACCGGTATTTTTCGCTGCCGATTTTGAATGGAATTCGCGACCGCTTGAAGCGGGCGGCGGCCTGATAAAAAATGCATAGCCCGCCATCCACTACAGCCTTGCCGGAGCGGCTTTACTCCCTCGATGTCTTGCGCGGGATCGGAGCATTGACCATCGTGATCAACCATTGGCCGAGTTTCTTTTTTTATTCGGCGGGCGGCGGCGAGTTGCCGCTTTCATTTCTGTTGAAGCCGCTTTACTCGAATGGCTGGCGCGCGGTGGATCTTTTTTTCTGTCTCTCGGGGTTTGTTTTTTTCTGGCTGTATTCAGAAAAGATCAGCCGCCAACAGGTGGGCAGCTGGAGTTTTTCGGTGCTGCGATTCACCCGCCTATATCCATTGCATCTGGTGACGCTGCTTTTTGTCGCGGTGGCGCATCCGCTGATGGCGCATATTTTTGGAAAATATTTCATCTGCACCGAAAGCACGTCCGGCTTGTTTATCTCGCAACTTTTTTTTGCCTCCGGCTGGTTCGACACTACGGTGATGTCGTTTAACGGGCCGGTCTGGTCAGTTTCGGTGGAGATCGCGCTTTATGTTGGCTTCTTTTTTTTATGCCGCTTCCGAGCGGTGAGCTGGTGGCTGCTGTTGCTGTATGTTGTTCTTGGATTTTATTGGGCGATTCACCACTGGTATTTTTTGGGAATGTCTCGTGGGGTGCTTTCCTTTTTTGCCGGGGGACTGGCCTTTTACGCCTTTGAGACATTGCTGAAAAATGGCCGGGGGTTCGCCCATTTCAAATGGCTCGCGATCGGGACGGTTTGCGTTTGGATTCTGGTGCCGTTGGAAGTGGAAAAACATTTCATGGTTGCCGGTTTCCAGAAAATTTCTGGGAGCAACTTCAGTTTGGTTGAAGGTGGCGGCAAGTATTTGATGCGGCTTTCGCAGGCGGGTTACGAACTGGTGTTATTCCCGGTGACGCTCTGCTTTCTCGCTTTGTGGGAGACGCGCCGAGGCACCCTGGGACGGCGGGCGGCGGTGCTGGGCGACATCAGCTATTCAACTTACCTGCTGCACTTTCCACTTCAGATGGTTTTTCTACTGGCAGCATTTTGGTTCGGGGTTCCGGTGACAGCCTTCAGTTCGCCCCTAGCGCTGCTGTTATTTTTTCTGGTTCTCATTCCGCTTTCAGTGTGGAGCCACAATCACTTTGAGCGTCCGTTTCAATCGTTCCTGCGGAAAAGGCTGTTGCCTAACGTCCATCCGCGCCCGATGGGTGATTGAACACTGGTTCATGGTGGCTGTCTGACCATTGCCGTTTGAACCGACCGATGCGAACGAACGAGGCATTTTGTGAACGCCATAATCAAGCCGGCGATGATTGATTCAAATTGCAGGCGGTCAAGGGCTGGATTATTCTGCGCCGCAGTGAACCGTTAAAACATGACAAACCCTGCCGCCGCCATCCGCGCCCTAGTCACCTACGCGGTCTGCATCCCGCTCGCCGCCTTGGTGGGCTGGATGTTGTGTAATCCGCTGGACTACGGAACGCTCGGATTTTTTGGCCTCGTCGCGTTGCTGATCATTTCCCCCATATTGATCCGCTGGCATTATCCGCTGCTCGTTTTTGGTTTGGGCAGCCCAATTTTTTGTTTTTTTCTGAAGGGCAATCCACCCTTGTCCCAAGTAGCGGTGATTCTATGCCTGTCCATCGCCATCATTGACCGCACGATGAACAGCAACAAGCGGTTCATATCGGTGCCGGTGATGACGTGGCCGCTGATGTTCACGGCGGCGATGGTTTATTTGACCTCTAAATTGACCGGCGGCATCGGTCTCGCTGCCTTGGGCGGGGAGGTGTCGGGCGGGAAAAAATACCTCGCCCTCTTCATCGGCATCGCCACGTTTTATGCGCTGGTCAGCCGACCGATTCCCAAGGAACACCGGAATATTTACATCGCACTGTTTTTCCTGCCGGGGGCGGTCCAGTTTTTCAGCGATCTTTTCCCGGTGCTGCCCAGCCCCTTGAACTACATCAACCTCCTGATTCCGCCGTCGGATGGCAACGCGGAAGGCATGAGCGTCCGTTTGAGCGGCATCAGTGTTTCCGCCAGTGTGCTGGCGAACTTCATGCTCGCTAAATATGGCTTGCGGGGAATTTTCCGGGGCGACCGCCCGCTGCGGTTCTTTTTGTTTTTTGCGCTGCTGTGTTTGACCCTCATCGGCGGCTTCCGCATTGTTTTATTAGCCTACATAGAAACCCTGACCGTGCTGTTTTTTATGGAGGGACTATACCGCACCCGGGTGTTACCCGTGGCGCTGCTTGGCATGGTGCTGAGCGCAGCGCTATTGGTTCCATTTGCCCACAACCTGCCTTTTTCTTTTCAGCGCTCCCTTTCTTTTTTACCGCTGAAGCTTGACCCGATGGCCGTGTCCGACGCCGATGGTAGCAAGAAATGGCGCGAAGAAATATGGGCCGATACCTGGCCCAAGGTTCCACAATATTTACTGCTCGGCAAAGGCTACGCTCTGTCCAGGGAAGATTTTCAAATGATGGGTGATGGTGTTTTCTCCGGCGCGCAGGCGGCCATGGATCACAGCACGGCTTCGTTGGCGATCTCCGGCGATTATCACAACGGCCCCCTTTCCACCCTTATGCCCTTTGGCATCTGGGGGGCGATTAGTTTTCTATGGATTTCTGGCGCCGTATTTTTTGTCCTGCATCGAAATTACAAATTTGGCGACGCCGAACTGCTCACCGTCAACCGATATATATTGGTGGTTTTCATCATCGGCTTCGTCGGTTTTTTCATCGTCTTTGGGGCTTACACGAATGCCGTGGGTGATTTTGTCAAATTCGCCGGCTTTAGCATCGCGTTGAACCAAGGCGTCTGCGCGCGGAAGACCCAACCAACTGTCGTCCACCGCATCAAACCTTTGCCGAGTCCCCGGTCGCTGCCGGTCACCGCGTGAAACCCCGCCTGCTCGTTCTGGAATTGTGGGGCCTCGGTGATCTGGTCATCGCCACGCCGTTCCTCCGTGCCGCCTCGAAACACTTCGATGTCACGCTGGTTGCCAAGCCCTTCGCCCGTGAACTTCACCCCCGCCTCTGGCCCGAGGTGCAGGTGGAAAACTTCACCGCCCCGTGGACCGCGTTTCACGGCAAGTATCAATTCTGGCGCTGGCCTTGGCGCGAAATGCTGCAACTGCGTCGCCGACTGGTGGCGCAAAAATTTGACTATGCCGTGTCCGCACGCTGGGATCCGCGCGATCATCTGGTTCTGAAATTTTCCGGCGCGACGGAACGCCTCGGCTACGCCCGCCTGAAAAGCCAGCGCTACCTGACGCGCGTCCTGCCCCGCCCGCCGGCGCTCGTCCACCGCTACGAACATTGGCGTGAAGTCGGGCAGGCGCTGGGCTTGAAGCTGCCCGCGCGCGAAGAAATTATTCCGCCCCAGCGTCCGCCCCAATCCGTCGTGCTCATCCATTCTGGCGCGCGGCTGCCCGCCCGGATCTGGCCGCTGGCAAATTTTCACCGCGTTGCCGCGCGGTTGCGTGAAAAAAACTTTGCCGTGCAGATTGCCTGCGACGCCGACCAGGCGACCTGGTGGCACGCGCACGGTGAAACCCCCGCCTGTCCGCGCACCGTCAGCGAACTGCTGGCGCACATTGACCGCGCCGGCGCCTTCATCGGCAACTGCTCCGGCCCCGGGCACCTCGCGGCGATTTGCGGCGTGCCGACTTACACGTTGTATGGGCCGTCCATGCACGAATGGTTTATGCCGCTCCATCCGCAGGCAGAAATTTTCGAAGGCCGCGCCTGTCCCTACAAACCCTGCTCCGACTACTGCCGGTTTGAAAAACCATTCTGCCTGCACGATGTCACCGCTGAAGAAGTCTGGCCGCACGTGGAACGCTTTGCCGCGAAACATCTCGGCGCTCGCTCGCTGGCGTCGGCTTAACCGCAAAAAACGTAGCGAGCACAAAAGACTGGAAAGTTTGGGAGAGAATTCAATTCGCCCTAAAACCGCCGGTGGATTAGAGCGGATTAAATAAAGCCGTGGTCGTTTTTCGAGCGGGTCATGAATCGCCGCGAGGTTTCGGACTGCGGCAGCCCTCGGCCGCTTTGCATGCGCAGGGCTGACGCGGCCAAAGCGCCAGCGGGCTGGCGCACTCCAAGACGCTGCCGCGCGAGTCCCAGCCGCCCGCCAATCTTTCGGCTACAGTTTTAATTAAACCGCTCTAAACCACGAACCATGCGGAAAAATTCTCGGTTCCGCCCGGTTGCCGACACTAAATTTCAATTCCCATAATTAAACGGGTCGGACAATTTCACATCCGTCGCGAGATTGGTATCCGTCAGCGTTTTGAGAAACGCCACCAGCGCCGCTTTTTGCGCCGTGGTCAGATTCAATCGCAGCGCACTGTTGCCACCGGCGGCGCGCAACGGTGGCGTGAGGTTGGCGTTGAAGACCACGCCAGAATTGTAGAACTCCACTACTTGCTCCAGATTCGTGAACCGCCCGTCGTGCATATACGGCGCCGTCAGCTCAATGTTGCGGAGCGACGGCACTTTGAATTTGCCCTCATCGGTCGCCACGCCCGTGATGCCGCCAATGCCTTTGTCCACGAAGGGGAATTCGAGACCGTTGTTATCAATGCCGCCGGTCTGCACGAAATTATCCGTCAGATGGCAGAGCGCACACGTCGCGCGATTGCCGTTCAGTCCGAAAAAGATTTGCCGCCCCGTATTTTCCTCTGGCGTGAAGTTCGTGAAACCATTCGTCAAGCCGAGGTCGTATTTCGACTGCGTCGTGACGATGGAACGGACGAACTGCGCCAGCGCGCGGGATATGCGATTCGTCGTCACGTCCGTGGAACCAAAAGCTCGCGCGAACAGGTTCGTGTAAAACGGTTCGGCGGCTAGACGATTCGTGAGCGCGGCGAGCGTCATGCCCATCTCAATGGGATTTTGAATCGGCATTAAGGTCTGTTCTTCCAACGTCGCCGCGCGTTCGTCCCAGAAAAATTTCTTCCGTTGATACCACCGCGCATTGCTCAAGCCCATGGAATTTCGCGTGCCCACGCTGCCATCGAAGCCCACACTGAACTGGCGCGGGTCCGAAAATCCGTGCGCCTGCTGATGGCACGAGGAACAGGAAATCGTCTGGTTGGTCGAGAGCCGCTTGTCATAAAACAGCACACGGCCCAGCATCGCGCCGAGGTCGGTGTTCGTGTTGTTCACCATCATGTTGTCCTCGGCGAGAATGGGGTTTACGAGAAAATTCGCGGGCAGCGATGGCGACGCGTAATTGTAATTCGTCACCGGCAACCCCAGCGCATTCGTCGTGGCACTGGCAATCGTCTGCCGCGCCGCGTCGTAGTAAGCACGGTAGAAAACATTTCCGCCCACCGCGTTTGTGTAGCTGCGATGGTAGCTGCCGTTGAAAATTTTCAAGCTCTCCACTTCTGTCCAACTCGTCAGGTTGCTGGAACTGGTGATGACCCAGACTTGGTTTGCGGCGTTGCTAATGTTCAAGCTCAGCGCGCTGCTGTTGGTTTTAACGAGACGTAGAAACGCGTTGGTATCTAGCGCCAGCGCGTTGGTGGTGAATAATCCAGCGAGGGTCAGGATTGCGGCAAAGCGCCCGAGGGTGGGAAAGGTTTTCGCTTTCATGTCGGAAACTTGCACTACGCAACCTTAAGGAAACATGAAGGAAAATTTCCGGCAAAACTTTTAGTTGGCAGAGCGGCCAAACCCACGTGCGACCAACCAAAAAATTGGAATGAAAAACTGGATAAACGCTATACACGGCACAAAGAAAACTCCGCCTTCTCCAAATAAAAAATAGCTAACAAATAATAATGGCCGTAGAAGTGCGATGCCAACGTAAGCTACGTGAACCAAAAAAACTCCACCGCTCAACAGCATCAAAAAGCACAAACCCTCAATGCCCAAGGCAAGAAGCACTGAAATAAATATCAGCTTACGCATTGTCATAAAATCTCGATTTCCAGTCTGGGCAATGCCGCACCCCGCCTGATCTTTCGGCAACGCAACAATCTGGACAAGCGAAAGTATGGGAATAACGCGCACCTCTCGCCGCAGTTCTACAAACCTTGCGCACCCTTTTCACATATTTCAAAACGTCAGATACTTCAACACCTGCACCTCCCGTTTGAAGACGAGTTCGATGGTGTTCGCGTTGAAGCGCACGTTGAGCGGGCAGCGATCTTTGGCGTCGTAATACTCCCACAGAATCCGTCCGTTCTTGGGATTGACGCGGGCGATGCGGAAGTAGGCGGGCTTGGTGATGGCCATGTCGCTCATCTGCTCCGCGTCCTCGGGATTTGGGTCGTAGGTTTGCACGGTGTAAATATATTTTCCTTGGAGATAAGAAATAAATCCGCCCGGCTTGATGCTCCACAAAGTTTTGCCGCTCTTCGGATCGAGCTTCAGCAACACGTCATCGGTCTGCTTGTTGATGTCAATTTGCCGGGCGTATTTGATGTCGTCAGGATTGCCGCTGGTGGTGTTGACATAGACGCTGCCCGCGTCGTCAAAAAATAATCCCACAACTCCGACCGAAGGAACGCGCCAGCGGGCGTTGCCGGAATTCATTTCATACGCGCTCAACACCGCCTGGTCAAAAACGTAAAGCGTGTCGCCATGTTCCACGCACGGGCCGTCGCCGAACTGCGATTCCTCGCGCGAAAATCCACCGCGCTCGCCGACCGCATACGTCAATGTCGTCTGCCAGATTTTTTTATTCGTCTTGTCGAGCACGATGATGTTCTTGCCAGCGGCGATGACATTCACCGTCTTCAGCACAAACAACTGCGGCGGCCCGGTGACTTCGCCCGACCAATCGGCGGACGACGACGTTTCAGGAATATGCACTGTGACCTGATAGCGGCTGACATCTTCCGTCACCGTGTCGCCCCCAGAATTACGCTGCATCTCGTTCAGGATTTCGTTGGCGATGGCACCGGTGGCAGCGGCATTCACCTCGCCATCGAGTGCGGATTTTTTTGGCGCGGCCTTCATGGCGGAGCGCTCGATGAATTTTGATTCCAACATTTTTTTGGAAAATTGCACAAAGCCCGTCGCGCCGGAAACGAGTTCAAAATTTTGCGCAGCCCGGCCAGCCACCAAAGGGCGCGGATGTTTCGGGTCGCCCTCATTCAACGCCGCCTCCAGTTGCTTTTCGTGTTGGGCGTTGGCGAGCAACGCTGGCAACGCGAGCCGCCCCTGCAATTTCAAATTTTGCGCCTCGTTCGCAATTTTATTTGGATCTAGTGGCTTGCCATCTTTGGAAAAAAGTCCGCCGGACGACGCGGAGCCGCCGCTGGCAAGCGTGACGCCCGTGGTGCTCGGCGCACCGAACTGTTCGACGCGCGACTCGCCGGTGGCGAGACTGATGTGCGTCACCGAACTCGCGCCGATCATCTGCAATTCATCGCCCGCCTCCACGAGCGTATCGCCGGATTCCGGCAGCGCAGTTTCGCGCAGCACCTTGCCGGTGGCCCAATCGTAATGCGTCAGCTTGTTGCCCTTGCCGACCCAGATGTTTTCTCCCGCGACGCGCAGCAAGAGATCGCGCTGCATTCCGATTTTCACCTGCCGCTCAATCGCTTCCTGGCTTTGCCGATGCGAGTAGCTCGCGCCGTCGTTCATTTTATTTTCAAAGTCCGTCTGCGCTTTCACAGCCGCCGCGAGGTCGGTTGGGGAAATCAGTTCGAGCGACCAGATGGACTTTTTGGTTTTCAAATCGTAGCGCGCCAGTGTGCCGCCGTGCAGGAAAACAATTTGGTCTTTGCCCACAACGTGCGTGGTGCCCGCATACGCGCGGTCGTTGTCCTCGAAGCGCACGGAAAAATAATTGTGCGGCACGGAGCCGAACCACGCATACCAGACCCACCCGCCGAGCAACAAAACAATCAGGGCGAAGATGCTGCCAAAAATCAGCCCGGCGTGACGCCAGAATTGCCGCTCTTTCTGAAATTTCTGACCCGCATAAACCGGCGCGGCAATGCCCCGCATATCCGCGTTGTTCTGGCAGAGCGGCGAACAAAAAAATCCAAACAGCTCCATGCACTTCGGACAAATCGGTTTGCCGCACATCGTGCATTTTTCTTCCGCGAGGACGCCGCGATGTTTCTGGCAATACTTCGAGACGGGCGCGGTTTCTGTCGGTGGTGTTTCCGCCGGCTTTTCGGCGTGGGCAGTTGAATGAGCAATTTTTAAGCGCGGTGCGGCAGCGGGCGCTTCTGCTGGCGGCAGCGAAACCGGGGGCGCATAGGCCGGTGCCGCGACGCCAAATTCGCGGCGCACCATGTCGTTCACGAACTCGGAGGAATCCAGCCCGCACGTCGGGCAAACGAACTTGACCGGGTTCTGCACCATTTCCGGCGAAATTTCAAAGGCGTATTTTGCGCCGCACGGGCATTGGAGTTTCATATCAAGGTTTGGGGTTCAATAGCACGACGCCCGGCGTGGTGGCGAGGGAAACCGTCAGTTGCGCGCCGCTCGCCGTCACACTGCCATCGGCCAGCAAAAAATTGCCGCCATGCTTGTGATGATTGTTGCCGGGCGATTTCCCATTCGCGGAGAAAACCATTTCGCCCGCGCGCTTCGGCTCGGTGTTGATCTGGCGATCCGTAAGCAAAACCGTTTGCGACTCGTCGCAGCGGCGGCCCATGTAATAGGCATAGCTGATTTTCAATTGTTCCAGCGGCACGCCGGAGGGAATCATTTTATCGCGACCGCCGGGGCAGATGAAGATGCTCGTGTCCGCCGAGTATTTTGGCACGAGGACGCCGAGGACGGCTTCCGAAGTGAGGGCGTTGGTCTTGGACGGCAGCGCGCCCTTGAAATCGTTTGCGTAGATTTGCAGCGCGAGATAAATTTTCTGAAGGTTGTCCGCGCAAAGTTGTTTTTGGGTGCGCTGATGCTTGGCGGAGGCGAAACCTTCCAGCAGCGAAATCATGACCACCATGAGCGCCAGCGTGATCAGCAGTTCAATCAACGAAAATCCCCGCGTGGCTAGCTGGCGGCGGGGGGATTTCATTGGCGACTTGTAGCGCAATCAGCCGCCGGGTGCAAAATTTTTTTCTCGCCAAAAGTCGGGGGGAAGGCTGACAATCTTTTCAATCAATGAATGCGCCCGCCGACAGCACTAGGCAATCGCCGCCACAACCGGACGTTCCCGCGTTTGAGCGCGGCCTGTGGAACCGCGCGTGGTTCATGCTCCTGCTCTGCTTGGTGTTCGTGGGCCTGGACTGGGAACTGATTCCGTTGCAAGTCTTCCCGGTGGTTTTTGTTTTTCCGCTGATGCTCGTCGCGTGGAACCGTCCGCTCTGGCTGTCGCTGGCCTGCGCGGCGCTGCTGTCGCTCACCCGCGTCATCCACCAGATTGCTTTTTCCGTCAAGCCGATTGTGATAACCGACCTAGCAGACGCGCTCATCTGTTTTTTTGTGCTGCTGCTGCTGGCGTTGCTCACCACGCTGCTCGGCGGCCAGTCGCGCCAATTGCGCCAGCGCGTGCGGGCGCTTGAAGGCTTGCTGCCCATCTGCTCCTTCTGCAAAAGCATCCGCGATGACAAACAGGAATGGGTGCGCTTCGAGGAATACCTCACGCAACATTCCGACGCTGTCGTCTCGCACGGCCTCTGCCCCGACTGCGCCAAAAAACATTACGGCGATTTTCTCCCGAAGAAATAATCCCGCGCGGCCACAGTTTTCACTCGCCAAAGATTTTTCGGCGGGGGAAAATCTGCCCTTAAATTTTTCAACATGAACGAAAACATCGTCATCCTCGACTTCGGTTCGCAATACACGCAGGTCATCGCCCGCCGCATCCGCGAGTGCAGCGTGTATTCCACCATCCTGCACTACAACACGCCCGCCGCCGAGATTGCCAAGCTCAAGCCGAGCGGAATTATTTTGTCGGGCGGGCCATCCAGCGTGTATTCGCCGAAAGCGCCGTTGCCAGATAAAAATATTTTTGACCTCGGCCTGCCCGTGCTCGGCATCTGCTTCGGCGTGCAACTGCTCGCGCAATTCCTCGGCGGCAAAGTCGAGAAAGGTCTCAAGCGCGAATACGGCAAAGGCACTTTGACCGTGAAGGATTCTTCCTGCGCGCTGTTTTCCAAATTGCCCAAGGCGCTGCAAGTCTGGAATTCCCACGGCGACAAACTCACCAAGCTGCCCAACGGTTTCAAGCCTGTGGCCGTCACGGAAAATTCTGAATACGCCGCCATCGAAAATCGCGCGCGGAAATTTTTTGGCCTGCAATTCCATCCCGAAGTCGTCCACACGCCGCGCGGGAAAGAAATTTTGGCGAACTTCGTCCACAGCGTCTGCGGTTGCGGCAAATCGTGGACGATGCGCAACTATCTCGACCAAGCCGTCGAAGAAATTCGCGCGCAAGTCGGCAAAGAAAAAGTGATTCTCGGCTTGAGCGGCGGCGTTGATTCCAGCGTGGCGGCGGCACTGTTGCACAAGGCCATCGGCGACCAACTCACCTGCATTTTCGTCAACAACGGCCTGCTGCGTTCCAAGGAAGCCGAAGTCGTGCAGGAAGTTTTTGGCCGCAATTTCAAGATGAAGTTGCAGTATGAAAATTCCTCCGCGCTGTTCCTGCGCAAGCTCAAGGGCGTCACCGATCCCGAAACGAAACGCAAGATCATCGGACGCGCGTTCGTAGATGTTTTTCAAGCCGCGACCAAGCGCGCGGGCAAGGCAAAGTTTCTCGCGCAGGGAACTTTATATCCCGACGTCATCGAGTCCGTGCCGATTGCCGGCAATCCCGCTGCGCTCATCAAGAGCCATCACAACGTCGGTGGCCTGCCGAAGAACATGAAATTCCAACTCGTCGAGCCGCTGAAAAATTTGTTCAAGGACGAAGTGCGCTTGCTTGGCGTGGAACTCGGTCTGCCGAAAGAAATCGTCTGGCGTCAACCGTTCCCCGGCCCCGGCCTCGCCGTGCGAATTCTCGGCGAAGTGACGCCGGCGCGCTGCGAAATTTTGCGCAACGCCGACGCCATTGTCGTCGAGGAGATGAAGGCAAGCGGACTGTATTACAAGATCTGGCAGAGCTTTGCCGTGTTGCTGCCCGTGCGCAGCGTCGGCGTGATGGGCGACGAACGGACTTACGATTACACTATCGCCATCCGCGCCGTGGAATCGCAGGACGGCATGACCGCCGACTGGGTGAAGCTGCCCTACGACCTGCTGGAAAAACTCGCCAGCCGCATCATCAACGAAGTGAAAGGCGTGAACCGCTGCGTCCTCGACATCACCAGCAAACCGCCGGGGACGATTGAGTGGGAATAAAATTTCCCGTTGCGAAATAGCGGTGAACAAAGCACATTCACGCCATGAAAGAAATCACCTTGCAAGTGACACCCTGCCACGAGACCGGCGGTTATGTCGCGCGCTGGGATGACGCCAACGGCGGCGGCATCACCACGCAAGGCGACACGTTGGAGGAACTCAACCTCATGGTCGGCGATGCGGTGAAAGGCTACTTCGAGCCGGGACAGCATCCGCGCCGCGTGCGTTTGCATTTTGTGGAAGACCCGGCACTCGTGCTGGCATGAAAATTCCCCGCGACGTGAACGGCTCTGAAGCCGCACGCGCCCTGCGCCGGGCGGGTTTTGAAGCCGTTCGCCAGACTGGTTCCCACCTTATTATGCGTAAAGATTCTCGCACCGTGGTCGTGCCGCAGCACAAACCGATAAAACCCGGCACGCTGAAAGGCATGATCGAACAGGCCGGAATGACCGTGGAAGAATTTGTCGCACGGCTATGACCAGCCGCATCATCAACGAAGTGAAAGGCGTGAACCGCTGCGTCCTCGACATCACCAGCAAACCGCCGGGGACGATTGAGTGGGAGTGAATTTATTTTCTTGGACGAAACTTCCACAACATCAACAGCCCAGCGCCGAACAATCCGTAAATAGATGGTTCCGGCACTGGCGATGGCGACATTCCCCCTAGCCCAAAAAACGCAGACTGACCGACGGACAGTGATGGTGCGCCGTGATCCCAAAGACCACCACCAAAAGTTGTCGTGTTTTCGGTTTGAGAAATTGAATCCCAAATTTTTACATAGTCACCGTCTTCTGGATTGCGCCCCACCACGTCGAAAAACCCCGCGCTATTAATCGGAACCACACAGGAGAGAAGAAAAAGTCCGTTGCCAGAAATCAGCGGCGGAAAAAATAATGGACCAGAATCCGACGTATTCAGGCTCGGCCCAACCGTTCCAAAAAATACGTTTGTGAAAGTAGTGGACGTGGTCAGTTTTCCGCCTTCGCCAAATGTTAAATCATAATTGATGCTCCAGCCGCTGCTGCTGTCATAGGTTGAGAGCGGAAGAAACTGCACGAGGTTGGCGTCCCATTTCGTGAACGTCGCCCCTTGCGGCACGCCCGACTGGAAAAGATTCGTCAGCGTATTGCCGCCGCTATTATCCAGTTGGTTGGCGATAAAATTGTCGCCCGGACGTATCAGCAAATTGTAGTAGCCGACGATGTTTTGGCTGTAGACCTGCGCGTCAACACGCCCACACAAACCAAGGAAGAAAAAAATTCCTAGGCCAGCTATCAAATTGCGACGGATCATATTCATGCTGTTGAAAGTTGGTTGGCTTTTCTCCAATAATTTTCACGAGGCACTGTCACCGCGCTTGAAAAATTTCTTCACGAACGCGAAGACAGCGATGGCGCCGATGATGATAAATTTCTTCGCCGCGAGCAGCCCAATCCACAGGCCCTTGAACAATCCCAGCTTCGCCGCCGCCGCCAGCGCGCCGCCGGCCACCAGCGTGGCGATGCCGTATTCCGCCACCTTGTCCGTCTTGGGATTGAAGTCCGTGTAGCGGCTGCCTTCCTTGAAATCCACCATCGCGAGAATCTGCGGCGTCTGCTTGTCAATCTCCGCGAACTGTTCGATGCCCGCAACGGCATTCAATTCCAACACGCCTTTGCGACCCAACATGCGGATGCTGTAGTTCAACGTATCGTGTTCCTCGCCCTCAAACTTCAGGTGTTTGGCCCAATAAAGTTTGTGCGTCGCCGAATCGTAATGCGGCGGTGCAGCCCAGCCGACGAGCGTGATGGCGGCATAGCCCGCCTCTTTCCGCTTGGCGTTATTCTCCGCGATGCCGCTTTGCATCTTCTTCAGCAAATCATCGTAATTGATTTTCGCCGCTTCATCGTCCTTCACAAAACCGTCCTCGCTGTAGTCCATCGTCACGATCCAGCAATTGGAACTGACCGGCGTCATGCCCGCCGGAATCAGCAGACCGAGCGGTTTGTTTTCGGAAGGCGGATTGCCCCACAACTTCACCAACACCGTGTCGGCGTCGTCGGAGCCGAGAAAATTAAATTCCTTCGGCACCGTCAGCGTCGCGAGACCACCGTTCAGGTCAATCGTGCCGGACTGATACTTGAGACTCTTGAGCAACGCCGCGAGCTTCGGCGGAATGGCGTTCGTGCCGTCCTGCGCGCGGACGAGAATGGTCGCGGTGAAAAATACCGCCAGCAGCAGAGTCGTGAATCTTGTTTTCATGATGATTGGGTGAATGGTTTTTGGCCCGGCTGCGGAATCAGCCTGAAAGTCTCCCGTGACCGCCGCGATTCTGCTGACGACGAAGTGGATTGTCAACGCGGTGAACGTTTCAGCAGCGTCCGAATTTGCCGTCGGCACGCGGCTCTAACAGAATCAGGGTTAATTAATTTGCGACCACTCCCAGCGGCGGTGACGCGGCGGTTGGGACGAAGGCCGTGAACCACGGTTCCGGCGGGGAACGAAAATCATATTCCTGCCCGCGCCATTGAAAGATCAGCCGCTCGGCGTGCAAGGCGTGATTCGGCAGGATGAGTTTTTCCCGCTGCGCGTCGGTCAGTCGGCTTTCGACAAGGGCGAGATATAAATCGGTGTCGCCGCCATAAATCTTGTCGCCAACAATGGGATGACTCAGGTGCGCGAGGTGGATGCGGATTTGATGTTTGCGGCCGGTGAGCGGCTTCAACCGCAAAAGCGAGAATGGACGATGTGGCGGAGTTTTGAATTTTGAATTTTGAATTTTAAGTTGAATTGCATCGTGGGCAGCGAGCGAAGGATTTTTTTTTGCTGAATCTTCTTCGCAATTTTCGCGGCCTTCGCGCGACACATTTCGATAAAATCTTTGCTCCACGAAGAATTCCGTCTGCGCCACCGCGCCGTCGGGTCGCACGCAGTCTTTGATGGCGATGAGGCTGGCTTCATCCTTGCCTAGCGGCGCGTCAATCAGCCCCCGCTCCGCCGCAACGTGGCCGTGGACGATGGCGAGATATTCCTTTTGAACGGTGCGGGTTTCCCAGACCTTGCCCAGTTCGCGCGCCGCCTCCGCATTTTTCGCGAGGAGGACAATGCCGGAAGTTTCACGGTCGAGACGATGGATGAGGTGCGGCATGACCGGAAGCCTGGGCCGGGGAAGCCGGGCGGCTGCAATCTGCCGTTCCAGATAAATCCGCGCGCGGCTGATGAGGCTGGAATATTCATCGCCTTTCGTAGGATGGCAGACGAGGTCGGCGGGCTTGTGGACGGCGAGCAGGTCGGCGTCTTCGTGGACAATTTGAAATAATTTTTCCAAGCGCGGAAATTTAACCACGGATGGACACGGATGGACACGGATAATTCCGAGGATTGTCAGCGGAAAATGTTTAATGCTTCTGCCTTCTTCATTTCCGTCAAATCCCGCCAAACCGCCGATGCCGCTTGGCGTATTCTTCCAGCGCGGCGAAAAATTGCGCTTTCCGAAAATCCGGCCAGAACGTCGGCGTGATGACCAGCTCGGCGTAGCTGATTTGCCACAGCAGAAAATTGCTCACGCGCATCTCGCCGCTGGTGCGGATGAGTAGGTCGGGGTCAGGCACATTGCGGGTCCAGAGATGGTCGGAGATGACTTTCTCCGTGATGTCGCCGGGCTCCATTTTTCCCGCTTTGACCTTTTCGGAAATCTGGCGCAAGGCGTCCACGATCTCGAGGCGGCTGCCGTAGCTTAACGCGAGGATGAGCGTCAGGCCGTTGTTCTTGGAAAGAGCGGCAATGGCTTTATCGAGTTGCTCCTGCACATTGTCCGGCAGGCGATGAATCTGCCCGATGGCTTCCAGCCGGACGTTATTTTTGTTCAAGTCCTTCGTCTCGGTCTTGAGGTAGTGGACGAGATATTTCATCAATGCGTCCACCTCATCCTTGGGGCGGTTCCAGTTCTCGGCGGAGAACGCATAGAGCGTGAGATATTTGATACCGACATCGCCGGCGGTGCGGATGATTTCGCGGACAGAATCCGCGCCGCGCCGATGCCCCTCGATGCGCGGCAGATGGCGCGACTTGGCCCAGCGCCCGTTGCCGTCCATGATCACCGCAACGTGGCGCGGGAGGTTGGCAGCGGCTTCGGCGCTTAAATGGGGAAGAGGCGAACTCATTTTTATTTTAGAAGCGCAACCCGGTATTGCCGCATAACGGGATCAGATGTGGCAAGCGTCATCCCGTGTGCTAGTGCCTGACAAATGAGCATCCGGTCAAATGGATCGCGATGTAATAATGGCAGCCCGCTCAATTGGGCGACGGCGGCTTCATCCAAAATCAGCGGCGCGATTAAATGTTTTTTTCGCTGAAGCGGGATGAATTGGGCGGGCGGTTGCGGCAGCGGCAGTTTGCCAAGGCTATGCTTGAGGGAGATTTCCCAGAACGAAACGACGCTCAAGAAAACCTGGTTCTGCGGGTCACGCACGGCGGCAGCAACGGATGCGGAAAGCTTGTTGTCACCGGACACGAGCCAGAGATACTCACAAGTGTCCAACAGAATTCTCATTTGCCCTCAAACGCGTGCAACACGTCTTCCGACAGCGGAGCGTTGAAGTCATCCGGAACGATGAACTGTCCTTTTGCCAGACCAATGGGACGGGCGCTGGAAAGCGGAGCCGGATCAAGAATCGTGAGCAGGCCGGAAGCCTTTTCCGGGAGAGCGTCAATGCCCTTGGCGGAAACATGGCCGTGGTCAATTTCCACTTCAACGGTCAGATAACTCATAACCCAAAATTACGCCCCGCCCCGTCCGGCGGCAAGCGGCGATTTGGGATAAACGCCCCTTGCCATCCATGATCATCGCGACGGGAGATTCGCCTGAGCTTCGGCGCTTAAGCTAGATGCGGTGGCGCTCATGGATAATTGATTTTTCTAGTCGAGCTTCACAACTGATTTTCTGACAAGTGCAACAAAGGCGAAAATAATTGCACCAATTAAACCATTCACAATTGTGCAAACCGCAGTGTCATTAACAAAGAATGGGATGATAGCATCCAAGTCCACGACTTGATTCAAGCAATGTGTTGGAATGGCAAAAATTATTTCAAAGTTACTGCCGCTCAAAAAAACGAACAGACTCATTCCTGCAAATAATACAAAGCCACAAATCGCAGCCTTCAACCACCCGAAGTGCTTTCTTCGAGATTGTGAGCTCTGACCTAGGTTATCTTCTTTCACACAAAAATCGTCTGCCCGCGAGCCGGCCCGACGGACGCGAGAGGTTGTCAAGCGTGCGCCAACTCGCGAGCGTGCGGAATGTCATGCGTGACCAGCGGACGCACTTGATCGCGCTCCAAAGTCACCAACGCAACAGTATGGCCGTCGTAGCCGACGAATTCGACTTCAAACGCCGCGCCCTTACCATGCACCAAGACCGCTGTGCCCACGTCGCCGCGCACCAGTCCGTGTTCCGGCAGGTCACGGGTCAAGGCCACGGCATCAAGTTCGTTGATCGGGTTCATAATTTTGGCAGTGGATGCGCCGTGACGAAACGAGGCGCATCACCGGCTGCATTAATATACCATGCGGTGCGAACATTCAAGCCTGTGCCGTCGGGCGCGGTCAGCAATCCGTCCACCACATAACGCCGTCCGTGCGGCGTCTGTTCCGTAGCCACCACCTCATTTGCACAGGCTTGCTGGAGCAGGGCTTCAGCCAGTTGCGGCCAAACAGCCACGGTGAAACCGAAGCGCAGGAAGAACAATGCCTTGCTGCCACCAGCGGGATGCGCGGGGTTGAGCAGATAACGGGTGATTTTCTGCTCCGGCACAATGGCGAATTGTGCGTTAGGCAGTTTCATCGCGAAATTATTTTGCGGTTAAACAAAAATCGTCTGCTCCCGACCCGGCCCGACGGACGCGATGAACAACTTCGCATTGCTCAATTCCGCGATGGCCAAGACGTATTCGCGCGCTTTCTTGGGCAGTTGCTTGAACGTCTTGCACTTGTCCGTCGGCGTGAGCCAGCCTTCAAACTCGACATAAATCGGCACGCATTGGGCAAGAATTTCCGCGTCGTTCGGCATGTAATCGTATTGCGTTTTGCCGTGGCGATACGCGACGCAAACTTTGATGTTCTCCACCGTGTCGAGGCCATCGAGATTGGTGACGGCGATTTCATCAATGCCATTCACCATCGTGGCGTGGCGCGTGGCGACGCTATCAAACCAACCGCAGCGACGCGCGCGGCCGGTCGTCGCGCCGAATTCGCGGCCCATGCCGTGAAGCAGATCGGAAATCTCCGCGTTCTCCGTCGGCAACGGCCCTTCGCCGACGCGTGTGGTGTAAGCCTTCATCACGCCGACGACGCGATCCATGCGATGCGGCGGCACACCGGAACCGGTGCAAGCGCCACCCGCCGTGGTGTTCGACGACGTAACGAACGGATAAGTGCCGTGGTCAATGTCGAGAAAAGTTCCCTGCGCGCCTTCAAATAAAACTTCCGCGCCTTGCCGCATCAAATCATGCAGCAAGACAACCGTGTTCTGGACGAACGGTTTCAAATACTGGCCGGCCTGATTGTATTCCGCAAAAATGGTTTTGAACAAAAGCGGCTTCGCACCGAGTGATTTCAATACGGCATTATTTTCTTTGATACGCGCTTCGAGCTTGGCCTTGAGTTTGACCGGATCAATCAGGTCGTTCACCCGCAGCCCGACGCGCGCCGCCTTGTCGCCGTAAGCTGGGCCGATGCCGCGCTTGGTCGTGCCGATTTTATTTTTGCCTTTGAGAAGTTCACGCGCGCCGTCGAGTTCGCGGTGATATGGGAACACGACGTGCGCCGTTTCGCTCAGCACAAAATTCTTCGGCGTGACTTTGACGCCATTTTTCTTGAGGCCTTCCATCTCGCTGACGAGGCCGATGGGGTCGAGCACGACGCCGTTGCCGATGACACACAATTTATTTTTGCGCAGGATGCCGGACGGGATGAGGTGCAGCACCGTCTTCTTGCCTTTGACGATGACCGTGTGGCCCGCGTTGTTGCCGCCCGCGTAGCGGACGACCACGCCTGCCGTCTCGGTAAGCACGTCAATGATTTTGCCTTTGCCTTCATCGCCCCACTGGGCGCCGACAAGAATTGTGTTCGACATAAAATTTTCAGGAGCGCGGGTCTGTGACCCGCTGCACTTTCAGGATTCAATAAGCTGCGGCTCACAGAGCCGCGCTCCGCCACGACAATAAAAATCCCCGGATGAAAATCCGGGGCAAAGCGGCAGGGTCTTTGCCGGGAGAAGCTAGAAAACGGCGGCAGGCGTGTCAATTCCGCATTGATTTGGGTCGTGGTATGTTTTGAAAAATGTCGCACGACCCGCCTTTTGAAATTAGACCACTACCTTGATTTGAGCGGCGGCTGAATTTCTTTCAGTGCCTAGGCTTCAACCCTAGTCATTATCCACGACATTTTCACCGGTGAATGACCTACTCCCAAGCCGTGTGCGAATTAAATTTTCAACCGCCATCCTTCGCGGCACATTGCGGGCATGAATGACGACACTTCCGCCCGGTTCGCCAAAATGGAATCCAACCTCGCGCACCTTGAACATCAGGTCGAGCAGTTGAACGGCGTCATCATTGATCAGGGAAAATTGCTGGAGCGGTTGAAGAAGGAAGTCTCGCGGCAGACCAGCGCGATGGAATCGCTGGAACTGGAACGCATCAAGGGCAACATCACCAAGCCGCCGCATTACCAGTGAAATTTTTAACCGCTAATCTGCGCTTATCTTCGCTGATAAATTAGCGTGGATTAGCACAGATTAGCGGTTAAATTGCAGCGTGAGTTTTGTTGCTGAATTCAATTCGTTGCCGCTGGATGCGCTGGTCAAACAATCTTTGAGCACCAGTGCCGCCGCTGCGCGCGAAGCGGTGGACAAAGAGAAATTTTCCCTCGCTGATTTCGCCGCGCTCATCTCGCCTGCTGCCGGTGATCTGCTCGAAACGCTTTGCGCCCGTTCTCAAAAATTGACGCAACAACGCTTTGGCAAAACCATCCGGCTCTTCGCGCCGCTCTACATTTCCAACGAGTGCATCAACAACTGCAAATACTGCGGCTTCTCCCGCGACAACGCCATTCTCCGCGTCACGTTGTCCGTGGATGAAGTGAAGCGCGAGGCCGCCGCGCTGGCGACGCAAGGCTTCCGCAACATCCTGCTCGTGGCGGGCGAACATCCCAAGTTTGTCTCCAATGGTTACATGGCGGAATGTATCGCCGCGTTGCACGCGGAAATTCCCAGCGTCTCGCTCGAAGTCGGGCCGATGGAGACGGAAGAATATCGTCCGATGGTCGCGGCGGGCGCGGATGGACTTGTGGTGTATCAGGAAACTTACGACCGCGCGGTCTATGACGAGATGCACACCGCCGGGCCGAAGAAAAATTTTGACTGGCGGCTGGAAACACCCGAACGCGCTTACGACGCAGGCTTCCGTCGGCTCGGCATCGCGGCGCTTTACGGTTTGGCCGATTGGCGTTACGAGGCGTTGAGCGTGGCGGCGCACGCGGATTATCTGCTGCGAAATTGCTGGAAGGCGCAGGTCACGATTTCACTGCCACGTCTGCGTCCGTGCGCGGGTGAGTTTGAGCCGCTTACGCATCTCGGCGACCGCGAGTTGGTGCAACTGATCTGTGCGTTCCGCCTAATGTTTCCCGACGTGGGCATCGTGCTCTCCACGCGCGAGACGCCGAAGTTGCGCGACGGTCTGATTCCGCTCGGCGTGACGATGATGAGCGCGGGTGCGCGCACCGAACCCGGCGGCTACACCGGCGCGGGCAAGGAAAAAATCCATCACACTGAACGCGGAAAAATCGTGGAACTCGCGGCGGGCGCGAGCGAATGGGCGCCGCAGGAAAACCGCGCCACGAACGCCACCGGCCAGTTCGACATCGGCGACGAACGCCCGCCGCAGGAAGTCGCCGCGCTCATCCGCAAGCTTGGCTACGAGCCGGTGTGGAAAGATTGGGACGCGGCGCTGACGACCTGAAAAAAGTTCCGACATGACAACAAAACAAAAAGCTTTGTCATGCTCAGTAGTAATATTCGCATTAATTATTATCGCAGCGATGGTTCTACCCGGGCTGACATTAGGGACAAATTGCGGCCAAAACAGCTATGCGCTGAGCGCGTGTCGTTACTATGTTTTGTCGGCGAATTTGGCTGCGGACGAAAACAACGGTTTATTCGAAATTGGGAAAGTTGACACGAATTGTATACCAATGCTCTTCCGGGATATTTGGGGTGTCAGCGGAAAAGATTTTCTGGTCAGAACCAACTTTTTATCAGGCAGCGCAACTAAGCATCAGGCAGTAATTGTTTGCACGCGCCAATTTGACAATGTGCCGCAGCCGGTCATTTGGAATTTGTATCATAAAAATCCGGCGCACGCTGTCGGTTATTCCGATGGAACGGCTGGCCTCATTTTGCCGGTTGAATTTTCCAATTTGAATTTGAGCGGTTTTATTTCGGTCGCAAGTTTGGCCACCAATTCCGAATTCAACATTCTCAAAAATTGAATTTGGAAAAACATCATTCTATGTCCGAAGCGACCGAGGCAGATTGACTGCGAAACACACAAACAACTTTCAAAGCTGCCGCTGATGTTTCCGTTTCGCATGCAGGATGCGAAAGACAATGACGCGGTCGCCTTCGATGCGATAGAAAAGTTTGTAGGGAAAACGGCGCGTGAGCAACCGGCGAAAATCACGGTAATAAAAAGGCCGTCGTTCGGGGTCGTCCGCCAGCAGTCCCACTGCGCGGCGAACTTCGTCCAACAATTCATCGCCCAAACCCGCGCGTTGCGATTCATACCATGCGCGTGCTTCCGACAAGTCCGCCTCCGCATTGGGCCGGATGATGACGCGCCAGTTCACGCGCGAGACGGTTTGCGGAGCCGGGCTTCCACTTCATTCCAACTGGAACCGGCTTCGGGATGGCGGCGGTATTCCTCCAGTTCACGGTCGAGCAGGGCTTTTTCCTCATCCGTCGCGCCGCCGGTGATCAAGTCGCGCTCTTCAATCTCGCAAATCCGGTCAAAGATTTCACGGCGGTCAGCCAGTTCCAACCTGGGCAATTCAGCTAAAATTTCCATTTTGCTCATGGCTGGAATTTAGGTTTGCCAACGCCGGTTTGCAAGTGCCAAGCGGTGCGGCAATTTCCGTTCAGATTTGTTTCCGAATCTTCGCCCTTTTCCCCGCGCCAACCGATTGCGCCGCGCGGCTTCCTTGTGCTAAAGTCAAACCATGATTGCGCTGGTCGAACAAAAGAAGCAAAGCATCGCAGACTTGTGCCGGCGGCACGAGGTGCGGCGGCTTGACCTGTTCGGTTCGGCGGCGCGCGGCGATTTTCAGCCGGAGCGCAGTGACTTGGATTTCGTGGTGCAATTCGCGCGGACAGGCTACGCCGGCTACGCGGATACGTTTCTGGATTTTGCCGACGCGCTGGAAAAATTGCTGGATCGCAAGGTGGATTTGCTCACGGAACGCATGATCCGCAATCCCTATTTCCGAGCCACGGTCGAGGCCACGCGCCAAAAGGTCTATGAATCTTGAGGCTAAAAAACGGTTGCGCGACATCGCCGAAGCCTGAACAGCGGCAGGCCGCTTCACCGCCGAAAAAAAATTCTCTGACTATGAAGCTGATGAAATGTTGCGCGCCGCCGTAGAACGCAAACTGGCCATCATCGGCGAGGCGTTCAATCAGCTTGAAGCCGCCGATGCTTCGGTGACGCAGGCTTTTCCCGAACTCCGCAAAATCGTCGCGATGCGCAACCGGATCGTCCACGGTTACGATGGCGTGGATGATGAACTCATCTGGGACGTAGTGCAAAACCGTCTGCCCGCTTTCTTGCAACAAGTGGAAGCGCTGCTTGAAAATTAATCGGCCAGCAACGCCCGCCGCAATTCCCTGCTTTCCTTCATCCCTAAAAACGCTAAACTTTCCCATGGCTTTCAGCAAATTAGGTCTTTCGGAAAAAGTTCTCGAAGGCGTCAAGGCGATGGGTTACAGCGACCCCACGCCCATCCAACTCCGCGCAATCCCGCTCGTGCTCGCCGGTCGCGATGTCATCGGCAGCGCGCAAACCGGCACCGGCAAGACCGCCGCGTTCGGTTTGCCCATCCTCTCGAAGCTTGGCGCCCACAACCCCGTCGGCCCGCGTGTGCTCATCCTCGAACCCACCCGCGAACTTGCGGCGCAGGTCGAGACGGCCATGCGTGATTATGCGCGCTTCACCGATTTGAAAGTCACCGTCGTCTTCGGCGGCGTGGGCTACGGCAAACAGAATGACGAACTGCGCGCCGGTTGTGACATCGTCGTCGCGACGCCGGGACGCCTGCTCGATCATCTCGAACAAGGCACGCTGCGTTTGGATAAGGTGGAATTTCTCGTCCTCGACGAAGCCGACCGGATGCTCGACATGGGATTTCTTCCCGACGTTCGCCGCCTCGTGGAAAAATGCCCACGCAAACGCCACAGTGCATTATTCTCCGCCACCGTTCCGCCGCAGATTGAAACACTCATCCAGTGGGCGATGCACGAGCCAGAGACGATTGAAATCGGCGCGCGCCGTTCACCGGCAGAATCGGTGAAGCACGTCATCTATCCGGTTTCCGACACGCAGAAGACCGACCTGCTGCTCGAATTGCTGAACCGCGTGAACTACGATTCCGTCATCGTCTTCTGCCGCACCAAGCACGGCGCGGATCGCGTGGCCACCACGCTCAAACGCGCGAACCACGCCGTCGCCGTCCTCCATTCCAACCGCACGCAGAAGGAACGCGAGCAGGCGCTGCAAGGTTTTCGCGATGGCAAATTTGAAGTGCTCGTCGCCACGGACATCGCGGCGCGCGGGCTGGACATCGCGGACGTGAGCCACGTCGTGAACTACGATGTGCCGCAGCATCCTGAAGATTACATCCACCGCATCGGCCGCACGGGCCGCGCGGCAGCCACGGGCGATGCGTTCACCATCATGATCGCCGAGGATGCACCGCACGTCTTCGCCATCGAACGATTCATCAGCCAGAAAATCCCGCGCGTGAAGCTGGAAAATTTTGAATACCGCTACACCGCGCTGTTCGAGGAAGAAAAAGCCAAGCCCGGCGC
>JANOBC010000294.1:0-5040 GCA_031411455.1 Limisphaerales bacterium
ACTTTTTACTGTCCGCATTGCCAAAAATCCTGACGAATCGGTTTGACGAATCCGTCGCGGCTTGTAAATTAAGCGTCCGTTTGTTTCCAGAATAGCTCAATGGTAGAGCACGCGGCTGTTAACCGTGTGGTTGTAGGTTCAAGTCCTACTTCTGGAGCCAACTTTCTTCGCTCGTTTCCCAAATCAGGAATTCACCCGCCGCTCCAGTTCATTTGCGGCCACAGTTGCAGAAAAGCCAGTTGGGCTTCACGGTCAGGAATGTCCTCCAACTTGCGGTTGTTCAAAAATCTCGGCGGGTAGCCGGTCTCGAATGTGACGAGCATCACAACTTTTTTCGTCACGGTGAAAACCGCGCGCCACGCTCCGCAGCCGATGACGAATTGCATGTCGCCGCGCCGTCGGATGCGGCGGGTGCGATGCGGCGTCGGATCGCGGGACAGCAATTCAAACAGGCGCGGGCAAAAATCAATCTGCCAGTTGGCGCGCAACCATTCGGCCTGTGTTTCGGCGAGCGGAGACAGGCTGATGGAAAATTGCGGTGGCGTGGTGAGCGACGCGGCGACTTCATCCGTCCACCCGCCACCCGCGGCGGGAAAGGCGTCGAACGTAGCGATGTAAGGTTTGATGTCAAAGACCGGCGTGCCGTCCACGAGGTCACATTCGCCTAAAATTAATTTACGTCCTTCCACGCCGAGCAAACGAACCGGTGTCAGTCCAAGTGGATTGGGCCGATGCGGCGAGCGCGTGGCGAACAGGCCGCGTCGTTTGGCCGGCCCGCGCGGCGGCAGCACGAGCGGTCGCCAGGTTTTGTTGCGATGAAACCACCAGATGAGCCAGATGCGAGAAAATCCGGCCAAATCTTGCAACGCCTTTTCGTAATCGCAGTCCGGCAACAGTTCCAAAATGTTTTGCTCAGACACTTTTTCCGAAGGCTGGTGCAAGGCGTGAAACTTCATCGGCTTTTCGGTGCGGATAAAGCCGATGGGCTGCAATGTCAGCGCGGCGGACAAGTTGTTATCAATTGGTTGAAGCGGCTTAAAATTGGTAGCGCGCACGGGAATCGAACCCGTCTTCACGAATTGAGAATCCGTTGTCCTAGCCGATAGACGAGCACGCCAAGTGTTTTTATTTTAACGGGGCGAAGCGTGAAGTCAATTCACGGCTACGGCACAACGTCTTCGCCTAGCTCCACATTCCAGTAGGCGAGGTCAATGAAATGCTTCCAACTGTCGTGCCGGTGCAGCGTGAAATTGATCTGCACAAACGGACGCCACTTGGGTCGCTTGGGTTTGCGCACGAGGTTCATGCCTGCTTCGTAGGGCGTGTGGTTGGACTTACGCGTGTTGCAAGTGATGCAGGAGCAGACAATGTTTTCCCACGTCGTCGGACCGCCCCGGTCGCGCGGGATGACGTGATCCAAGTTCAAATCTTTGCGGTCAAACACGCCGCCGCAATACTGGCACATGTTTTTGTCGCGCTCAAAAATATTGTGCCGCGTGAACTTCACTTCCTTCTTCGGCATCCGGTCATACATGAAGAGCAGGATGACGCGCGGCAGGCGGATGCGGAAGGAGATGGCATTGATGGATTCGTCGGCAGGCGCGTTTTCAGAGACGTTGCGCCATTCCTGAAAATTAAACGTGCGGAAGGAACCGTCGGTGTTTTCCATCACCACCTGGGCTTGGCCTTGGAAGAGAAGCGTGAGCGCCCGGCGGGCGGTGCAGACGTTGACCGCCTGCCAGAGCCGGTTCAGAACCAAGACATGTTGGTTAAGCGCGTTTTTCATGACGCAACTGGGCGGGACGCTAACAAAACATTTTCCGCCGGTCAATCATGCAGCCAATAATTTCCCAACTCCAATCAGGCTGAACGCGCCTTGAAGCTTGCTCTGCAACTCACCAGCTCGCGAATTACCCCGACACGCCACCAATCTGACGCCGCCAATTAACTGGCACCCCATCCGCACCAACCCACTGACGGCAACGGCAACTGGCAATTCACAGAGATCAACTAGAACGGCAACCAAAAGTCTTTCCGCGCTATGGGGGTAGTTATTTTTGAAATTCCGTGAGCCGCCAGCTTTCCCCCAATTCTCGTCGCCATCATCGCGAGCTTCGCGCGACATTTTCAAAACAGACCACGACCCGGTCGCACCTTGATTTGACTTGTGTGTCATTTTTGACACATTGAAAACCGATGAGAGCTGAATGCCTGCTCCAAGTGTTTTTTCCAGACTGAAATCCGCAACGAGCCGGTTCGCGACTGGCTTCAAACCCTGCCGAGGCAAGAGTGCAAGACCATCGGCGCGAACATTCTGACGGTGCAACGCTTGGCCGGTCGGCACACCGCTTAGTGGTCAACAAAGTAAAAATTCAACTGGTGCCGGGATAAAAATTTCAAGATGCCAAAAACGATTGCAGACATTTCCGTCGCCATTCTCGCGGGCGGACTCGCCACGCGGCTGCGGCCCATCACGGAAAAAATTCCCAAGTCGCTCGTGCCTGTCGTGGGTCGGCCGATTCTTGCGCACCAGCTCGAAATGCTTCACGCGCAAGGCATCCGCCACGCCGTGCTGTGCATCGGCTTTCTCGGTGAAATGATTCAGCGCGATTTCGGCAACGAGGCTTATGGCATCAAGCTGGATTATTCGTTTGATGGCGAAAAACTGCTCGGCACCGGCGGGGCGATCAAACGCGCGTTGCCCAAGCTAGGCGAGGAATTTTTCATTCTCTACGGCGATTCGTATCTGCCGATTACGTATGCGCCCGTCGCGGATTTTTTTCAGCGCAGCGGCAAGCCCGGCCTGATGACCGTTTATCGCAACGAAGGTCTTTACGACACGAGCAACGTGGTCTTTGCCGACGGCGAAATAAAAATCTACGACAAAAAACAAAAGCTGCCGGAGATGCGGCACATTGACTACGGGTTGAGTTTGTTCAAGTCGTCCGTGTTCGCGGCGTATCCGCCAGACGAAAAATTTGACCTCGCCGAAGTGATGGGCAAACTCGTCCACGAAAAACAACTCGCCGGTTACGAAGTGCGGGAGCGGTTTTACGAAATGGGTTCGCCGGCGGGCTTAGCGGAACTGGAAGCGCTTTTGAAAACACAAAAACTTAACCGCTAATCCACGCTAATCTTCGCTGATAAAAAATTAGCGGTGATTAGCGCAGATTAGCGGTTCAAAATAACTTCGCTTCCATTCGCCGGTTGAAATTCGTAATTTATCCCCATGAGTTTCACCAAGCAATTTCTCGCCGAAGTCCAGCAGGTCACGGCGCAACTAAACGAAGCCGCCATTGAAAAATGCGCCGACGAACTCGCTGCCATACGTGAGCGCGGCGGACGTTTATTCATTCTCGGTGTCGGTGGCAGTGCGGGGAACGCCGGTCATGCCGTGAATGATTTCCGCAAAACCTGCGGCTTCGAAGCCTACGCTCCGACGGACAATGTTTCCGAACTCACCGCGCGCACGAACGACGAAGGCTGGGCGACGGTTTTCTCCGAATGGCTCAAAGGCAGTCGCATCAGTGCGAAGGACGGTCTGCTGATTTTTTCCGTCGGCGGCGGCAACGTTGAAAAAAACGTGAGTCCGAATCTCGTCAGCGCGATTCAGCTCGCCAAACAAGTCGGCGCATCCGTCATCGGCATCGTCGGACGCGATGGCGGCTACACGGCGCAGCAGGCCACTGCTTGCGTCATCGTGCCGACGGTGAATCCCACACACGTCACGCCGCATAGCGAAGCGTTTCAGGGAATCGTGTGGCACTTGCTGGTGTCGCATCCCAAGCTCAAAGTCGCGCAGACAAAGTGGGAATCTACTAAATGAAATGACTAATTTCTAAATCCTAATGACTAAAGAAACTCCAAGCCCAAATGAGCAATGAGTGGCGCGGGCGAACAACCAGTAAAGCCAGCGTTTGATTTGGAGGAGCGGACGGCGTTGTTCGGTGAAGCGGTGATTCGGTTTGCTAAAAAAATTCCAAGTAATCCAGTCACCTTGCCGCTAATCAGCCAGCTTGTCCGTTCGGGAACCAGTGTCGGAGCAAATTATTGCGAAGCTGATGACGCCAGTTCCAAAAAAGATTTCAAATACAAGATTGGGATTTGCCGGAAAGAAGCGCGTGAAACCAAACTTTGGCTGCGGATGATTGCCGCCGCCACGCCAGAATTAAAAACCGAAGCGCGCGAACTGTGGCAGGAGGCCAAAGAACTCCATCTGATCTTTGCGGCGATTTGGAGAAAGTCCTGAAGGGGAAACGACTAATTCCTAAAACCTAATGACTAAAAAATCCCAATCGCCCAATAGCCAAAAATCCACCGCTCGCAACGCCATTGCTCATTCGTGCTTGCTCATTGATTAGTCATTAGGATTTAGAAATTAGTCATTCGCGCACCATGAACATCTCCCAACAAACTCCCAACGCTCCGCGCGCGCGCGCCGTTTTCCTCGACCGCGATGGCGTCATCAACCGCGCCATCACGCGCGACGGCCTGCCGTTTCCGCCGATGAGCCTGGGCGATTTTGAAATCCTTCCCGGCGTTCCCGAAGCGTGCGCGAAATTGAAGGCTGCCGGTTTTCTCCTCGTCGTGGCCACCAACCAGCCTGATGTCGGACGCGGCATCGTTCCACGCGAACTCGTTGAGTCCATGAACGCGCAGATGGAAAAAGTCATTTCGCTGGATCGCATCGAGATTTGTTTTCATCCCGGTCGTGGCGCGTCGGACTGTGATTGCCGCAAGCCGAAGCCGGGGATGTTGCTTAACGCAGCGAAGGCGTTGAACATTGATCTCGCGCAAAGCTGGATGGTCGGCGACCGCTGGCGCGATGTGGATTGCGGCCACGCGGCGGGTAGCCGGACAATTTTTATTGAGGGCAACTACGTCGAACAACTGAAGCAGAAACCTGATTTTTCCGCTCGCAATCTAGCCGAAGCGGCTGACATTATCCTTCGCGAAACAAAAACAATTTAATTATGCGCACACTCAAAGACCTCAAGGTAAAAATCTTCGCCGATGGCGCGGACAAAAAAGGCATGTTGG
>JANOBC010000295.1:0-1734 GCA_031411455.1 Limisphaerales bacterium
ACCGACTGCATCCGGGAATAGGGTCGCGCCCCACTGGGTGAACGCATTTACGAAGCGATGGCGGGTAAATGGTGGGAATGCAACAGCATCGTTGCGCTTCCCAAAGACCGTCGGTTGGTGGCTCCACTGATGTTTCAAGGCAGTTGCAAGACGGAAGTGGTGCACACCTTATTTTGAAATTTTCTGCTGTCCGCATTGCATCAGAGCAGCGTCATCGTCCTGAACAACGGGCGATTTCATCAGTCGCCGCCGCGATGGGCGCCGCTGCGGGTTACGCGTTGGTGCTCCCATCTGACTCCCCCTACCTCAACCCATTTAAACATCTTTGGGCCAACTAAAAAAGCTTTCTTCACAAAGACATCCCCACCGCCGACCCCTTCCTTTTGATCGGCAATACGTCCCAGAAATCTCCACAGAAGTATTTGAACGGGCGTGTGTGCGAACGAATCAGAAAGCCATGCAACCCAAACGCGAAAACCAACCGACCTTTTTTGATCTGGCCGTGCAGCAGCGCGGCAGTGCCAACCGAGTTTTGGAAACCATCACCCGCGAAGTGGATTTCACTGCCGCCGAGGAACGTGTTGCCGCCACCTACAGCCAGGGCGGACGCCCCGCCTGCCGCGTCGGCGTGTTGCTGCGTGTCATGATTTTGCAGCATCTCTACGGCTTGAGCGATCCGCAGGCCGAGGAACAACTCAAGGACCGCTTGAGCTTCCAGAAGTTTGTGCAGCTTGACGCGCACGAAACCGTGCCGGATGAAACGACCATCTGCCGGTTTCGCCAGCGGCTCATTGAGTGCGGCCTGCACGCGGAGCTGCTTGGCCTGCTCAACACCCAACTGGAAGCGCGGGGCTTGATCGTCAAGCGCGTCACGCTGGTGGACGCGACGCTGGTGGAATCCAGCCGCAAACGTCCCGACGCCCAGGCCGCGCGCGAAGGGCGAGCGCTGGATGCCGACGCCAGTTACACCCGCAAATACAACCAGAGCTTTTACGGCTACAAAGCCCATGTCAGCAGCGACGGCGAGCATCAGTTGATTCGCGCCGCCGTGATCAGCACGGCCAGCCAGTATGACGGCGAGGTCTTGGCGGAGATTGCCCCCGGCGACAGCAAGGTCATCTATGCGGACAAGGCCTACGACACCAAGGCCAATCAAGCGTGGCTGCGGGCGCGCGGCATCCGGAACGGGATTTTGAAAAAAGAGGCGCACCACATCCAGCTCACCGCCGAGGATCGGGAGCGCAATCATCAAAAGGGACTCGTGCGCCGCCAGATTGAGCGGATCTTTGCACATCTGAAGAAGTGGCAGCACTACCGGCGTGTGCGTTATCTGGGGCTGGCCAAAAACCAGTTGGAACTGACGCTCAAGGCGGTGGCTTACAACCTCAAACGGCTGGCGGGCATCTTGGAGTTGCAACGGACATAGAAAAATCGCTGCTGAATCGGATGAAGGAACGAATGAAAAACTCGATGACCTTGATGACGGCGAATCTGTTTTCGCCGCCGCACGTCGCCGCCGCGACCACGCGATTTCAAAAACAACCCCTTTTGCAGACATCTCTTATGGAGTTTCGCCAAATCACGGGTCGCCAAACAGCGCGGCATCCGCACCGGCAAGTTTTACCAGCACCTCAAAGAATCCGAATGGCGCTGGAATCATCGCCGTGATAACCTTTACCAACTCTTACTAAAAGAAACCCGTTCCCACCCGCTCAACTAGGAAAGAACCATTAT
>JANOBC010000296.1:0-9198 GCA_031411455.1 Limisphaerales bacterium
GAAAGCGAAAGCGCCTCGCGAACGAGGCGCTTCCAGAATTCAATCGTTTCGGGCGGATGACCAAAATCCAGCGCAGCCGGTTTATTTGCCGGCATAGCGCCGTTCCATTTCGGCCTGCGTGAAAGTTTTCTTGCCGATGGAGTTTTTTCTGGCTTCGAGGACATCGAGATAGTCTTCCAACTCCTCAAGTTCAGCGTGCAGTTCGCTCACCTGCGTCCGGCGGCGTTTGATTTCCCCATCTACTTTTTCAAGAATCGCTTCAGTCATAAGCTTCCTTTCGGTCTTTGATTCTCTGGACGGTGATCGTTTGTTTATCCACGTCAAACAGTATCCTAAAATTCCCCATTCGCAACCGGTAGGTCATGTCATGGCCTTGCAGCCGCTTGATGTCACCATGAAGCCCAGCTTGCAGCCGTCCAATCTTTTTTACGATTTGCAATGCGCTCTTTGACGGCAGCGCGTCCAAATCTTCACGCGCCTTGTCAGTGTAAATGACTTTGAACGCAGCCATTGAAAATTACATCCCCATGATCTGATAACCGCCGTCCACATAAATTACCTGACCGGTGATGCTCGCCGCGCCGTCGCTGGCGAGGAACGCGCCGGTCTGGCCGAGCTCTTCGGTGGTGCAACTGCGCTTGAGCGGCGCGTGGGCTTCGTAGTGCTTCATCATCTCGCTGAAACCGGAAATGCCGCGAGCGGCGAGCGTCTGCACGGGGCCAGCGCTGATGCAGTTCACACGAATTTTTTTTGTGCCGAGGTCATAGGCGAGATAGCGCGTGCTGGCTTCGAGCGCGGCCTTGGCCACGCCCATGACGTTGTAATGCGGCACAACTTTTTCCGCGCCGTAATAACTCATCGCCACGATGCTGCCGCCATCGGTCATCAGCGGCGCCGCGCCGCGCGCGAGCGCCACGAGTGAATACGCGCTGACATCATGCGCCACGCGAAACGCTTCGCGAGTGGTGTTCACGAATTCACCTTCGAGCGCTTCCTTCGGCGCGTAGGCGACGGAGTGGAGCAGCAAATTCAGCTTGCCGAATTTTTCGCCGACAGCTTTGAAGACGCTCGCGATGTCTTCGTCCTTCGTCACATCGCACGGCAACAGCAGCGTGTCGGGGCCGAAGGTGGACGTGAGTTCGGTGACATTATCTTTGAGGCGTTCGCCCTGATAGGTGAACGCGAGTTTCGCGCCTTCCTTGGCCCACGCTTGCGCGATGGCCCAAGCGATGGAGCGTTTGTTGGCGACGCCGAAGACGATTCCAGTTTTTCCTGCGAGCAATGACATAAGTTCGTTTTGGTTTTGAATGTTAAACCGTTAGGTGAGGTGGATGTTAAAATGTTTCCACCCGTCCGCGCAAAGAAAATTGTTCCGCGAATCCAAGCCGCTACTGGATGGAGACGGCGCGGTAGAAGCGGGCGGATGGGTTCGGAAATCCGGGCAGCGTGAAAATTTTTGCCGAAGCGGCGGCGGTCGCGTTTGTCCACGTCGTCCAGCTTTGTAAATCGTCCGAAGACTGAATCAGATAATACAAACCATTCTCGCCAGTGAATCGCAGTTGCACCACACCGCTGACATTCGTCGCCACGAGCTGCGACGCCGGCAAGGCGCGGACGTGGACGCCGACGGTGTTCGTCAGCGAAACATTTTGCGCGTCGGTCACTTTGAACTGGAAGCTGCCGAGGCCGTAGAAATTGGCCGTGGGCGTGAAGCGCGCAATCTTGGCATTCACCAGACTCACGGTTCCGTTCGTTGGACTCATCACGAGATACGTTGGCGTGTTGTTGGTGAAACCGCGCGTGAATTGCGTCAACTCCACGTCCACATTCGTGCCGCGCGTGCCATCCACATGAATCGCCGCGAGCCAGTTCAAATAATCTTCGAGGTTCGTGTAGCCGTCGCCGTCGGGATCGCCGTTGGTGTCGGAAAAATCGCCCGGCGCAGAATTTGGATTCAAACCTTTCGCGAGTTCCCACCAGTCAGGCATTCCGTCGTGGTCGGAATCTGTCGGCACGTTGTCAGTGAGGTAAGGCGGCCACGGCGCGTTCGGCGAATAATTCGCCGCACCAATGGCGTTCGTGAAATCGCGCACGTCCGTTTGCGAGTCAATGAAGCCGGGATAATTTGGGCTGGGGCCGGGCTGCACGACCCCGAGGATGACGTAGGGATTTCCGTTCGTGCCGGTATAATGCGTCGTGCGATCCAATACTTCGCCAATGACACGCCGGTCAATCGCGTCGGGCACGGGCTGATTACAGCCGGTATCGGACAATACAAATTTCAATGCGTTACTCGCCGTTTGCGAGGCGACGTAGGACGGAAAAATTTCCGCGTTCGTTTGCACCTGCGCCTGCACCGTCGCGCCGTTGTAAAATGAACCGGTCATCCAGTTGTTCGTGAAATAGGTTTTGCCCTCCATCACGTTGCCGGCGAAATAATACCACTCGTTGCCCCAGTTCGTGTTGATCGCGTCGAGCTTCAACAACCAGGTCGCGTAAGGATTGGCAACAAACGGGCGGAAATAATTGCTGACGTTATTGCAGCGTTGCACGCCGCCATCGGTCGTGCGACCAAGCCAGTTATAAACCACGTTGTTGCGAATATCGAGCGAACCGGCGTAACGCGAACTCTGATCCAAGCCACCGGCGAGCGACCAGTTTCGATCCGTGGAATGCGCGATGAGGTTGTGATGGTAACTGCCAATCTCGCCGCTGATGGACGCCGCGAACGCGTGCTGCTCATAGTTCGTGCGGTTGCTCGCGAGATAGTGATAGGAATGTTGCAGCGGTTCGGAAATCAGATTGTGCTGGAAGGTGATCATCGCCGACTGGCTGCCGACGTTGCCGCTCTGCCGCGAACTACTCGCCTCGTCCATCGTCCAACTGATCGAGCAATGGTCAATGATCGAGTGCGAAGAATTTCCCAGGCCGATGCCGTCCATCGCCTGCTGCGCCGCGTCACCGAGACGGCAACGCATGAAGCGCATGATGACATCGGTGCAACCGCCCATGCCCGCGCGCCAGTTCGCGAGGCAGATGCCTTCACCCGGCGCAGTCTGCCCGGCGACAGTGAGAAAACCATTGCCGATAACGCACGGCGATTGCAATCGGATCAAACCAGAAACTTTGAACACGACCGTGCGCGGCCCGCTCGCCGCAATTGCCGCGCGATAGCTGCCAGGGCCACTGTCATTGAGGTTCGTCACTTCCAAAACCACACCGCCGCGTCCGCCACGCGCAAATCGTCCGTAGCCTTCCGCCGTCGCAAACGCGAGATGGCGAGTGCGAAATTTCCAGACGAAACCCTTCACGAGATTCGTCGCGCCGTTGGCGATGTCGAGCTGGTCCACGCGCCAGTAATACGTCAGCGCGCTGTTGAGATTGGACACGCTGAAAACATTCGTGCTGCCGCTGACGGACGCCGAGACAAATTTATATTCGGGCGAACCGTTGGTAGCATTGGCGACCGCATCGCTGCTGGTGCCAAAATAAACAAAGTTTGAAATGGCAAAGCTCGCGGGCAACCAGCCCAGCGTCAGCAAGCCCGCGTTCGTTGTCCCCGGCAGCGGCACGTCATTGCCGGCAAAAACATGTTCATCGCCCGGCGTGGTAAAAATGGCGACCGCCGTTGTCCCCGGCGCGGAAGGCCGGTCAATTTCAAAACCGTTCAGCACGACGTAATCCAAAACGCTGCTGTGATCGGGATCAAAATTAAGCACCACCGGTTGCCCGTCATAACTGTTGCTCACGGTAAAAAAAGCGAAGCCGCACTTGCTATCATTGGTCGCGTAATACGACGGCGTGTTCGTGAACACCGGCACGCCACCGACGCTGATGACGCAACGGCTCATCGCGTTTGCTCCGTGCCACGTCCCGCCCGCCGAACTACCCCAGAGATCATTGTGATAAGTGGTGATCGTGTGAACGCCGGCGGAAAGATTTGAAAGCGTCAGACTGAACGCGCCGCCGTTCGTGTAAGGCCGGTCAATCAGCGACGGATCATATTTCTGATGCGTCCAGACCGCGTCCGCGCACAGGCGGTAGCCCGCGCTCGGATCGGTGCTGGTGGAATTGCCATTCTTGTTCGCGTAATTCGCGTTCAGATAAATCGTCGCATCCACCACCGTCGGATCGGGAAAAGTCTGCGCGGTGGTGCCACTCACGATGCCGGTGATGTTCGTCGCCGTCGGCAAGCCGGTGTCAGGATCGAACACCACGACCGTGTTGGTGAACGAGCGCGTGACGGTGCGCTTGGTTCCCGTCAGGTCCGCCGCCAGATACCACGGCGTGAACCCCGGCGCGGTGACATCCGACCGCACCGTGCCATTCACGTCCACGCTCAAAAGCTGCGCGCGGGCGGCAGCGGCAAACAGCGCGAGGCAAAAAATAAAAAAGACTTTGCGAAAAATTCGGCTCATGAAATCGGCCGTAAGATAACACGGCGAAGGCGAAGACGTGTTTCGAATTTCTGCGAAAAGCCTTGAGAAAACTGCGCGCAGCGGGACAGGCGTCTTAAAAAATTTTTACGGAGCAAACGGAGGGAACGGAATTGTTTCCTCCGTTTGCTCCCGTTCAATTCCCCGCGGCAGCCAGACGCTCATCTCCGACGGCCCGCGATTCTGCCAAACGGAATACGGAATGAACTTCACGACATTCGTCTGAAATTTTTCCGGCTGAACTTCGCGATACAGTTTGCCGCTCCAATTTTCCCCAACCCGCGTCAAAACTTTTCCATCCAGCACCACCACGCCGCCGAGCAGCCGGCCATCGAAACGCGCGTGCAACCCGACATCGTTTGGAATTCGCACATCGGAAATCTTCACGCCTTTCGGCAAGTCCGGCGATTCGAGGCAATACACCACCGGCCCGCGCTGAATCGCAACTTGATTCAAATCTTCTTCGACGAGCGGATTCGCCTCCATCTTTCGCACTGGCATCGGCAAATCCAAATCCACGAAATCACCGGCTTTCCAAGCGCGTTTCAACTCAAAGTAACTTTCCACAACGAGAGCGCTTTCCGTTGCGCCCGCATCAGACCTCCCTCGCCCCTCCGAGGGGAGAGGGATTGAAGGTGAGGGGTCAGAGCGTTCGTTTGATGTGCTGATGGCATTGGATTGTCCAGCCACACCCGAACCCCTCACCCCAACCCTCTCCCCTCGGAGGGGCGAGGGAGAAGACGCGGAAGTCGCTGGGGAAATTGCGGGCTGATTGTTGATGCGAACGCTCGCGCCGCTCGCCCAGCCCGGAATCCGCAGCTTGAGCGCAAATTCGTTTTTGCCGCACGCTTCAATTTTTATCCGCACCCGTCCGTTCCACGGATACTCCGTCGCCTGCGACAACTTTATTTTTTCGCCAGCCAGTTCCGTCGCCAGCGAACTGCCGCCGTAAAAGTTCACCCAAATCGCATCGTCCGATTTTGCGTAGGCGTAGCCAGCCGATTCCGCAATGGTCCGCACCAGATTTGGCGGGCAGCAAAACGAACTCACAAACGGCACGCGCATCCTCGACCAACGCAGTTCCACCGGCAGCGGATCGGTCACGCGCAGCGGATTCGTGTAGAAGAAATTCGTCCCGTCAAGACTCACGCCGGAAAGCACGCTGTTGTAAAGTTCCAGTTCCACCACGTCCATGAACTTCGCCTCACCCGTCGCGAGAAACATCCGCCAATTCCAGAGCGCGTTGCCGATGTTCGCGCAGGTCTCATTGTGCGCCGTCGTGTTCGGCAATTGAAAATCCCGGCCGTAAGCCTGATGCGTGCGGGAAATTTTGTTCTGTTCTTTGCCGCCATCCGGCCCCGCACCGTCGTAGAGCGCGCCGCAGCCACCAGTGAGATACATCTTTTCGGTAACTACGTTCGTCCAGATTTGCGCGAGCGGCTTCCACAGATTCGTGTCGCCCGTTTCCAGAAACAAATCCGCCGCGCCCGCGTAAAGATAATTTGCCCGCACCGCGTGACCTTCCGCATCAATTTGTTTCGTGAATGGGATTCGATCTTGGTTATCGGTGCCGCCGTCTTTCACCAAGTCGCGCATGGCGAGAAATTTTTTGCCAAGCTCCAGATAACGCGGCTCACGCGTGACCCGATACAGATCCATAATGCCCATGTAATGTGAGGCGCAGATGTTGTGGAGCGCCAGCTCTGGCGTAGGTTTTTCAAAAACTTGGTCGAGACAATCCGCCGCCTTGCGCGCGATGTTCAGAAAATTAGTTTTTCCAGTGACACGATAATGCACGCTCGCCGCCGTCAGCAACTGACCCATGTTATACACTTCCCAATTATTGCGGTCGCTGAACGGCGCAACCTTTGAGTTCGTTTCCGACTGATGCCATTGCACCCAGGTGTCAACGTAGCCATTCGTCCGTTGCGCCTGCGCAATCAAGGCGATGATGTCGTCTAAAGTTTTTTGCAGCGCCAAGTCATTCGTCACCGCCAGCGTGGCGCTCGCGCCTTCGAGGAACTTGTAAAAATCCCCGTCGTTGAATGAAGCCCCGCGCACCTTGCCGTCTTTCAGTCCGGCGATGATTTCAAAGTTGCGGAGAAACTGCGTGTAATTCGTCCCCGTCATCAGCCGCGCCATGCTTGGAATCATCTGCGTGCGGCACAGCTCAAAACGGTCGAAGAAAAAACCGTCCGTCCAGCGGACTTCATCCAACCTGACCGGGCGAACGCTGGCAAACGGACTCACGCCAGCGTTTGTCGCCGCTTCACTGGCGAATAATGGCGCGGCGATTGACGCGAGGATGAGCAGAAGAAAATGTTTCATTGCGGCTCGGCGATTTCTGGATTGATTTTATTGAGACGCACGGGCGTGTTGGTTGCGCTTAAATTCAATTTGCCCGAGCGAAAATCGTCCAGTTCTTTTTGATACAGCGGCAGCACCTGCGACCAGTGATAATTCGTGCCGACGCCTTTCGCCGCCCCGATGAAGGGGATTTTGCGATGACTCGTCTGCATCGAATTGGCGAACCGGTAGGTGTTCGTCGTCAGCACGGTCAATCGCTCGAACGCTTCAACGCTTGATTGCAGTCCCGCCTCGACCGTTTTCGCGTCCGAGACATTTGTGGTATTCCGCTGAAACAAAATCGCGCCAACCGCGGGCAACTTCACCGCAAAAAAAGCCGCCAGTGTGGAAATACATTTCACATCGTTGGCCAGCCGCGCAAACTCGTCGCGATTGCGCGTGACCGACGGCGCGGCGGCTTTGATTTCATCTTCGGCCTTCATCGCGAACGCAGCGCAATCGCTGATGACCGACACGGGCGTTTCGCCGGTGTGCCATTGTTTCGCTTTCTCCTTCTCGACATATTCATCCAACCGCTCGCCGGGTGGCGCTTGCGAGAGCCACAAGTCTTCAATCGCACCAAACTTCTGGGGATTCGCCAACTGATCGAGCGTCATGCCGAGCGAGAGCGTCTGGCGATTGCCTTCCGTGATTCCAAAGCGGCGAATCAACATCGGGGCGATTTCACCAGAATTGTTGTAAGCATCGAGAATTTTTCCGGCGGCATTCGCGTTGCAGCCGTAAAAATCCGCGAGCCGCGAAATCCAATACACGCGGTCGTCAATCGGGTTCACGTCTGGATTCCAAGCGTAACGCGCCCACGCCTCGAACCAAATCCAATCACGCTCCCATTGTAATAGTGGCACCGGCGTCTCGCCTGTGAGTTTCTGTGCCGCGCTTGGCTCCACAATGTCCGGCGAATAAGGCCAGTTCCAATACGCCAGCGGATAAAGATGAATCCCGCTCGCACCTAGCCGGTCACGCGACGCCAGCACGGACTTGCGGATGAACTCCGTCGCGCCGTAACGGAAGGGTTCGAGATTCGAGAGGATGTGGATGTTGACCAGATGCGGCCCCAGCTTCGCCATGTTGCGATGCGTCTCCGCTGACTTGCCGCGCGGTTCGTAGGTGGTGAGTGATTCGCCATTATATTTTGTTTCGGTGAACAGATTGGAATAAACCTGAAAACACGCGGGCATGATGGCTTCAGGATTCATCGCGTGCGTGCGGATGACCACCGGCGGCTGTTCCTTCAATCCCGCCGCCTTCATGCCATCGAGCACGCCCGGCAAAATTGTTTGCGTCGCCCACGCGACTTGATTGCTCGTGCCTTGCAGCGCTTCGCCGAGACAAACCATCAGGCCAACGTTCGGAAATTCCTTCACGAATTCCGCGATGGACTTGCGCGTGTAATCCGCCACGAGCGGCGTGGGCGCGGAAAGCTGCGTGGAAATATGATTCGTCTCGGCAAACGGTTTGGAGACGAAAATATTGTAAAACATTTGAACCAGCCAGATGCCACGCTTGTCGCACTCGGTCGCAAGCCAGCGAAATTGCTCCTGATTTTTTTGAAACACGTCGCCAGGAACTTCCACCGCGTAAGGATAATCTTTCAGCCGCACGAGCGACGCAAACGGATGTCCATTCCACAAATACAGGGTGTTCATCCGGTTCGCGCAGAGGAAATCCAGATACTCCGTCCACAATTTTTTATCGTAGAACCACGGGAACAATTCCGGCGTGTAGGGATATTCGTAAACTTTTCTGCCGGGCAAAATGGTGGTCTTCTGCATCGCGACGCAAGTGCCGCGCAAGATCAACGCCGGCGTGTCGGAAAGATCAATCTGCTTTGGAAGCGATTTTGATTCCTGAATTCGTCGCGCCAATTCCAAGCAGCCGTAGAGCGCGCCGGAATCATCGTTGCCCGCAACGGCCACCCGCCCGCCCAGCCTTCCCGTCGTCAGGGTAAAACCTTCCTTCCCCGGTTTGCGTTGCCGCAAATCCAACTGCCCGGCGTCTTCCAGTTCGCGAAGAGAACCTTGATGGGCGATGCCGATCAAAACAGTCGCTCCCGAATGATTGCTCGGCCCGTGCGTCAGCCACGCCTTGTTCCCGTTGCCGTTCAAGGCGTCCATCACTTTTCGAGCGCCGAATTCAATGCGCGGCGAAGCGTTGGCCTCGATGTTGACGGCGATGTCAGCGGAGCGTGCCGCCAGCGAAAGGAAAACCGCGAGAGCAATGGACGACACAATTTTTTTCATGCGGATGCCGGAATGATTCTCCAAATCTCCGCCTGCGCCAATAGGAAAAACGCCAAAGGAAAATGGGTTTCTGCCGGACGCACATTTTGCGTCCGGGTGGAACCGGCTTCCAGCCGGTTGTTTTGGGCGTCGCGCCCAAAACCGGGGAGGACTTT
>JANOBC010000297.1:0-1516 GCA_031411455.1 Limisphaerales bacterium
CATTTCTTCCTTTCTTAAAGACATTTCTTCCTTTCTTAAAGAGAGTGTTCACCGAACTGTGTCAAAGATTAAAAATAAGATAAATCAATGTTTAAAAACGTTTAATATCAATGTCGGCTCTTTCGCCAAAAATGATATGTAATTGCCCTGCGATTTCACCCCAATTTGAAATAATGTTTGTCTTTTTTTTGCTGATTTCATCAATAACAAGATAGACCAGTTTGAATAATGCCGTTTCAGATGGAAAAGCACCTTTTGTTTTGGTTATTTTCCGAATTTGGCGATTGAGCCCTTCAATGGCATTGGTGGTGTACATCACTTTCCGAATAACAGGCGGGTAATCAAAATAGGCACTTAGTCGCTGCCAATTGTTGCGCCAAGAACTGATAACAGGCGCATATTTTTTACCCCAATTCTGGTCTAAAACCTCTAAATTCTCTTCGGCTTGTAGTCTATTGACGGCTTGATAGACATTTTTGAGGTCTATCATGAACGTTTTCATGTCTTTGTCGGACACAAATTTGATGCTCTGACGAATTTGATGCACCACACAAGCTTGCACGACGGCTTTAGGAAATACCGTTTTAATCGCCTCTTCAAACCCTTTTAACCCATCTACGGAAACAATCAACACATCCTCAACACCTCTTGTTTTGAGGTCTGACAGTATCTGTAACCAATACTTCGCCCCCTCAGTAGCCGCCAAATACATCCCTAATACCGTTCTTTTCCCTTCTGTGGTCACACCATACACCAAATGAAGCATCCGTGATTCAACCCGTCCGCCTTCTACTTTGACCCGAAAGTGCATCGCATCTAAAAACATAAAACTATAAACCCTATCCAACAAGCGCGTCCGCCAGGCATTCATCAAGGGAATAACCTTATCTGTCACCTCACTGATAAAACCTGCCGATGCCTCAATGCCATAAATTTGACGCAATTCATTCGAGATGCTCTCGTAACTCATCCCATGCGCATACATCAACAATATCTTCTCTTCTAAGGCATCCCCTAAGAAAACTTGTCGTTTGGCGACTATTTTGGGCTCAAATGTACCCATTCTGTCCCGTGGCGTCTCTAATTCAAATGTACCGCCCCCTAAACTCCGAACTTCTTTACTCATGTGTCCATTGCGCCGATTCGATGCACCATAATCTTTGCTCGTCTTGAGGTGGCTTTTCAATTCCACAGCTAAAGCAGCTTCTAAGAATTCTTTAATCAAGGGCGTTAATACACCATCTGTGCCTGTCAACGGTTGTCCATTCAACAACCCTTCTACAGCCTGTGTCTTGTACTGTTCAAAATCAAATCTCTTTTCCATTTACAAAGTTAATAAGAATTTGTATTGACACACTTTACTGAACACTCTCCAAGGATGGCGAAAATTTATACAAGGATTGGGCATCTTAATACAGGGATTGCGAAAACTTATACAAGGATTGGGCATCTTAATACAAGGATGGCGAAAACTTATACAAGGATTTGGCATATCAATAGGAGACAGCGATTTTCT
>JANOBC010000298.1:0-1599 GCA_031411455.1 Limisphaerales bacterium
CGCTGGTGCTGGCCGCGATCTCCTGGGTGTTCGCGGAAAAAACCTTTGCCGGATTCCGCTTCAAGGTCGCCGGCCTCGCGCCTGCCGCGGCGTCGTATGCGGGATTCAGCGAGAAGCGCAATGTCTGGCTCGCATTGATGATCGGCGGCGGTGCCGCGGGACTGGCTGGCATCGCCGAAGTCGCCGGGCCGATCGGCCAGTTGCAGCCATCGATCTCCCCGGGCTATGGCTTCGCCGCCATCATCGTGGCGTTCGTCGGCCGCCTGCATCCGTTCGGCGTCGTGCTCGCCAGTCTCCTCATGTCGCTGCTCTACATCGGCGGCGAAACGGCGCAGATCCAGATGGCGTTGCCGGCAGCCGTGACCGGCGTGTTCCAGGGCATGTTGCTGTTCTATCTTCTGGCGGCGGACTTGTTCATCAACTTCCGCCTGCGCTGGAAGAAACGGCCCACTATTGCGGCGCCGGCGGTATCGGTCGTCTCGAAGGAAGCGGCATGAACGCGGAACAACTGATCCCGATCCTGGCGAGCACGGTTGGCGCCGCCACGCCGCTGGTCTACGCGAGCCTCGGCGAACTTGTCGTCGAGCGCGCGGGCGTGCTGAACCTTGGCGTCGAAGGCATGATGCTTGGCGGCGCGATCGCGGGCTTCGCCGTCACCAGCCAGACCGGCAGCCTCACCCTCGGCTTCATCGCCGGCATGCTCGCCGGCATGACGCTGGCACTGCTCTTCGGTTTCCTCACGCTGACGTTGCAGACCAACCAGGTGGCCACCGGCCTTGCGCTGACCCTGTTCGGCGTCGGCCTGTCGGCTTTCATCGGCCGCGGTTTCGTCGGCACGACCGTAGAGGGGCTCAAGGGCATCGCGATACCTTGGCTAAGCGATGTCCCGCTGATCGGGCCGCTGCTGTTCCGCTTCGACGTGCTGGTCTATGCTTCGCTGGCCCTGTTCATCGTCATGCAATGGTTCCTCAATCGCACGCGCGCCGGCCTGCTGGTGCGCGCCGTCGGCGAATCGCCGCAATCGGCGCATGCAATCGGCTATCCGGTCATCCTCATCCGCTATCTCGCCGTGATGTTTGGCGGCGCGATGAGCGGTCTGGCCGGTGCCTACCTGTCGCAGGCGATCACGCCGATGTGGGTCGAAGGCATGACCGCCGGTCGGGGCTGGATCGCGCTCGCGCTGGTGGTCTTCGCCACCTGGAAACCCTGGCGTGTGGTGCTCGGCGCCTACCTGTTTGGCGGCGTCACCATCCTGCAACTGCACGCACAGGGCTTCGGCGTGGCGATTCCGTCAGAGTTCCTGTCGATGCTGCCCTACATCGCCACCGTCGTCGTGCTGGTGATCATCTGCCGCGACCCGAAAACCATCCTGCTCAACCAGCCAGTCTCCCTCGGCCAGCGCTTCCATCCCGACGCGTAAAAGCGAAATTCTCATCACGAAGACACGAAGGTCACGAAGAAACACGAAGAGAACCTTATCTGAGCTTTTTGGCGTGGTCAGTCATTTAGCGCCGTCTCAACTATCAAAACATATCATCGAATACGTACAGTGGACTATGGCGATCGCAGGGGGTTTTCAAATTTGCCCTTCTTCGTGTT
>JANOBC010000299.1:0-8921 GCA_031411455.1 Limisphaerales bacterium
GCGAGCGCGAGGTCGCCGACTTTCTTTTCCACGGGCGCGGCTTCACCGGTGAGATTGGATTCATCGGCGGCGGTGGTGCCTTTGACGATTTCGCAGTCCACCGGAAATTGCGCGCCAGGTTTGATGAGCAGGCGCGCGCCCTTCTGGATTTTTTCAACGGCAACTTCGGATTCATTTCCATTGGCGTCCAGTGCGGTCGCGGTTTTCGGCGCGTCGCGGAACAAGGAACGGATTTCTTTTTGGGTGCGGCCCAGCGCGTAATGTTCCAGCGCGCCGGAGAATGAGAACAAGAACAGCAACATCGCGCCTTCCGCCCACGCACCGATGCAGGCCGCGCCGACGGCGACGGCGAGCATCAGAAAATGCACGTCCAGCACACGCTTCTGCAGGCGCTCCCAAACTTCTTCTGCCGGATAAAATCCGCCCGCAAGATACGCGGCGACGAACGCGGCTACCTTGAACGGCGCGGGCAGCACGAACGCCGCGAGCAAACCGAACCCGCCGCAGAGCAGGGCGGCGACGAGCTGCATTTTCCATTCATCGGCGTGGTGATGATCGTGGTCGTCGTCATCGGGAATTTCCATCGTGCGCACTTCGATGCGCGGAAACGGCAGGTCACGCCAGCGCCAGAATTTCGGCGCGGTCGGGCAGGTAACGCGGGCGATGGTCGTAGCGTCGCCGTTGCGCTGGATCGTGATGAGGCGTCGCTCGACTTCCGTGAGCGGCGTGGCGCAGGTGGCGCAATCGCCTTTGCCCGCGAGCAAGGAACATGCGCGGCTGGCGTCGGTGTTCTGTGTGGAGGAAATTTTTTCGGCCAGCTTCTGCGTGAGTTTTTCCATCCCGCCCGGCGGAACGCGGCCCATCGTGGCGAGGGAAATTTTTTGCTGCGCGGCATCGAAGGTCACCGCTTCGAGCATCGGCTCCTCCGCGAGCGTGTCGGCGACGGAACGCGCGAGGCAGCGTTCATCGGACGAGGCGTGGTGAGGATGGTGGCCTGAACTCATGGCCTATTTTCTAGCACAGAAGAAAATAGTGCGCGAAATAATTCTGAATCAGGCCTTGCAGAATTATTTGCTGGTTTCCGATTTGATTCACGCGGGCGAGCCGCCCGCGCTCCGTCCAGCTCGGCGATTCATTTCACATCGTTGAAATTCAGCCGCACCGCGACGAGGCCGTCTTTGGATTCGATTTGGGCCGGCGCAATTTTTTGGAACGTGGTGAGCATGGCTTGATTGTCGGCCAGCGTGTCGGCGGTAAAGCCCACGATGCCCTGTTCCTTGGCGATGGCGATCAAGTGCCGCAGCAAAAAGTTCGCGATGCCGCGCCGCCGGAAATTTTCCTGGACGACGAGCGCGACTTCCGCCCAGCGCGTCGCCGGGTCGCGATAATAACGCCCGACGGCGATGAGCCGCGTGGTGCCTTCCCATTTGATTTCGCCGACGATGGCCATGGCGTCGCGAAAGTCCAGCGAGACGAGTTGCTGCGCCATCTCGTGCGAGAGATGTTTCATCTGCGTGAAGTAGCGCTGGTAAATGGTGGCGGGGGTGTGCGAGTAAAATAATTCCTTCAGCATCCGCTCATCGCTCGGCTGAATGGGGCGGAAATGCACTGGCAGCTGGCCGCTGAATTCGTGATCCACCTCGTATTTTTTTGGATACGGCTGCAAGCCCGCCGGCAGGGCGATCTGTTGCGGATGCACGAGCCGGGCGGCGCGGGCCGCGCGCATGAGTTCGTCGCGAAATTTTGGATGGGCGATGGGAATCAGCGCGAGCACGCGTTCGCGCACGGACTTGCCATGCAGTTGCGCGATGCCGTATTCGGTGACGACGTAATGCACGTCGGCGCGCGAAGTGACGACGCCTGCGCCAGTCTTCAGCCACGGCACAATGCGGGAGGTTTCCCCGTCACGCGTCGTGGAGGGTAGCGCAATAATTGGTTTTCCATTTTCCGATCGCGCCGCGCCGCGCATGAAATCCACTTGTCCACCGAAGCCGCTGTAGAATTTTCCACCGATGGAATCCGCGCAGACCTGACCGGTCAAATCCACTTCAATCGCGGAGCTGATGGCGATCATCGCGCGGTTGCGGGCGATTTGAAACGGATCGTTGGTGAACTCGGTGGGGCGAAATTCAAACGCGGGATTATCGTGGAGAAAGTCGTAAAATTTCCGGTTGCCGAAACAAAAGCTGGTGACGATTTTTCCGGGCAGCAACGTTTTGCGGCGTCCAGTCAGCACGCCCGACTCGATGAGTGGGATGACGGCTTCGGTAATCATTTCTGAGTGCATCCCTAGGTCACGTTTGTTCGCGAGCGCGGCCAGCACCGCGCTGGGAATCGCGCCGATGCCCGTCTGCAAGGTCGCGCCGTCCGGCACGAGCGTCTCGATGAACTCCGCGATTTTCTGCGCCTCGGGCGTGGCCGGCTCCGTGGGAAATTCCAGCAGCGGAAATTCGCTCTGAACGAGCACGTCGAGGTCGCGGACGTGGACAAAACTATCGCCGAGCGTGCGCGGCATGGCGGGATTGACTTCGGCAATGACCCAGTCAGCGGATTCCACGGCGGCTTTCACCACGTCCACCGAAACGCCGAAACTGCAATAGCCATGGGCATCTGGCGGGCTGACTTGCACGAGCGCGATGTCGAGGTGCATCCGCTTTTCGCGGAACAAGCGGGGAATGTCGGAGAGAAACATCGGCGTGTAATCCGCCACGCCGTCGTGAACCGCCGCGCGCACATTGCTGCCGATGAAAAACGAATTCTGCCGGAGGTGCGCCAGCAAATCCGTCCGCGCATACGGCGCCGGGCCGTGCGTCAGGATGTGCAGCACCTCGACATCATAAACATATGGCGCGCGGGTGGTGAGCGCGGCGATGAGCGTTTGCGGCGCGGCGCAACCGGAGCCGATGAAGACGCGCATTCCGCTGCGAAGGCGGCTCAACGCTTCATCGGCTCCGGCCCAAGGGAAAGTTTGTGTTTTCATAATTTAATTCATTTTTAATCAGCGGCAAAACAGCAGCGCCAAAATTTGCACGATGAAAATGCGCAGCAGCATTGCCAGCGGATACACCGTGGCGTAGGCCACGAGCGGCGCGCTGGAACGGCAGATGGCGTGGGCGAACGCGAGCGCGGGCGGATCGGTCATGCTGCCAGACAGCACGCCGCTGGTGGTGGCGAAATCCATTTTGAAAATAAAACGCGCGGCAAAACCGGCGAGCAACAGCGGCAGCACGGTGATGGCTAGGCCAGCGAGTAGCCACAACATTCCTGTCTGCGAAAAAGCGGTGGCGAAAAAACTTTCCCCCGCTTTCAGCCCCACGCAGGCGAGAAACAAAACCATACCGAGTTCGCGCAACGCCGCGTTGGTGCTGGCGGGCATATACCAAACCAGCGGGCCGATGCGTCCGACGCGCCCGAGGATCAACGCCAGTAGCAGCGGGCCGCCTGCGAGTCCGAGGCTGACTGGCACGGGAATGTGCGGGAGCGCGATGGGAATCATGCCCACGCCGATACCGAGCGCGATACCGAGAAAGATGGGCAGAAAATTGGTTTCATTTAGCGCCTGGATGCGGTTGCCTAAAATTTCTGCCGCCTGCTTCACCGCGACCGCGTCGCCCACGATTTGCAGGGTGTCGCCGAATTGCAAACGCAGTTCCGGCACGGCGGTCATTTCGATTTCCGCGCGCGCCACGCGGGTGACGGCCACGCCGCAATTCCGATCCAGCCCCAGCTCGCCGAGCGTTTTGCCGAGTGCCTCGCGCTGCGTGACAACGACGCGTTTGGCAATCAGGTCGCCGGGCGTTTGCAGCAAATCCACTTCGCTGATACGGCCAACGGCCTCGCAAAACTTTTCCAAGGCCGCGGGCGTGCCGACGGCCAACACGATGTCGCCAAGGTGAAAAAATGTTTTGTCACCCACAGTTTCTACCTCGGGATTTCCTTTCCGTTGGATGCGGGAAACGGCGACGCCGGACGACGACGCGAGGCGGATGATGGATTTATTTTCAACCGTCGAATTTGTAACGAGGAAATTCAAGCGCTCCAACTTTGCAGGTGTTGCATTCGCAGCGGCAGGAATTTTTTCCAGATTGCGCCCAGAGAAAAATTTCAGCAGCAGGAGCGAGCCGATGATGCCGATGATGCCGCCGGGATACGCGACCGCATACGCCAGCGCGGGCTGGCTGGCCTGTTCCGCCCACGCGCCGCCAAGTGATTTCAACATCTGCTGCGCTGCGCCAAGCGAGGGCGTGTTCGTGGTCGCGCCAGAAAAAAGCCCGAGTGCCGCGATGAGGTTGATGCCCATGAGCTGCGCAATGACGGCGGTGAGGGTCGCGCCAGCCAGCACGATGGAGACGGCGAGGGCGTTGAGCTTTAATCCCTGTTTCCGCAGCGAGGCGAAAAATCCTGGCCCCAGTTGCAGGCCGATGGTGAAGACAAAAAGAATCAGCCCGAACTCGCGCACGAAGCCCAAGACCGGCTTCTCGATGTGCAGTCCGAAATGGCTGGCGAGAATTCCGGCGAACAGAACGCCGGTGATGCCGAGGCCGATGCCTTTGATTTTGATTTGCGCGAGCGCCAGCCCCGCGACGGCCACTAGCATCAAAACCAAAACCGCCCAAGCCACCGGTTGGGTTTGTGAGAAGGTCGTAATCCATTCCATAATACATCAAGCCTTTGGCAATTAATGCTGTCGCGAACTAAACCACTTTCGCAAAAACCACTGGCGCAAGATAGCACTGTTTGCCGCCGCATCCGGGTGTCCGCGAAAGAAATAACCGCAACTGCTGAATAGGTAACAAATTTTAATAACTTGCCCGCGCCAACCTTTGCGAGCCAAATCCGTGCTCGTCAGTTTGGCGGGGCAACGATTGATGAAACAACCAACTCTTGGAAACTGCAATGCCACCAATCAAACCGTCATCCGCTAAATCGAGGCGCAGGCGAAATTGTGTGCGCCGGAGAACATTTTTTGGCGCGCCGAATCGGCGGCGGGAGCTGTTGCAGCAGGATGAACTCTTCCTGAAATGTATTCGCACCTGTCGAGAGGAACTCATCTTCCAGCGTGAACTGCTCGTGGCGCGTTTATGAACAAAGTCGCTTGTAGTGGGGGAGGCGCGCTGCAAAATTTTTGACTGCGGTGCCGCCGGTCTTCTCCCTCGCCCCTTGGAGGGGAGAGGGCGGGGTGAGGGGTGATCTTATATCGGACGCATCCACTTTTTTGAAGCCGTTGGAAAAGATTCCACCCCTCATCCTCAATCCTTCTCCCCTCCGAGGGAGAAGAAAGCGGGAGCCGTCGCCTGACGCTGCGCTCGGCGGCGGGATTTTCGCAGCGCGAAAATCACCACCAATCATTTGTCCTCGGCAGCACAAACCCGCTCGGTAAACTCTACGGCCTTGCGGCAGAGCGGCTGCCAGTCCAGTTCGGCGCGGACGCGGGCGGAAGATTTTTCTGCGAACGGCTGCCAGCATGAAACCGGGGCGTCGAGCCATTCCAAAATTCGCCTCCCGAAATCTTCACCGTTGAATTCCGCGAACTTGACGAGCGGATCATTTTTGAAATAGCCCTGCACGCTTTTCAACGGTGTGCAGACCGTCGGCAGGCCGGTGGCGACGTATTCGACAATCTTCGCCACGAACGCGCAGTGCGTTCCTGCCGATTCTTCGTAAGGCACGATGCCCACGGTCGCGCTGGCCAGTTTTTTGGAAACCTCGGCGTAAGGCGTGAAGCCGTCCGCCTCGAATTTGAAATTCGGAATTGCCTGCGCGCGTTGCAGAAATTTTTCCAGCCCGGCGGTGCGGCGACCGACGAAGCGGAAAATAGTTTCCGGTTTTTTTGCCACGATCGTTTTCACCGCGTCGAAAGCGATCTGTCCGAGGTGATGCGCGTCGAACGAACCGTGCATGACGACGACCGGCGGCTTGGCTGTGGGCGGCAGTTCGGTGCGCAACGGAAACGCCTTGGCATCGTAGCCGTAGTAGATGGGACAGATTTTTTCCGGCGCATAACCACGCGCGGCGAGGCGCGCGGCGAATTCATCCGAGATGGCGCACACGCCGTCCACGCCGTAGCGCACCGGCAGCGATATCTCGTAGCGCATGAGCGCGCGAACGAGCGGCTTCGGCGCAACGTAGCTTGGCCACGTCTCCATGAAGCCCGTGAGGAGGTCAGGGAAATTCATCACGACCGGCACACCGAGTTTCTTTTTCAATTTCCCGGCGGCGACGGCGGAGATGGCGTGCTGTGAGAAAATTAAATCAAACTTCGTTTCCCGCGCGGCGGTGGCGACCATGTGTTCGAGGAAGAAGGGATACGCGAGGTATTTAAAATTGCGCAGCTGGGCGTAACGGCCCATTTCCCACCTGTCGAACTGGTGGAGGTGGACACCGAATTTTTTTGCCACCGCATCTGCATCCGGAATTTTCGGCCCGAAGACGTGAACCGCGTGACCGCGTCGCGCCATTTCCTCGACGAGATAGACTGCCTCTGCTGAACCGCCGCCGGATGGCGGATAAAACGGTTCGTGCGTGAGGAAAGCGATGCGGAGTTTGGGCGGCACGGACAGACGCTAGAAATTTTACGGCAACGGTTCAATCCAATTTCCAACGGAGAAAATATTGGCAGCCGGATTGAGTTTCATCGCGCGGATGATGCGGGCGGCGGATTTTTTGCGGCGCGTCACACCGCTTCAAACACGCGTTCAATCTTCACTGCCTTGCCAGTGGCGGCGTCCACTTCGATGATGGCGCCGGAGAGGCGCACGTTGTTCCGCGCGATGCCGAAGCGTTGCGGCGTGTTCGTGAGAAATTTTTCCAGCACGGGATGAATCTCGCGGCCCAGCACGCTTTCCTGCGGACCGGTGAAACCCGCATCGGTCAGATACGCGGTGCCGCCGGGGAAAATCTGTTCGTCCGCCGTCTGCACATGGGTGTGCGTGCCGACCACGGCGCTGACCTGACCATCGAGCATCCGCGCGAAGGCAATTTTTTCCGAAGTCGCCTCGGCGTGAAAATCGACGAAGAGGATGCGCGCGTGCTGGCGCAGCCGCAGGACTTCCTCGCGCGCCATGAGAAACGGATTTTCCAGCGGCGGCATGAAGGTGCGGCCTTGGGCGTTCATCACGGCGATGGGCGGGAGGTCGCGAATTTTGAAAACATTTCCGCCACGTCCCGCCGTGCCGGGCGGATAATTCAGCGGACGCAGAAAGCGCGGCTCCTTTTCTAGAAGCTCGGTGACTTCCTTTTGATCAAACAGATGGTCGCCGGTGGTGATGACATCCACGCCGCATTCAAAAAGTTCATGGGCAATTGCCGGGGTGATGCCGGAGCCGCCGGCGGAATTTTCACCGTTGGCGATAATGACATCAAGGCCGTGCGCGGCGCGGAGCTTGGGCAAAAGGATTTTCACGGCACGCCGTCCGGGTTCGCCCACGATGTCGCCGATGAAAAGGATTTTCACGGCGGGGATTTAACCACGAAATACCCGAAACACACGAAAAGAAATCTGGGCGGAGCGCAGCGCCTGGCTCGGCGTGAAACGGGGTGACGAACTTGCGGTGCGATGCTCCGCGTTCCTTACGGCTGATTCGTCGGCGCGTCGGCTTTCATTTCCAGGGAGTTTTTGCGGACGACGTCGGCTTTGACGATGTGCATCCAGCCTTGGTCAACTTCCATGATGTATTCATGCTGCCAGTTTTTCCAGCCGCGCCGTTTGGCTTCCGTCTCGATCACGACCGAGGCGGCGCGTTTGACGAACGTGATGCGTTGCTCGGTCATCAGCGCCTTGCTTTGGCGCACGGTGACGGTGAAGTGATTGTCGTTGATGTTCTCAATGGAATATTTCGGCGCGGTCGGCAGGTTCTGGTTAAAATCATCGTTGAAGGAATGTTCCTCATGCGTGGCGCAGCCGGAACCGAAAACTGCGAGCGCGGCGGTGAACAACAAACAGCAGAACAGTTGAAGGGACTGGATTGTTTTCATGGGGCCACTCTAGCAAGTTTCGGGCGGCTTGCAAGGGGGTGAATCACTGGCGCGTTAATTGCCAGCGGTCTACCGCTGTTATCGCTGACAACTCTTTTACAAAAGCCTTACGCCGCCGGAACAAGCTCCAGGCAAAAATTGGCAGAATGATTCTTGAACGGGATGCCGCGCTGACAGTCAACTAACCAGCAAGCATCCTCCGAAGAGAACCATTATGAAAACCATCGCCCTGTCCTCCTTGTCCCTGATCGCCGCCATTTTTCTGGGCGCGACTTCCGATTCCCACGCCAAGATCATTTCCGGCCCGATTGTGAACCCCACGAACGGTCACGAGTATTACCTGCTTGATCAGGCCAGTTGGACGGCCTCCGAAGCGGAGGCGGAGACTCTTGGCGGAACCCTCGCCATCATCCGCAATGCCGCCGAACAGGAATGGGTTTATTCCAAGTTCGGTTCTGACGATGGCAAGAACCGCTCGCTTTGGATCGGGCTTCATAAAAATTATTCCGGGGCGCCGTTCGCTTGGATGACGGGTGAGCCGGTGGACTATTTGAATTGGTATTCCGGTCAGCCGGACAACGCCGGTGGCATGGAAAATTTTGTGCAGGTTCTTCCGGGTGGCAAATGGAACGACAATACAGACACGGCGAATCCGGTCTGTGGCGTTGTGGAAGTGCCGGGCAAATCCAATCCCAAATCGCTTTCGGAAAAAGAGCGCGCCCTCGTCGGCACCTGGTATGTCAGCGGCAAGACGGATCATCCGTCACATATCACCGCCACGGAGAACCAGCTTTTCGGCATTGATAACAATTACGCCTCCCGCCTCATCTACACGCCAGACGGACAATTGTTCTCATCCAGTTGGATTTCAGTTAAGGAAATTTGAAACTTTTTCCAACGGCCGTCTAGAAAATTATAAACGAAAAGTTCAGAAGCGCGTTGTTTCT
>JANOBC010000300.1:0-4407 GCA_031411455.1 Limisphaerales bacterium
ACACCGAGCGAGCGCAGCACGCCGATTTCTTCCCGCCGCCGGACGACTGCGCCATCGAGGCTTTGAAAAATCAGATACAGGCCGACGAGCAAACCGACGAGCGAGAGGATGGTGAGGTTCATCCGAAACGCCCGTGTCATCGTCGCGGCGCTGGCGCGGCGGTCTTCCGGTGAAAAAACTTCCCAGCGATTTTTGCCGAGCGCAGTGAGTCGCTCGCGGAGTTCAGCGCGGCGCGCTTCCACATTTGCGCCGTCGGGGACGATAAATTCAATGCACGTCAATTTTCCATCACGATGCGCGAGGCGTTGCAGCGCGGGCAAATCTAGCATCAATAAATTTTCCGGCGGCTTCGGGCGCGAGGGCGAAGTAGGAATCAATCCGGCGACTTCTAACGTCACGACATTTTCATCAATGACCACGCGGAAAGCATCACCGATTTTCAGTTTTGATTTCTCTGCCATCGCCGCACTGACAAAAACGGCGTTATCTTTATGTAACAAGTTCCAGAATTCATTTCCGCCAGCGTAATTCGTCCCGGCAGATTGCTGGTCAAACCAGCCGTGGTCGGTATCGGCTGCTGACGCGAGATTTTGCACCGCAACTAGGTCGAGGCCGAGCAAGTGATACGTCTGACGCGAACCGATCTGTTCCTCCTTCTGCTCGCGTGGTTTGGCGGCGGTGGTTTCGACGACAGGAATGATTTCGACCGGTTCGTCACCGAGTTGGTCGCGCAGTTCACCGAGAACGGAAGCGGGCAGGTCGCCAACCGTGGCGGAGATTTGCCAGTCGCTTTGCTGCGTGAGCAGGCCGGTAAAATTTTGAAAGCTGGAAACGGCGGCGCGGTTCGCTAGGCGGATGGAAAAGAACACCGCGATGCCGAGGGCGAGAATCAAAATTTGCAGCGCGGTCGCGCGCGGCGCAGAACGCCAGTGCCGCAACGTGAATCGTCGCAGCAGCAGGCTGACGGTTGGCCACGCGCGGAGTTCGTTCATGCCAGCTTGGTTTCCTTGACGATGACGCCGTCTCTCATGTGCAGGCTGCGATGACAGATGCGCGCGGCGTCCGGGCTGTGCGTGACCATCAGCAGCGCGGTTTTCAGTTCGCTGGAAAGTTCCGCGAGCAGGTCCAAAATGTTTTCGCCGTTGGCGGAATCGAGATTGCCGGTCGGCTCGTCCGCAAGCAGCAGGGCAGGGCGGTGCGCGAGCGCGCGGGCGATGGCGACGCGCTGCATTTCGCCGCCAGAAAGCTGGCCGGGAAACGCGTCGGCGCGCGCCGTGAGTTTGACGCGCTCCAAAAGTTCTAGGCCGCGCGTGCGGCGTTCGCGCGGCGGGACGTTGAGCAATTGCATGGGCAGCTCGACGTTTTCAAACGCGGTGAGCGTGGGCAGCAGGTGGAAGAATTGAAAAATGGTGCCGATGCGTTCGCGGCGGAGCGCGGCCAGTTCGTCGCCGGAAAGTTTTTCCAGTGCTACGCTGTTGAGCTGGATGGAGCCGCTGTCCGCGCGGTCCACGCCGCCGAGACAATTCAGCAGCGTCGTCTTACCGCAGCCGGACGGGCCGACGAGCGCGACGCGTTCGCCGGCGGCGAGGGTGAAGGACACGCCGTCCACCACGCAACGTGTCTGATAGCTTTTCGTAACGCGCTCGACGCGCAATACAGTCGCCGCGTTTTGCGCGGCGGCGGATGGGGAAATTGCCAAATCCATGCGGGATGATTTGGCCTGCACGGCGGCACGTCAAACGGATTCCGGTGCGGAGGGAAATTTTTTTATTTCCCGGATTGGTTGGCGGCATCACGGGATTGGCAAAATTTGAGTTGTGGTTTTTCCGCCACGTCCGCACTAGACATCTCTTGGTCCATGACGCAAGGTCAACGCGTTCTAGGCAATTGAAACATTCATGAAAATTCTCATCACCGGAGCCAATGGCTACATCGGCAAGCGCCTGATCCCAGAGCTGCTGGCGGCGGGACATGAACTTTACTGTTGTGTGCGCGACAAATCGCGCTTCGAGCTGACCAGCCGACATGAGCGGCTCCGGACAATTGAAGTGAATTTTCTGGCGAACGATCGGCCGCCGACTTTTCCGCGCGAGGTGGATGTGGCGTTCTATTTGATTCACTCGATGAACAGCACCGTCGGCAACTTTGCGGAGGAGGAACGTCGCGCTGCTGTCAATTTTCTGAAATTTCTGGAACCGACCGCGTGCCGCCAAATCATTTACCTAAGCGGCATCGTGAATGAAAAGAAACTCTCCACGCACCTTTCTTCACGCTTGGCGGTGGAGCAGATCTTGCGCGCCGGCCGGATTCCAACCACCGTATTGCGCGCGGGCATCGTGGTGGGCTCCGGGAGCGCTTCGTTTGAAATTGTCCGGGATCTCGTGGAAAAACTGCCGGTGATGGTCGCGCCGAAATGGCTGCAAACCCGTTGCCAGCCCATCGCCATTCGCAACGTTCTGCAATTTCTCATCGGCGTGATGCTGCGTGCGAGCGCCTTCAACCGGGACTTCGACATCGGTGGCCCGGAGATTCTGACTTATCGCGAAATGTTGATTCAATTTGCGCAGGTGCGCCGATTGAGGCGGCTCATTCTCACAGTGCCGGTCATGTCGCCCCGGCTTTCCTCCTACTGGCTTTATTTCATTACCTCGACGTCCTACGCGCTGGCCGCCAACTTGGTGGACAGCATGAAGGTGGACATTGTGGCGCGAAAAAATAGTCTGGCCGAAGAACTGGACATTACGTTGCTGCCTTACCAAAAAGCGGTGGAACTCGCGCTGGCAAAAATCGAACAGGGCAACGTGATAAGCGGTTGGAAAGATTCTTTTGCTTCTTCTGGCGCGAAGCTGGCGCTGATGAATTCCGTCAACGTCCCGACGCACGGATGCTTCATTGATGTGCGCGTCCGTCCGGTGGCGGGACGGACGACAGCCGTCTGGGAACGCGTCTGGAATATTGGCGGTGATACCGGCTGGTATTACGGCAACTGGCTATGGGCGCTGCGGGGGCTGCTCGACAAATTAGTTGGCGGCGTGGGTTTGAACCGGGGCCGGACGCACCTCAACGACATTGAGGCGGGCGATGCCTTGGATTTCTGGCGTGTGCTGGTGGCGGATAAAAACGCCCGGCGGCTCCTGTTGTTCGCCGAGATGCGGCTGCCCGGCGAGGCGTGGCTGGAATTCAAAATTGTTTCCACGCAGGATGGAGACCAACTGGTTCAGACCGCCACCTTTCGTCCGCGCGGCGTTTTCGGGCGGCTATATTGGTATGCGGTGTTGCCCTTGCACGGTTTTATTTTCAATGGAATGATTAACGCGATTGCGAAGACGAATTGAACTATGAATAACGAAAACGCGCCCGTGATGGTGATTGTCGGCGGTTCTGGCGGCATTGGTTCCGCCGTCGCCCACCGGCTGGCGGCTAAAAATTATCGCCTCGTGCTCGCCGCTCGCGACCCCGAACGATTGCACGCCGTCGCCGGGCAGATTAACGCCCAAACCATTCTGGTGGATGCGCGCGACAGTGCCGCCGTCGAAGCCATGATCCAGTCCGTGAACGCCAGCCACGGACGAATTGATGGTTTGGTGAATTGCGCCGGCTCAATTCTTTTGAAGCCAGCGCACTTGATCACGGATCAGGAATTTGCCGACACGCTGGCAAGCAATTTGACGACCGCCTTCAATCTGCTCCGCGCGACCATGCGCTTGATGATGAAGCAAGCCGGTGGCGGAAGCATTGTCCTGTGTTCCTCCGTGGCCGCGCGGCGTGGCCTGGTGAACCACGAAGCCATCGCCGCCGCCAAGGCCGGCGTGGAAGGACTGGCGCTGGCGGCGGCGGCCAGCTATGCACGAATGGGCGTGCGGGTGAATTGTGTGGCCCCGGGATTGACCCGCACGGAAATGACGCGTTCGCTCACGCAAAACGAAACCGTTGCCAAAATGTCGGCGGCCCTCCATCCGCTCGGGCGCATCGGGGAGCCGGCTGAAGTCGCTTCGGCCATCTGTTGGCTGCTTGACCTCGAACAAAGCTGGGTCACGGGCCAAGTCATCGGTGTGGACGGCGGTCTGGGCCATCTTCAGGCGCGAGGTTGAAGTTGCTGACCACCCGAAAATTCCTTTTCACTTTTATTTTCAGGCGGAAGAGTTAGCCTTGATTTCAGAATATGATTCTCGTTTTGGACAACTACGATTCGTTCACCTACAACCTCGTGCAATATCTCGGGGAACTGGGCGTGGACTTGCAGGTGCGCCGCAACGACGAGATCACCATTGATCAAATCCGCGCGCTCAAGCCGGAACGCATCCTCGTTTCGCCGGGGCCGTGCTCGCCGCGTGAAGCGGGGTTGTCGAACGACGTGATTAAAACTTTTGCCAGCGAAGGCATTCCCATTTTTGGCGTGTGTCTGGG
>JANOBC010000301.1:0-3035 GCA_031411455.1 Limisphaerales bacterium
GATTGCGCCGGGAAAAATTTCTTTCGGCGGAGAGAACATCAAACTTTCTACGCCGCACCCCTTCATCCGTCCTGCGGACACCTTCTCCCCCATCGGGGGAGAAGGACGGGATAAGGGGGCGGACTTACGCCCGACGATTGAAAAACATCTGCGCCAGCTTGCCGCGCAAGAACTGCCGCCGCGCGTTTTGGAATTGGCGGCGCAACATCAGATTGCCGTGCCGCGCATCACCGTGCGAAACCAGAAATCGCGCTGGGGTTCCTGCTCGCGGCGCGGGACGATTTCGCTGAACTGGCGTTTGATCCAAACGCCGGAGTTTGTGCGCGACTACATCTTCCTGCACGAACTCGCGCATCGGCGGCACATGAACCACTCGGAGCGCTTTTGGTCGGAAGTTGAACGGCTCTGCCCGGATTTCCGCGCGGCGGAACGCTGGCTCAAAACGCACCGGCTGCTTTGATCGCTCTGCGAACTGCTCCGCAAACACAACCTCGGCCCGGTGTTTGAGCCGAAGTTTGTAAGCTAAAGTTTTCCCAGCCGCTGGAGTTCTTCGAGAAAAAGAATGTCGGCCTGATCTTGTGGGCGATCGGCCGCCCGTTTCGCCGCCAGCAGATGAATTCCCGAAAGGCATTTCACAGCCGTGCCATGCTCGGAAAGGCGAGTAACGGCGTGCTGCTCTGCTTCGTCGTAACGCGGAACGCCGGGCAGGCCAAGATGGAATTGCAGGATGCCCCAGCGGGTCTGATAGGTCTGGATAAAATTTTCCCCGCGCGCGCCCAACGGCACGAGCGGTAAATCCAGTTCGCCGTTCAAAGTTTCGTTGAGACGCTTGAAATTCTCCTCGTCGCGGGGTGGAATGAAAAAATCCCAGTCCATCGAGAAGCGTGGCATTCCGTAGAGTCGCATCGCCTGACCGCCCACCAGCAGGTAACGGATGCCAGCGGCGTTCAGCGTGGAAAACAAATCCTTCATTTGGCGGCGATGGCAACCAACTGGCGCAGCATGGAAGCTTTCCAGACATTCAACTCAGCGTGGCTAGTGAACCGGCGGCTTTTGAAGTCAGGCAGCTTTACCGGTTCACCGGCGGAAACCACCGTGGGATTCGCTGCCCACAGTCGGTATTTGGCGTTGTAATCGTCAGTGAATTTCATGCCGCGAAAATAGTAGTCCAAGCTCCCAGTCCTGACAACCGCGCACTGTGTTCAATCACAGGTCTTCCAAATCTTTCAAGCGACCGGTTTGCCAGCAGGCAGCCGCGAACGCCAGAACATCAGCGCGAGGCCGACGACCGTTAGGACGATTCCCGTCCACAGATAAAATTGGTGCATCTGTTCCACGCTGGAAAAATGATCAGCCAAGAATCGGCCCAGCTTGGCAACTTGTTCGGGATCAAATTCAGGATGGTTGTTTGGCTCATGGCTGCGCGGCATGAGCGCAATACCCAACAACGGCAGGCCGTGCAAGAGCAGGTAGAATCCAGCTAGAAACAGTGAAAACGCGAAAGCTGTTAGTGGCACAACGGCGGGCGGTGGCTCGGGATTTTCCAGCACGACAATCTTGAAATCAGTTCCCGTTGCCTGCCGCTTGGCCTCAAGTGCCTGAATCAGTTCCCGAACCTGTGCGGGACTTTCGATGACAATCTTGAAACGCCTCGCTTCCGGAACTCGCTTGGAAAAATAAATAAAGACGGAACATTTCGTCAGCGATGAGTTTTCGGCGATGGGATCAAACTGGATTTTTGCGAGCGCCTTCCAGCGGATGTATTGATGCTTGGCCGGCTTGACCATGATGCGCTTTTCTTGAACTTGCAGAATCCGTTTGGAGCGGGCGTAAAACCACAGTTGAAGCTCAATGATTCCCCACATGAGAGCAAAAAGAAAAAACAAGCCGACGACCAATTGCGGAATAAAACTCCAAGAAAGTCGGTTAGTAAACCATGCCCGGATCAACGACGTTTCCACCAAGCACACCAAACAAAAAACCCAAATCGGCAGCGTGAGTTTGAAGGCACGCCACCGTTTGGGCCAAGTGATTGGGAAAGATGAATCCGCCAGCCGATTGAGTTCAGGTTTTTGCTCAATGGTCATGGCGGAAAGCTTTCAAAACTTCGTCAGCTTTTCCAGTTCCTTCACGCGCTTCTCAATGTCGCTGCGCTTGGTCTTCGTCGTGGTGTTTAGGCCAAAACCTTCGCAGCAGAACGACGCCGTGACGCTGCCATAAACCATCGCGCGGCGGATGTTTGTGTCCACCGAACCTTTGGCGGTGGCGAGATAGCCCATCATGCCGCCGACGAAGGAATCGCCCGCGCCGGTAGGATCTTCGACGGTGTGCAGCGGATATGCGGGGCAGATGAAAACACCTTTCGGGCCGGAGAGAACGGAGCCGTGCGAACCTTTTTTGATGATGACGTATTTCGGTCCGAGCTTATGGATTTTTTTCAGCGCCAGGAAAATATTGTCTTCCTTCGTGAGCAATTCCGCCTCGCTGTCGTTGAGCACAAAGCCGTCCACGCGCTTGAGCAGCTTGAGCAGATCGGCGAGCGCGATGTTCAGCCACAGATCCATGGAGTCGGCCACGACGAACTTGGGCTTCTTCATTTGGTCGAGCACGGAGAGTTGCAGCGCGGGCGCGATGTTGCCGAGCAACACGAACGCGGAATTCTGATACGCGGCGGGCAGCTTGGGCTGGAAGGTTTCGATGACGCCGAGTTCCGTCGCGAGCGTGCGGCGGTTGTTCATGTTGATTTCGTATTCGCCCGACCAATGAAAGGTTTTGCCGGGCAAAATCTGGAGTCCGGCGAGATCAATCTTGTGCTTTTTATACAGCGCGATGTATTTCGGCGGAAAATCTTCGCCGACGCCGCCGACTAATTTTACCGGCGAAAAGAAACTGGCCGCGACCGCCGCATGGCTGGCCGAGCCGCCGAGCAGGCGAGGGTTTTCTTTCGTAGGAGTCTTGATGGAATCGAGTGCAGTGGTGCCGACGATGAGGACGCTCATATTATTATGTCTGTTGTGTAATTTTGGTTCTAGTTG
>JANOBC010000302.1:0-20688 GCA_031411455.1 Limisphaerales bacterium
CACCGCCACCGCCGCCACCGGAACTGCTCGCTCCGCCGAAGCTGGATGAACTAACGCTTTCGAGTCCGGAATAAAATGTGTTCGGATCCACTTTGAACCAGCGCGTGAACATTAATGGCGTTTCCGCACCCTTGTCAGAAAACACGATGCCGTAATCCTTGATGGAGTATTTTATGTTGTGACCTTCCGGATGCTCCGCGACTTCGATGATAGCTTCGAGAACGTCCGCGAGGCGCACGTCGGTAAGATTTAGTTTCACAGTGACCGCCGTGGCGATATCCACTTTTTCGCCACCCGCACCGCCGGTCGGAGCGGCCACCGGTAGGCCGGTCTGCGGGTCAATGGCCACCGGCGCGGGAGCCGGCGCCGCCGGGGCTCCACCGAAGCCGCCGCCCAGTCCACCCAAACCGCCGCCCGCCGAGGCAATCGCAGGCCCGGATTGATCAGGGTTCGGATTGATAAGAAAATTAATCCCCTTGCGCTCCGGATCGCGCAGCTTGGAAAGTTTGGACAAGTCATCCAGCACCGCTGTCAGCGGGCCGTCCAAAGTGACGCCGTCAAGACGAATCCGATCCAGCTTGGCCACAATCGCCTGACGGCCAGGCCCGGTATAAATCAAATTATTGGTCGCATATGGGTTTGAAATCGAGGGAATGTTTGCGCTTGATTTTGGAAGAACCCACTGTTTTTCAACGTGAGCCATGCGTTCCTGAGTGTCCACCTGATGCTGCGCCCCCTCGCGAATGTAGCGCGCTTGGGAAATGAGATTTTGATAATAGTAAGCACCACGGTTGTCAGCATCCAATTTAAGGGCTTCGGATAATTTTTGTGACGCTTCATCCAGCTTGCCCGCCTCGTAAAGAATTTTGGCATCTTGCACATAAGTTGCCGCTTGGGTCTTTTGATTTTTTACTGCCGCCACCACTTCCATCGTTTGGCCGTCCGGCTGAAGGCCGCGGTTGGCAGCAATCATTTCGTCGTTTTTCCGTTTTAATTCAATCACCGATTGATTTTTTGGGTCCGCCTTAAGCACCTGCTGGATGCGGGTGTTCGCCTCGCGATAATCCTGACGGGACTGCGCTTCGCGCGCCAGCTCCAACGAGGTCGTGGTCAGGCCGGAGATGGCCTGCGCGGTTTCCGCCTCAATGCCGGCGCGGCCAATTTCTTGTGCGAGCGTGACGGAGTCCTGATAAAGTTTGGCCGCTCCCAGCGTGTCATTCCGCTGCTGGGCGGATTTCGCCTCGGCAAGTTTCTGACCAAGCACGATCTTGTCAGCTTGGCGCTTGACCGCTTCGGTGACGGCGGTCGCGGCGGGATTGTCCTGCGCCGGCACGAGGCTAGGCAAAGCCAGCAGTGCAGCGAGTCCGAGGTAAAGGTGGGCGGATTTAATCATGGCAAAATCTGGTTTAGCGTGATGAAACGGTTCGGTTTGAAATTTGTATCAGTTACGGCGTATATGGGCGAGAGGTTTTTTTCTGATTTGACTGATCTTGCAACACCAGCTCGTCCTGGCTCACATTGTCCACAAGAAAATCAACCCCGTTAAACGAAACTTTTTCACCAACCCGCTTGGCGCGGAAAACTTTTTTCTCCGGGTCGTAACGGAAGTCGGCAGCGTAAGCATCAATCCGGCGGAACGGCTTTTCACGGGTGAACGAAATCACCTCGCCCGAGTCCAAGAGCTTAATGGAAATTTCATCTGGGCTTTCGGGCGCGCCCTTGATTTGCAACTGGGAGAAAAAGTCATTGGCCTTATCGTTCACTGCCGCCGATCGTTGAATTTCACGGCGTTTGCCCGGAGTTTTTTCGGCCTGCCGTTCAATGCCAATCGCATAGCGGATGCCAATTTCGTTTGTGACCACGGCGCGCAGGCTGACCACGAGGTAGAGCGGCGTGATGTTGGTGACGACAACCATCTGCGGCCCAATGTGGCTTAACATCGGAACAATGGTTCCATCTGGAAGTTTCTGCCACTCCATCGGATTGAAGAGCCGGTTGGTCGTTTCCAAATCCAACTTGTAAGGCTGCCGCAGACGCGCCGCCACCGCCGCCGATACGGAGAGATCCAAGTTGGTCAACTCTTTGGCGGACGGGTTCATGATGATGGCGCGGGTCGTCTCCTCCGTGGCCGCGTTGTCTGAAGAAATATAAAAGGGCATGAACACCAAGGCGCCGACCAACCCCGCCAGAACGACGCCGAGCACAATCTTCTCGTAATGTTTTTTCAGGAATTCCATTTAGCTTTTCGGCAAAAGTTTCACCAGTCCGACTTCCATGGTCACGCGGAGCAACTGTTCCTTCAAGACCGTCTGTAATCCGCCTTTGCCAGCTGCCGGCTGCGCGGCAACCGGTGGAACCGGCTGACCGGGATAACCTTCACCACCAAGACGACGGATCGGATAGCCCTCACCGGGCATCACCACGCCGCCAGGCATCCCGGCGGCAGCCCCATTCATAACGTCCGAGTTCGCTTGCTGAACATTTACCGCTTTGATGATGAAGGTATTCGAGGTGGTCGCAAAACCGGCCATGACCCGCGACAGTTCCGGTGTAAAACAACGGAAGGTTAAAACGTAGGGAGTAATAATCGCCAATTCGTTGGTCACCGGATGCTCATCAATATAGTCAGACTGCGGACCAGTCAGGTCGTCCTCTGAAACGCGAACCCGTTGAATCCCATCCAGTGCATTGATACGGGCGGCAAACAAAATTGCACACACCGAACGAATTTCACCGAGCTGCACGGCGAGCGGATCCAAACTGCCCGGCGCAAATTTCACCAGCGGACGTTGTGCGGCAAAGGAGAAATCATATTTCGGCGGCAAGGCGACGCCAGAGTTTTCGGCCAGTCTTTGCAATTGATCAATGGTGCGGCGCAATGCCCCGGCATAAGCCTCGCTCGTAACTGCGCCAGCCGGAACCGCCGGAATCGGACGGAATGCACCCATGGCATTGCCAATCCACGCGCGCGCTTCCTTATCCTGCTCTTTCGCAACCTTGGTGTTGTCAATCTTGTCGTTGCCCGGTGAAGGATGCTGATCCGTCAAACTTTTAAGCGTGTTCACCACATCGGTCAACCCGTTGAACGCAGTTGAATTGCGTTCCCAAGATTTGTAGATGTAAAAACCCGCCCCGCCGAGCATCCCCAGTGCGAGAAGTCCGCCAACCACAAAAAACAAATTTCGTTTGATCCAAATCATGTCAATTTGAGGGTGTCGTCACTGGTGAGGTGCTTTCAAATGTCGGCGCATTCGTCGGCGCGACATTCACAGTGAAGGTGAACGTTCCATTGGATTCATCCGGGACGATGTTGCCGACCAGCGTGGTCGCCGACGGATCCACCATTGCGGATTTTTTAATTTCACTTTCCACGGCAAACGCAATCTGGCTGTTCGCTGACGCGTCGCCGCTCAATTTGGACAAATCAACCCCGCGACAAGTGAATGTGACTATATTGGTGACCGCCGTCGCAATCCCCGTGGACGCCGGATCAGTCGGCGCTGGCGCAGCCTGCGGTATGCCCTCACCCGCCATCATCCGTGCGCGCATCGCCGGATTTTCCATCATACCCGGCATGCCCGACAACTGTGTCGGAATTCCCGGCGTTGCGCCATCTGCCACGCCGCCAATGCCAGCCAAAAAAGTCATTTTCTCAATCCAGATTCCCGCCTCGATGCCCGGGCGTTGCGCGGTCAATTTTTTCTTGATGGAATCCTCCGAACGAATCATCGCCCGGCGCATATCTGACATGAAGTCCGCCCAATAAAAACGCTGCTGCATCCAGGTGGCAAGCTGACCCGCTTCCGCTTGGGATTTCTGCAGGCTGCTGTAGGCCTTTTTGAAAACATCAGACCGGTGCTGCCACTTCTCCACCTCCGGCTGCAGCTTTTCTTTTTCCCGTTCTTTATTGGCCGCGAGCTTGTCAAAGAGGAAGCCAATGACAAACAGCACCAGCACCAAACTAAATACGGTCGCCAGCAAATAAGGTTTCTTCTGGTTGAATGATTGCCAGCGCAGGGTGCTGTCCGGCATCAAATTCATCTCCACCGGGCAGTTCGCCAGATTACGCAGACCAAGGCCGACCACTTCGCCCATGCCATGCGCCACGCGGGACAGTTCTTCCAAGTTGACCGACGGGGCAATCTGCACATTGCGGAACGGATTGAAAAATTCCACCGGCACGTTCAGCTTCTCCGCGAAGAACTGCGCCGTGTAAGGCATGATGCTCGCGCCGCCGGAGAGAAACAGCCGCTGCGGAGCAGAGCCGCCCTGCTGGCCGCGATAGAACTGCATCGTCTGATTGACCTGGATGTGCAGCTTGGTCATGAACTGGCGAGCAATTTTGGAAATAGCCGCCTGATGCGCATTGTCCGGCTCTTCGTAAGCCCCACCGAGGCTGACGAAGCCTTCCGCGATCTTAATTTTTTCCGCCTCGTCAAACTTCAACTTCGCCTCGGTTGCAAAATCCTGTGTGATGGCGTTAGCGCCTAAATTAATGGAGCGGGAAAAAACTTTTCCTTTTTCAAAGAAGAGCAGGTTGCTCGTCTTTGCACCGATGTCGAGGAGCATCGTGCAGTCTTCCAGTTCGCCGTAGTTAAATTTGAAAGCATTGCAGAGCGCCGCCGGTGAAGCGTCACACAAATTTAATTTCAGCTTCGCCTGATCCGCGACCCGGAAAAGTCCTTCGACAATTTCCGACTTGATCGCCACCAGCAAAACCTCCAGCTCACCGCTCGCCGCCGCGCCGAGGATTTGATAATCCCAAACCACCTCGCTCAAAGGGAACGGAACATTTTGCTGCGCCTCGTATTGGATGATCTGACCGACCTTCGCCGCGTCCACCGGCGGCAGCTTGACAAATTTGGAAAAAACGTGGAAGCCCGGCGCGCAGACATTGATGTTTTTTGCCTTGAAACCTTTTTCCGCAATCGCCTCCGTTAGCGCCGTCAAAATAGTTTTTTCGCGCGTCGCTTCTTGCGAGCCTTCCGCGCCCAGCGGCTTGATCACGAAGTTGGTGAGTTGCAATCCGCCCGCCTCGTTAATTTCAAACTCGGCGAGCTTCAAGCTCCCGGCGCCGAAATCAACGGACAAAAATGACTTGGTATTCAGCATTGAGTGGTTGCATCAAAGCCATCATCCGACTGGGTTCACAAATCGGGTGATGGCAACGCGGGATTAATTATGGCAAATCTTCGCACGGGTCAAACAGAAAGCAAAAAAAAATTCCGGCGCGCTTGAAAAAAAATGATTTGCGCGCCGTCGCCGCCTTTGGCTTCATCCACTCGTGCCGACCAACGCCAAAAAAAATCCCCGCTGTCAGCTGACCGTTTTTTATTCCGGCCGCGTGCAGGGCGTCGGCTTCCGCTACACCACCAAAACCGTCGCTGCTGGTTTTGAAATTGTCGGCGTCGTCCGCAACCTGCCCGATGGCCGCGTGGAACTCGTGGCCGAAGGCGTGCGCGCCGAACTGGAGGAATTTCACGCGGCACTGCGCGATGCAGGTCTTGCTGGATTTATCCGTGACGAACAAGTAACTTGGGCGGACGCAAAAAATAAATTTCGGGGATTTGAGATTGCTCGCTAGAAAATGAAATACGCCATCATCGCAGACATTCACGGGAACTTGGAAGCCTTCACGGTTGTCCTCAACGACATTCGCGAGCAACGCGTTGACCATGTCGTCTGCCTCGGCGATGTCGTGGGCTACAACGCCAACCCCAAGGAATGTCTCAAGATTGTCCGCGACATGAACATCCCCGTCGTCAAGGGCAACCACGATGACCTCTGCTCCACGAATAACGAACTCGAAGGTTTCAACCCCCACGCCGCCGACGCCGTCCACTGGACGCGCAACCAACTTAACGAAGAAGAAAAACAGTGGCTGCGCGATTTGAAATACACGCGCATGGTCGCCAACTTCACCATGGTTCACGCCACGCTCGACGCGCCGGACCGCTGGCAATACGTCTTCGACAAGCTCGCCGCCGCCGCGAGCTTTCCGTATCAGGTTTCGCAAATTTGCTTCTTCGGCCACACGCACGTTCCCGTTGCCTTTATGCGCGATACCGTCGTGCGCGGCGGAACCTATTCAAAATTCAAGATTGATCCGTCGAAAAAATATTTTATCAACGTCGGCGCCGTCGGCCAGCCGCGCGACAACAATCCGAAATGCGCCTACGTCATCTACGACATGACCGCCGCCACTATCGAACTTCGCCGCCTCGACTACGACATCGCCGCTGCGCAGGCCAAAATCCGTGCCGTCGGCTTGCCCGAACGGCTCGCGGAACGCCTGGCTTACGGCCGATAATTTTCAACCACGGATGGACACGGATTCACACAGATAATTTCCAATCCCGCTGGCAAAGTTTTTTCATCCGTGTTTATCCGTGTCCATCCGTGGTTAAAAAATTGTTTTGAAAATTTTAATTCTCAAACCCAGTTCACTCGGCGATGTCATCCACGCCCTGCCTGTCCTGCGTTTGCTAAAACTCCACTTCCGCAATGCGGAAATTTTCTGGTGGATTGATTCCGCGCTCGCCCCGCTCATCGAAGGCGACCCCGACCTCGCAGGCATCGTCCGCTTCGAGCGCAAGCGCTGGGGCAAACCGCAGCACTGGCCGGAAATGGTCCGCAGCCTTCGCTGGCTGCGCGCGCAACAGTTCGACCTAGTCATTGACCTGCAAAGCCTCCTCCGCAGCGCCGTGTTTGCCTGGCTCACACACGGGAAAAAACTCGTCGGCCTCGACGACCCGCGCGAAGGCGCGAATGGTTTTTACGACCTCGCCGTGCCGCGCAAAGATTTCTCCACCCACGCCGTGGACTGGTATCTCTCGGTGCTGCCCCCGCTCGGCGTGCCGGTGCATAAAAATTTCGAGTGGCTGCCGGAGCGCAAAGAAGTCGCCGCCGTTTTGAAACGCAAATGGCCCGCCGCCTTTGTTTCCACTCCGCACTCCGCACTCCGCACTCCCCACTTAATCGCCTTGCAGCCCGGCGCCCGCTGGGACAACAAGCGCTGGCCGGCGGAACATTTCGCCACGCTCATCCGCGAACTGGAAAAAAAATTCCCGGACGCGCGCTTCGCCATCCTTGGCGGCAAAGACGATCAATCGCTCGGCGAAAAAATTTCCGCCGCCGCGCCGGAAAAATGCCTCAACCTCTGCGGCGCGACCACGCTCCCGGAAATGATTGAGTGGGTGCGCCACTGCGACTTGCTCATCACCAACGACACCGGGCCGATGCACGTCGCCGCCGCCATGGGCAAGCCGCTCCTCGCGCTCTTCGGCCCGACCGCGCCTGCGCGCACGGGACCTTACGGACAATTGGAAAATGTTTTGCAGATTGAACTCCCCTGCTCGCCCTGCATGAAATCGGACTGCCATTTCGCCAAGCCCAACGAATGTCTCCGCGCGCTCACGCCCGACGCCGTGCAGCAGCGCGCCTTGGCAATTCTGGCCACTAATTCTATTTGACGCGAGGCGCCTGGCCGGACAATTTCCCGGCATGAAAATCATCGCCGTCACCCTGCTCTGCCTCGCCGCATTTTTTCTCCGCGCACAGGAAGCCGTCACGCCCACCAGCCACATTGAACTGTTCAACGGAAAAGATTTCACCGGCTGGAATTTTTTTATGCGCTCCAACGCCGCGCCGGAAAACACCTGGAGCGTCAGCAACGGACTTATTCACTGCACCGGCAAAACGCCCGGCTACGCCCGCACGGTGAAAAATTATTCCAACTTCATCGTCACCGTCGAGTGGCGCTTCGTGCAACCCGGCAACACCGGCGTCTGCGTCTTCATGCAGGAGCGCGCGGCGGATGCCAGCCCGCGCCAAGTCTGGCCGCACTGCGTCGAGTGTCAGGGTATGCACGATCATCAGGGCGATTTCTGGCTGCAAGGCGGCGCGACGTGCCACGAACCATTCACCGTTGGCAAGAACGGCGTCAAAATGCTCCAGCTCTCCGCCGAAAATTCCGTGGGTGAATGGAACACTTTCCAAAGCATCTGCCGCAGCAACACCGTCGAGATCGTCGTCAACGGCAAGTCCATGAACAAAATCACCGGCTGCGATGTTGCCGCCGGCGGCATCGGCCTGCAAAGCGAAGGTGCGGAGATGGAAGTGCGGAAAGTGTTTCTCGATCCGTTGCCGTAGCCGTAAGCTCTCCCTACATGAAACCAAGGAAAAAATTATTCTTTGCGGCAGTTTTACTTTCACTCGCCGCCCCGCTGACGGGCGTTGCGCAGGATGAGCCGCCGGATTCACCGCCGAAACCTTCGCGCGAACTTTCCGTGCCGCTGTTCAATGGCAAAGATTTCACCGGCTTCACTTTTTTCATGAATGGCAACGCCGACCCGTTGAAAACGTGGAGCGTGACCAACGGCGTCATTCACTGCACCGGCCAGCCCGCCGGCTATCTCCGCACCACGCAAGTCGTGAGCAATTATTTTCTCACCATCGAATGGCGCTTCGTCAAAATCGCGCCCAAAGCCGACAACACCGGCATCCTCGTCCACCTCCAGTCGCCCGACAAAGTCTGGCCCCAGTGCGTGCAAGTGCAGGGCAAGTCCGGTCGGCAAGGCGATATTTTTCTCATGGCCGGAGCCGAGTCCAAGGAACATAAAGGTAAAGATGCGAACACGCCCCTCCTCAAGCGCGGCGACCTGGTGGAACGCCCCGTGGAAAAGCCCATCGGCGAATGGAACAAGTCTGAAACCATCTGCCTGCACGGCAAAGTCGCATCCTTCATCAACGGAAAATTCGTCAACGAGACGACCGAATGCTCCATCAACGACGGCTACATCGGCATCCAGAGCGAAGGCGCGGAGATCGAAATCCGCTCGATGATTTTCTCGCCGCTGAAATTTTAGCTTCCGCTTTCCCGCTTTCCGCTTTGCTTCGCCACCCACGCCCGCGCTTGAGCGGGCGTTTTTATTTCTTCAGCCAGTTGGAGATCGCGCAACTCGTGCAGCATTTCGCCGATGGGTTTTCCGGGCGCGACGCCGAGCGCCAGCAAATCATTTCCATTCAGCAACGGCGGAATCATCTGCGGCATCTGCTGCAACGCCGCCGCCTGCTCCACCAAAAAATCGTAATACTCCAGATCGCCGTTCGAACCGAGGCAATCCAGCCGGTGCAACTCCAGTTCCAGCGGAAACGTCGCGCGCAGCAGCAAGCGCCGCAGCGTGGCTTTGCGCATCTGCTTCACGTCCTTAAACTGCATGTGATGCCGCACCGCCGTCACGATGTCTTCCGTTTCCCGATTGGGAAATTTTAACCGCTGCAAAATCTTTTCCGCCATCTCCGCGCCGACTTTCTCATGACCGTAAAAATGGATTGAGCCGGTTTTCAAATCCTTCTCCGCCGTCACCGGCTTGGCGATATCATGCAACAGCACCGCCCACGGCAATGATTCGGGCGCGTTCGCCGGCAGATATTCTAGCATCTTGCCGATGTGATTGAACACGCTGCCCTCCGGATGAAAATCCGGCGACTGCTCGCACGCCGCCGTCGCCGCGAGTTCCGGCCAAATGTGTTCCAACAACCCACTCTCCCGCAGCAAAACCAATCCACGCGCGGCAGGAGAATAGTTTGCGACAATTGCAGCCTTGTCCGCCCTCACCCCAACCCTCTCCCCCAGGAGAGGGAGTTTGTCGTTCCCGCGCTGGGCAGAATCCGAAAGCGTCTGATTTACGACAGTATCATTCACGTTCTCCCTCTCCCCGGGGGAGAGGGTCGGGGTGAGGGCGGTCGTTTCACTTGATGGCACCGCAAATAATTTCAACAACTCATCTCGCACCCGCTCCGCGCTGATGATTTTTATTTTCGGCGCAAGCGATTGAATCGCCGAAAATGTTTTTGTCTCAATCTCAAAACCCAACTGCGCCGCAAAGCGCACCGCGCGCAGCATCCGCAAATGATCTTCGCCGAAGCGTTCTTCCGGTTTGCCAATCGTCCGAATTATTTTGGCGCGCAAATCATTTTCACCGCCCACCCAATCGTGGATTTTTCCCGTGAGCGGATCATAGAACAAACCGTTCACCGTGAAGTCGCGACGCGAGGCATCCGCCTCGGCGTTGGCGAATTCGACTTTCTCCGGGCGACGGCCATCCTGGTAATCCGTCTCGGCGCGAAACGTGGCGACCTGAAATTGCTGGCCGTATTCGAGGACAATGATGACGCCAAACTTTCGCCCGACGGGAATCGTGCGGGTAAAAAGTTTCTCCACCTGCTCCGGCTTGGCATCCGTGGCGAGGTCAAAATCCGTCGGCTCGCGTCCGAGCAAAAAATCGCGCACGCAGCCGCCGACCCAGAACGCGGCAAAGCCCGCCGCTTGCAGGCGGGCGGCGATAGTTTTGGCGATGTCACGCGGCGACGGATCCATAAATCCATTCTCCCGCAAAGGTGCAAAGGCGCAAAGTTAAATTACCTATTTAAGGTCAGAAACCTCGTTGCCATCCAAGATAGATTCGAGTTAGTATCTTGCTCGAACTATGAAAACTGACTCCCTAAAACAATTCGTCACCCTTCATCAGTCCTTAACGGCTGAAAAGGCAAAACTGGAAACACGGCTCGCCGCCATCAACAAAGCGCTCGGCGGTTCCGCCGCCAAAGCGACTGCCGCCAGCGGGGCAAAGCCGGCGAAGAAGAAAAAGCATTTCAGCGCCGCCGCGCGTGAAGCCATCGCCGCCGCGCAACGCGCGCGTTGGGCCAAGATCAAGGCCGCCAAGAAATCCGGCAAGTAAGAGTGGTCTCAACTAATTAAAAGCGCGCCGTCGTTTTCAAAACACGGCGCGCTTTTTATTTCGCTTTAGACGTAGAGTGCGTTCTGCAATTCCCGCAGCATGATTCCGCAGAATGGATAGCGGCGGTCAGGTTCACGTTCGAGGCATTTCAGCACCACTTTTTCCAATGCGACCGGCACGTCGGGATTCAATTGCCGCAGCGGCACCGGCCCGGATGGTTGCATTTGCGCGGCGAGAATTTCCGCCGGGGTCTCGCCGGGAAACGGTTTCTGGTTCGTGAGCAGTTCATACGCGGCCACGCCAAACGCGAAAAGGTCCGCGCGGCCATCCAACGGCTCGCGTTTCAATTGCTCGGGCGCCATGTAGCCGGGGGTGCCGGGATTTTTGGAAAGTTTGATGGGCTTCTCGGGCAAGGGCAGCGCGGTGTCAAAATCAATCACCCGCACCGCACCGTTGCGCGTGACCAAAATGTTTTCCGGCTTGAAATCCAAGTGCATATACCCCGCCTCGTGGATGTGACACAAGCCGGTGGCGGCATCAATCAAAATTTGCGCCACGTTCTCCGTCAGCACCGCGTCCTGTCGCGAGTAAAGTTCTTTGAGATTTTCCGCCTCGACATAATCCATGAGCAGATAACACGTCCCCTCCGCCTTGCCATGCTCAACGTAACCGACGATGTGATCTTTGTCCGCGAGTTGTTCGAGGATTTCGCAGCCGCGCAGGAAGCGACGGCGCGCGGTGAAGCTGAACCGCAACTCACGTTTCAACGTGCGCAGGGCATAAGGTTTGCCCCGACCATCAGCCACCAACCAGATTTCAGACATACCGCCACGGTTGAGAAGTTCCCGAAGGTGAAACCGGTCAAATTTCTGTTCTGTCATTACCGCCATGTGAAGACAAAATTAACACGCTCCGCCGCCGCCTGCGAGGAGAAATCTGACACGCTCATGCCGAAAAAAACTGTTGCACCCGGCACAGGGCGTGTTAAATAAAAAGGTAAGCAACCATTCAAAGATTCAACGGCGCACTCCGCCCAAGATGATTAATTTAACTAAAAACCAAAACCGCCGCGCCTTCACTCTGCTTGAGTTGCTGGTGGTCATTGCCATCATTGGCATCATCGCCGCCCTGCTCCTCCCGGCACTGGGCAAGGCACGTGAACGCGGTCTCGCCATGGTATGCCTGAACAACACCAAGCAACTCACGCTCGGCTGGCAGCTTTACGCCGATGATCATAACGGAGCGCTCCCCTACAACATTGGCATGAGCGGTTCACCCGAAACCTCGTATCGCACCGATCAGAACTGGGTCAACAACGTGATGAGCTGGGATTTGAGCTCCGACAATACCAACCAACTCACCCACACCAAAGCCGCCCTTGGCAATTACGTCAGCCGTTCCGCCGCCATCTACCACGACCCGTCTGACCGCGTCATCAGCCCCACTCAGGCCTCCGTTGGTTGGGAAGCGCGCATCCGCAGCTACTCCATGAATGCCCTCATTGGCAACGCGGGCGGCTTCAGCACCAACGGCGTGAACGTCAACGCGCCGCACTACAAACAATTTTTCAAGGAAACGCAAATCCCCCGCCCTTCGGAAATTTTTGTCTTCCTCGACGAACATCCCGACAGCATTGATGACGGCTACTTCGTGAACAAAGAAACCACCGGCGGCGGCGTCTACAGTTCCAGCGTCGCCACGTATCCCAGTTGGACCGATTTGCCCGCCTCCTTCCATAACCGCTCCGCCTCGTTCTCATTTGCTGACGGACATTCCTCGCTTCATCACTGGCTCGGCAAACGAACCGTCCAACCGCCCATCTCCTTTTCCACCGCCCTGCCTATGCTCGTTTATAGCGGCGCTGATCTCGCCGACTTCCAATGGGTGATGAGTCACATGAGCGTCACCAACTGAATCGTTTTGTTCCCCCGTCCGTTTTCGTTTAACCTCACCGCCGTGCGTTTTGGCCCGCTTAATTTAAGTTCCAATCTTTTTCTCTCGCCGCTGGCGGGTTACACCAACCTCCCCTTTCGCCTCGTCGTCCGCGAAATCGGCGGCGTCGGGCTTTGCACCACCGACCTCGTCAACGCCCGCTCGCTCATCGAAAAAAATCCCAAGGCTTTCAAGCTCATCGAAACCTCGCCCGCCGACGCCCCGCTCGCCGTGCAACTTTTCGGCAGCGTGCCGGAAGAAATGCGCGACGCCGCCCTCATGGTCGAGGCGCGCGGCGCGGTCTCCGTGGACATCAACATGGGCTGCCCCGTCAAAAAAGTCGTCAAGATCGGCGGCGGCTCCGCGATGATGACCGAACTGGACAAGACTTCCGCGCTCGTGCGGATGATGGTCAACGCCGTCAAAATTCCCGTCACCGCCAAGATGCGGCTCGGCTGGGACGACGATAATTTAACCGCCCCCGACTTGGCGCGCGCGCTGGAAGACGCCGGTGTCGCCGCGATTTTTGTCCATGGCCGCACGCGCGAACAAGGCTTTGGCGGCACGGTGAACCTCGCCGGCATCCGCAAAGTAGTTGCCGCCGTGAAAAACATTTCCGTCATCGGCAACGGCGACATCGTCACGCCGCAGGCCGCGAAGAAAATGTTCGACGAAACCGGCTGCGCCGGCGTGAGCATCGGACGCGGCGCGTTTTATGACCCGTGGATTTTCAAGCGCACGTTGGAATACATGAAAGCGGGTAGGGACGCGCTGCCGCGCGTCCACGCCCCGGCTGACCCGCAGGTCAGCCCTACCAGCAACGATTCAGTTCCACCCGAACCGTCCTTCGCCGAACGCATCCGCGTGATGAACCGGCATCTGGATTTGATGGTGGAAGTTTTTGGCGAAGAACACGGCTGCCGGATGTTCCGCAAAGTCGCGCCGTGGTATTCCAAACGCTTCGGCCCGTGCCACGAGTTCAACAAGAAAGTCGTGCAAGTCCGCACCCGCACCGAGTTCCGCGACGTGCTGGAAAATTACATCCGCTGGCGGCAGCAATTTCTCGACGAATGTGGCGAATTGCTTCCACGCTTCGCTCCTGCGCCAATGATCGCCTCCTTCATGCGCGACGAACCAGCCTCGACGACACGCACGCATATCCCCGTTCCCAAAGGCCCGGTCGAGGTCTGGTGAAACAATCCGCTTGCCGCCCGTTCTCGCCCGCTGCATTTTGGCGTGCACTCAAATCCAACCACCAACTCAAAGGAACCACCATGCGAATGATCATGAACGTCAAAATCCCTCACGCCACGTTTAATGCCGCCGTCAAAGACGGCACGGCGGGCGCGAAGATCGGAAAGATTCTTGAAGCCATCAAACCGGAGGCAGTTTATTTCACCGAACAGGACGGGTATCGCGGAGCCATGCTCATCGTGGACCTGGCGGACGCCTCCAAAATTCCCGTGCTGGCCGAGCCGTGGTTCCTGACCTTTCAGGCGAATGTGGAATTCCGCATCGCGATGACGCCGGAAGATTTGCAGCGCAGCGGCATTGACGGCATGGGCAAGCAATGGAGTTGAATCTCCAAAATTTTGATTCAGCGCGCGGCAGAGTTTTTCTTTGCCGCGCGTTTTTCTTTGCCGGCGAGAATCAGCAGCCCGACCAAAATGAATCCCGTCCCCGCGACGCACAGCGGCGCGAGAATTCTATCCAGCGGCAACGAACCGCGTCTCGGCAAGCGCAGTTGCGCGGATAAAACCTCTCCATTCCCCGGCACCTTCGTTTGTGCGATGACTATGCCGCAGCCAGTAACGGCTTGCGAAATACCCGAACTCGCCAGCCGGAAAATCGGCACGTCGTATTCCGCCGCGCGCACGGGCGCAACGCGCGAGTGCAACTCGTGCTGATGACGCCCCCAATTCTCGACGTCCATTGTAGGGACGATGAGAAGTTGCGCGCCTTGGCGAATGAGTTCGTCGGTCACGCGCGTGTAGCTCAAGTCGTAGCAGATGCAGATACCGATTTTGCCCCACGGCGAATTCCACAATTCCTGTTTCGTCGCGGGTAATCCGTCTTTGAAGAATTGAATCGGCACGCTTTTGGCCTGCTGGAACACGATTTCGCCATTCGTGCCGACGACGAAGGCGGTGTTGTAATAGACCTCATTCGTGATGACATCCTTGCCACCGACGACGAGGTAGCGCGAGTTGGTGCGGCACCAGTCCTTGAGCGAATCCGGCACGCCGCCGTCGAGCGTGTATTCGCTCAAGACGAAAATCTGCGCGTTGGTGTTTTTGGCGAGCGCTTGGTTGAGAACTTTGGGCAGAACGCCTTCGGACGGAAATTCCATTTGGATGCCGACGAGAGTAAGAGGAGTAGTTCTCTGCTTGGGTGTTGAAAGTCGAGGTAACAATGGGTTTATAGCAAGGGTGAGCAGAACAATATAAAGCAAAATTCTGACCGGGGTAATTTTGATTGCCCACCAATAATTCCGAACCAAAAAAAGTCCGAAAACTAAAAAGCCAATACCATACATTCCCATTCCAAAGCCACCGTATGACGCGGGCAACGCATATCCCACATTCAGCCAAGAAAATTTCAAGTAGTAGAGTTCGCTGCGGAAGTATTCGATGCCCGTCCATAAGACCGGAATCAGCCACGCCGCTTTGGCTTTGCCCCAGCGCCGGATGCAGCCGCAGACAATCGCCGTGAACAAGCCAATCCAAAACGCCAGCACCAGCCAAAGAATCGGCGCGAGCGGGCCGAAGATGCTCCACATGAAAAGCGTTTGCGGCGCGATGCAGAGATAGCCCGTCGCCAGCCCGAAATAAAATGCGCGGCGCACGGACGATTGCTCGCACAGCCGCACCAGCCCGAACGCGTAGCCAAAAATAAAAAGCCCCGCCGCTGGAAATTTCAGCGACGAGTAAGCGGCGTGGAAACATAAAATTGCCAGGGTGAGGAAGAGAAAAGTTTTCTTAAGGCTCAACGGCTCCGATGTTTTTTGGATGTTGGTTTCCATAGTCTACCCGCTAGTTTTTCTGGCTAGCTTGAAGTTAGCGGATTCATCGCCGGCGCGTGAATTGAAAATTAAATCGCGGGCATCGGCAGAAACAATCTTCGCACCGTTGATGTCCATCCAGCAGTCCAACACCATCATTGACGAATTTCAATTCCCCCAAACCGTCCCGACGCCGCCGATGGGCATGAATTGATTATTGCCGAGGTATTGCAGATCCACGGTCGAATCCTGACTACCACTCACGCTGTTGGTGCAGACGACGCCGGGCTGAACATTGACCTTGTAGTGGTAGATCCCGCCATTCACTCCGCCCACCGTGCTGGCGGAGGCCGCGAACCGGCTGCCATCGGCGGACATACTCGCGCCCGTCCAAAAAAGATTCGTGTTGTTGACCGCCGCCCAAGTCGCGCCTTGATTGGCCGAGCCATACAGCAAGCCGCCGTTGACACCCGCCACCATCCGCAGGCAATCCCCCGAAACCGCCAGGCAAGTGACGGTTCCTGGCGGCCCGGTGACGGGCGTCCAACTTGCGGCGGCATTGGTGGAAATAGAAATAGCACCGCTGATTAATCTGCCCAGAAAAACGCCGTTGCCGGAGCACGTCTGGTTGTTGCCAATAAAAATAAAACTGCCGTTCGCCGTGCAGGAAACGGAAGTTCCCGTGAAGCCGGTGGAAGCCCAATTCGCCCCGCTGTCCACGGATTGCAAAATTGTGCCGCCGCCATTCGGCACCGCGTAGACAATTTGTCCGTTGGCCGAGCACGCCACCGACTGCCCAAAACCACCCAGCCCGTTCACCGTTGCAAACGTGCGCCCGAAATCCGACGACGCATAAACCCCCATGATGCCCGACCCCACCAAATAAACCCGGTGGCCGTCCGCCGAGGTCGCCACGTCCTGATAGTTTCCAATGTTCGGTGTGGCCACTTCCAAACTGTTGGCATAGCTCGCCAGATTCCCGCGAATGGACTGGCCGACATTTGGCTTGGCGAACCAGCCCGCCGGGCCGGTTCCCGCAATCCGCACAAGATCGCCCACCAGCAGCGAACTGGAAAGCGGCAGCGTCACCGTGGAAACATTCGTATTCAAAAGCAGGTAGCCCGCGTTCGCCACCGCCTGCGTCGTCGCCCCCAAAACCGGAATCCACCCGACCAGCCCGTTGCCGAAGAACGATCCCGTGAACGTGTTGTTGCGGTTCGTGAAATTATTCACGCCCGTGAACGTGTTCGCCCCGGTGAAAAAATTCGTGCCGCTAAACGTATTCGAGCCGGTGAACGTCTGGTTCGTGTTCAGCAACGCCACATTCACCGAGAGCCGCGCGTCCGCCACCGTGCCGGTCGCAATCATCGAGCCATTGAGATTCGTCAGGCCCGCGCCGTTGCCGAAAAATTTTCCCGTGAAGGAGTTCGTCGCGTTCGTGAAATTCACCGACCCGAAATAATTTCCCGCCACCTGCGCCGACGGCAACGTGCCGACGAGCTGCGTGGCGGAAACCGAGCCGAGGACGTTGCTCGCCGTGTTCGCGAAGATGGCATACGGGGTCGGCAGAATCGCCTGACGCGGCGTGAGCAGCGTGAACGCGCCCAAGTTGCCGTTCGTCCGCACGCCGATGGACAGCCAGTAGTTTGTGCCGGTGAATACCGCGCCAAAATCCACGTTCGTCATGAACAGGCCGTTCGTCACCGGCACCGCGAAATTCGTCTGCGACCCGCCGATGGCGTTGCCGCTGACCGCCGCGTCGTAGAGCGCAAAGCGCAGGTCATACTTGCCGCTGGCCGCGCTGCCGTTGTCGCTCAAACGGCCTTGATACAGGAACGCCGTGCCTTGCGCGGAAAGATTTAACGCCGACACCGCCATAAAAAACGCGGCCAACGGCCAAAAGATAATTCGGTTCACAGACGGATTCTGGCTGATAACAGAGAAAATTCAAATTGAAAGCGCCTCAATGGAAAGCGCCTCAACCAAACATCACAGCCGCTGCAATGCCGTGATCAATTCATCCATCTTGTTCGCGACCGCCTGCATCTGCGCCTGCGTGGGCGGATTGCTGACACTCAACCGGACGCCCCAAAAGCGGCGGAGGGCCGCCGCACTCCAAGACGCTGGCGCGCAGTTCACTGACACCAATCCAGCTCACGGCTACGAAATTGTCGACCAACTCTTGCCGTCGAAAAATTAAAAAGGCGTCCATCACTGGACGCCTTTGAATTTTGAAACAATCGCTTACGCGGTGGCTTCGCCGACTTGGAAGCGGACGAAGCGGCGGATGACGATCTCATCGCCAATCTGCTTGCTGATCTGCGCGACGTGTTCCTTGACGCTGACTTCGGAATTGCGTTTCACGAAGCCTTGGTCCACGAGGCAGTAGGTCTGGAAGAACTTGTCCAGCACGCCTTGGAGAATCTTTTCCATGGCGGCAGCGGGCTTGCCTTTGAGTCGGTCGGAGTTCGCGGCGATGTCGCGTTCCTTGGCGATGACTTCGGGCGCGACATTTTCGCGGGAGACGACGTGCGGGAAACCCGCCGCGATCTGGAGCGTGATGTCTTTGACGAGCTGCTTGAATTCGTCCTTGGCCGTGGTGTCGGCCTTGCCGCAGCCGACTTCGACGAGCACGCCGACTTTCGCGCCGGTGTGGATGTAGGCGGCGACCGCGCCGTTGCCATCAACGTCCATGCGGGCGTTGCGCGGGAACTTGATGTTCTCGCCCATCTTGCCAACGGCGGCGGTGCGGTCGGCGTCAAGGTTCACATTGGCATCGGCCAAAACTTTCTTGGCGATGTCGTCGCAGAACGCGCGGAAGGCTTCGTTGCGCGCGACGAAGTCGGTTTCGCAATTCACTTCGACGAGGACGCCAGACTTGCCGCCGGCGGCGATGGCCTGAGCGATGACGCCTTCGCGAGCTTCGCGGGTGGCTTTCTTGGCGGCACTGGCCGCGCCGGATTTGCGGAGAAGATCCACGGCGGTCTCGATCTCGCCCTGCGCTTCGACGAGCGCCCTTTTGCATTCCATCATGCCAACGCCCGTCATCTCGCGGAGCTTGGCTACGTTTTGTGCGGTGATTTCAGCCATAAAAAAAATTGAAAGTTGAAAGTTGAGAGTTGAAAGAACGGGGCGTGAAAAAATTTTCACGCCCCGTTCAGGAATTATTTCTTAAGCAGCGACGGCGGCTTCGACCGCCGGAGCAGCGGCGGCGGGCGCGGCTTCGTCACTCACCTTGCGGGCGCGCTTGGATTCAAACTCGGCGCGGGCCTGCGTGATGGACTGCGTGACGGCCTGGAGAATCAAACGGACGGAGCGGATGGCGTCGTCATTCGCGGCGATGGGATAATCGGCGAGGTCGGGATCGCTGTTCGTGTCCACGAGGGCCACGACGGGAATCTTGAGGACGCGGGCTTCGGCCACGGCGTTGTGCTCGCGCTTGAGGTCCACGATGAACATCGCGGCGGGCATCTTGTCGAGATCGCGGAGTCCGTCGAAATACTTGTGCAACCGCGCGCCTTCGCGGCGGATGACGGACTGCTCTTGCTTGACGTAGTCGGTGATGGAGCCGTCGGTTTCCATGCGTTCAATTTCCTTGAGGCGCTTGATGGAGGTCTTGACGGTGGCGTGGTTGGTCAAGGTGCCGCCGAGCCAGCGTTCGGTCACGAACATCTGGCCGGTTTCCTTCGCGGTTTCCTTCACGGTCGCCTGCGCCTGTTTCTTGGTGCCGACGAAAAGGATTTTGCCGCCTTTGCGAACGGTGGTGGCGAGGAAGTTCAAGGCCGTATTCAACTGCTCCTCGGTCTTGCTCAAATTGATGATGTGAATGCCGTTGCGGGCGTCAAAGATGAATGGCTTCATCTTGGGATTCCAGCGCTTGGTTTGATGTCCGAAATGGACGCCGGCATCCAACAGTTCTTTTACTCCGATGGTCGTGGTCATACTTGCTAATTTTCCATTGGTTATCACCTTGATTTTGTTCAAGGCATCCTGCGGAACACAGGATTTTGTTTGATGTTGTTGTGGCCCGCCGCGCTGCATCCGCTGCGCGACTGCTTCACTCGAAGCGAAAGGCCGTTTTCCCCCGCACCATTGCTGGCGACAAGGGACGCGGAGCATACCAGACACGACCTCACCCGCAACTGCTAATTTGGCGACGTTATTGCCCAAAGCCGGGCGTCGTAGTCACCAGCGGCTCGCGAGGACGCTCGCCCCACCAAAGCCTGACTTGGCGCTCCGCCTTGCGCCTTGAAAAACCGCCGCATCCGCGCATCTTGTCTGTGATGCAACTCAACCACGGCCTTCACCTCGCATATTGCACGAACATCCATCGTGGCGAAACGTGGCGCGAGACGTTTGCCTCGCTCCAGACCCACGCGCTCGCCGTGCGCGAAAAAGTCTGCCCACAAAAACCCTTCGCTATCGGCCTGCGCTTGAGCGAACAGGCGGCGGTGGAATTGAATGAGCGGGAAGTGATGCTGGAATTTCGCCGCTGGCTGGACAAAAATCGCTGCTACGTTTTCACCATCAACGGATTTCCCTACGGAAAATTCCACGGCTCACGCGTGAAGGAAAATGTCTATCGCCCCGACTGGGCTTCGCCCGAACGCGTGGCCTACACCAACCTGCTGTTCGACCTGCTCGCCCAACTCGTTCCCCCCGGCGTCGAAGGCAGCGTCAGCACCCTGCCCGGCTCGTTCAAGGAATTTCACCCTTCGCCTGAAGCATTGAAAACTATCCGCCAAAACATTTGGCGCAGCGTCGAGCACATCGCCCGGCTTGGCGAAAAGTGCGGACGCAAACTCCACCTCGGCCTCGAACCCGAACCGCTCTGCCTGCTGGAGAGCAGCGCGGAGACGATTCATTTTTTCGACCACCTCCGCGCCGAGCATCCGCGCGACGCACGCCTCGACGCGCATCTCGGTGTGAACTACGACACCTGCCATTTCGCTGTGGAATTTGAGGAGCCGCACAACGCCCTGCCCTGCCTCGTCAACCACGGCATCAAGATCA
>JANOBC010000303.1:0-5319 GCA_031411455.1 Limisphaerales bacterium
CGCGCACCGATGCCCGGCACGCGCATGAGGAACGGCACATGCAAGGATTCATTCCACACCACCTGTTTTTCAAATGGCGCAACGCCTTGCGCTCCGAGCATCTCGCCGTGATCTGAACTAAAAATAAAAATGGTGTTCGTAGCCAGCCCGGTTTCCGCGAGCGTGCCCAACAAATCGCCGATGCACTTGTCCAACGCCGTGCAGTGCGCGTAATAACCCTGCGCTTCCTGTTGCACCTTCGCGCGAAGACGGGCCGGAACATTCGGCGGCACCTGAATTTTCTCCGGCGGATACAGGGCCTTGAATTCCTCCGGCGCAGTCGCGTGTGGAAAATGCGGACTGCCGAAGGCCACCATCAAGACAAAGGGACGCTCACCGCGCGCATGATCGCGAAGATATTGTTGAGCGTCCTTGGTTTGGGCAAAAGCATCGTAGCCCGGCCAAAACTGTTTCACATTGGAGTTGCCGGTGTAGTAGTGGGAGTGGTTGTAATTATGATCGCACTCGGCGGCTTTCCAGTAATCCCAACCCTGCCGCCGCTCCGGCGGGATGTAGGCCATGCGTCCCTGCCCATCCAGATGCCACTTGCCGATGTAGCCAGTGGCGTAACCTGCCGTGCCAAAAATTTCCGCCAGGCACAATTCGCCGTCCGGCAGATGCGCGTCATTCAGAAACATTCCGGTGGAAGTAGGATAACGCCCCGTCATCAATGCCGACCGCTGCGGCGTGCAGACTGGCAAAACGGAAACAGCATTGCGAAAGTTCACCGCTTCTTTCGCGAGGCGATCAAGGTTTGGCGTCTTGACGTTCGGATCGCCCGCATATCCCGTCGCCGAGGCGCGCCATTGATCGGCGAGGACAATGACGATGTTGGGATGGTCGGCGGCCATGACCGGAAAGGCTACAAGCAAAGCTGCAAAAACGGGGACCGTAATCGCGAGACAACAGTGTTTTTTTGCAGCTTGGTTTCGTTGGCGCTTGAAAGCGGTAATCATGACTTGGTTGATTGATATATTAGATGCGAGGGCGTGAAGAATTAAACCTCAAGTCTGCCGGGTTATGTCACGGAATTACGTGACAACGATGTCGGTTGTCAAAACTTTGATCCATCCAAAGATGTCCGCGCTGATCAACCCTGCACAATCACGCCTAGCGGCACACGACTTTGTGTCCCACCGCGCGAAGAGTTTAATCAGGCTGATGCCCACCTGCGAAGACAGCCGGTCAATGAAACACGGCCTGAAAAGTGAGTCGCCCATTTTCAGCTGTCAGGATGTGCGAAAAAAAATTCCTGAACTTTATTTCAAAAACGCCTCGTGCAAACCGCCATCCACCGTAATCACCTGCCCCGTCGTTTTGCTCAAGCGTTTCGTCACGAGTAGAAAATACGCCTCGGCCTGATCGGCGGGCGTGATGGGCGATTTCGTCAGCGTGCGGTCGGCGTAAAATTGCGCCAGCTTGTCCACGAGCGATCCCGTCGCCTCGTCATCGCTAAATGGGATGCCGTATTTCGCCAGCGAGCCGATCACGCGGTCGCGCGGAAACATCGCCGAGCCTTGCACCACCGTCGCGGGAGCGACGGCGTTCACGCGCACGAGCGGCGCGAGTTCGATGGCCAGTTCGCGCACGAGATGGTTCGCCGCCGCCTTGGAGCAATCATAGGCGACCGAGCCTTTTTTCGCGACGACGGCGTTGGCGCTAGTCGTCAAAACAAGATTGCCGCGCAAGCCCTGTTCGCGCCACGTCTTCGCCGCCTCGTCGGCCACAAGATAACTGCCAGTGACGTTGATGTTGAACGTCAGCGCCCACTTGTCGTCGGGAATGTGGCCGGTCGTGTCGCTCGGCACAAAAATGCCCGCCGTCACGCAGATGGAATCAAAGCCGCCATACGCAATCGCAACGTCGTCCAGCATCCGGCGGATGCTCGCGCGATCAGTGATGTTCGCCGCGAGACCGATGGCCGGGCCGCACGCCGACAGGCCCGTTCCCGCCACGCCGATGCCCACGCCATATTTGTCCGTGATTTCTTTCGCCGTCGCCTTGGCGTTCGCCTCGTTCAAATCCACGCAGACGATGTGCGCGCCTTCTTTCACGAGCCGATGTGCGGTTTCCTTGCCAATGCCAGAGCCAGCGCCGATGACGATGATGACCTGCCGCGCGAGTTCCTTCTCCGCCGGCATCCGCTGCAATTTCGCTTCCTCCAGCAGCCAGTATTCGATGTCGAACGCCTCCTGCTGCGGCAGCGCGATGTATTCATCAATCGCCTCTGCGCCGCGCATCACCTCGACGGCGCAGTTGTAAAATTCCGCCGTGACGCGCGATTCACTCTTGTCCTTGCCCCACGCGATCATCCCGCAACCAGGAATTAAGACTACCGTCGGATTCGCATCGCGCATCGCCGGGGAATTTGCGCGGCGGCATTTTTGATAATACGCCGCGTAGTCTTTGCGATATTGCACCAGGCCGGCGGCTAGTTTCTTTTTCAACGACGCCACATCGCCGGACTGCGGATTCCAATCCACGAACAACGGCTTGATCTTCGTCCGCAAAAAATGATCCGGGCAGCTCGTGCCGAGTTCGGACAGCCGCGCCGCGTCGCGCGCATTGACGTAGCGCAAAATCTTCGCGTCGTCCTGCACCGTGCCGACAAGCCGCTTCGACTGCGAGACCTGGCCGCGCAGCCACGGCAGCACCGCCGAAAAAATGCCCTGCCGCTGTTCCGGCGGGAGTGGCTGGTATTTTTGACCTCCGAACGCGCCGGCATCGCCGCCGTTCGCCGCGTATTTTTTCTCGATGAACTGCGACGCCTGCTCAATGAAATCCAGCGTCCGCAGATAACATTTCTGATCGTTGTCCGCCCACGAAATAAAACCGTGCTGCCCCATCATGATGCCGGTGGCCGCCTTATTTTTGTGGCAGATGTCTTGCATCGCGAGGCCGAGTTCAAAGCCCGGGCGCATCCATTTCACATAGGCCATCGCGCCGCCAAAAATTTCCCGCGTGAGTTGCTCGCAATGTTTGCTCGCGGCAATCGCAATGACCGCGTTCGGGTGCATGTGGTCCACGAACTTCGCCGGAATAAAACTGTGCAGCGGCGTGTCAATGGAACTCGCGCGCGGATTCAGGTTGAACGTCGTGTGGTTGTAAGCCGCCACCATGTCGTCTTCGGCCTGCGACTTCAGCCCTTTGTCTTTGCGCGCGGCGTAGGATGCTTGGAGCGACAGCAACTTGTCTTGGTAGAGTGAAGAAAAGTTTTCGCGCGTGCTCGTCCGCAGATCGCCGCCCGAACCTTTCACCCACAACACTTCGACTTTTTTGCCAGTGAGTGGATCAATGTCCCGGACCTTCGACGACGTGTTGCCGCCGCCAGTGTTGGTGATGCGCTGGTCCGCGCCGAGCTGGTTCGAGCGATAAACCAGCCGCGCGACGGGATCGAGTTTGGCAGCGGCGGCAGCGTTCCAGAGGTTGTTGACGTGTTGATAGGACGTTGACTGGGATTTCATAGGGGCAAGGTAAATAATTTAACGAAAATTTGTCAGGCGACTGGCGGCTTCGCTCCACGGCACACTGCCATGAGGTCTGAAAGTTTTTATGACGCTGGAGGCGCGGACGACTTCACGGATTTCCGAAAGATTTTTCAGCTCGCCATCGGCCTGCACTTGCACGAGCAAGTTGCCCAGCGCGGTTGCTTCAACCGGGCCGGTGACGACGGGACGCTGACACGCATCCGCCGTGAACTGGTTCAACAGCTGATTCTGCGAACCGCCGCCAACGATGTGAATTTGGCGGATGGATTCGCCCGTCAAAACTTCCAGAGACTCCATTGTCTCGCGGTATTTTAACGCGAGGCTTTCGTAGGCGCAGCGAACAATTTCGCCGACGGTTTTCGGCACACATTGTTTCGTCTCACGGCAGAAATCTTGAATCGCCTGCACCATGTCCGGCGGATTCAGGAAACGCGGATCGTTAGGATTCACCAGCGAGCGCAATGGTTTCGCCGCCGCCGCCAGCTTGACTAGCCGGCCGTAATCGTAAGTTTCCCCCCGCGCATCAAACACGCGCTTGCAGCGCTGCACGAGCCAGAGCCCCATGATGTTTTTCAGCATCCGATACGTCCCGTCCGCGCCGCCCTCGTTCGTTAGGTTCAGCGCCAGTGCTTCCGGCGAAAGATTGGCGCGCTTCGTTTCAACGCCCATCAGCGACCAGGTGCCGGAACTTAAATACGCCCAGTCCGCTTTGCCCGTATTCGCAGTCGGCACACCGACGACGGCGGATGCGGTGTCATGCGACGGTGGCGCGACCACTTTCACGTTTGTCAAACCGGTGCGTTGCGCAAGTGACGCGCGACATTTTCCCAACACGGTTCCCGGCGGCACAATCTCCGGGAGAAAGTGCGTCGGCAAACCCAGTTTTTTCAGCAGCGACTTCGACCAGTCGCCCGTTTTCGGATGCAGGAACTGCGAGGTAGAGGCGATGGTGAATTCCGCCTTCTTCGCACCGCACATGGCCCAGTGCAAAAAATCCGGCACGAACAACAGCGTGTGCGCGGCGTCCAAAATTTGCGGCGAATGATTTTTCCACGCGAGCAACTGGTAGAGCGAATTCAATTCCATGAACTGCAAACCACTCTGCGCAAAAATTTCCGCGCGCGGCACTTTCTTGAACGCACTCTCCATCAACCCGTTCGTCCGCACATCGCGATAATGATACGGCAGGCCGAGGATTTCCTCCTGCTGGTTTAACAACACAAAATCCACGCCCCACGTATCCGCGCCTACGGAGACGACCTGCCGGCCATATTTTTTCCCGGCCAGCGTGAGGCCGATTTGGATTTCAGACCAGAGCCGCAGCACATCCCAGCGCAAACTTTCGCCCAGCACGGTTGCGCCGTTGGAGAAACGGTGAACTTCTTCGAGCCGGATGGTCTTGCCATTCCACAAGCCCGCAATGACGCGCCCGCTTTCGGCCCCAAGATCCACTGCCAGGTAAACTTTTTTTTTCATGCTACAAACAAAACGCTGCACGGATTATTTTTTCAACGCATCCACGGCGTTCTTGGCGGCATCTGTGGTTGCTGCGGCGGCGTCTTTGACGGCATCCACGGCGATGGCGGTCTGGCCTTTCAGCGTGGCTTCGGCGTCTGCCGATTTTTTGTTGCCGTAGCCGATGATGCAAGTTGAGCCGACCAGCAGCGCGAGCATCAGCACGACCAGCTTCTTGGTGAACGGCTGCGCCCCGCGCCATTCCTTGAAGAAAATTCCCCACAGCGTGCTGAAGATGATGATGCTCGCCATGTGCAGCGTCCAACTGGAGAACTGG
>JANOBC010000304.1:0-1830 GCA_031411455.1 Limisphaerales bacterium
TGCACTGCAGCAAGGCAACCGCACTGCCATCCGCGAGAAAGATCTCGGCATCTGGCAAAGCTGGACCTGGGCCCAGGTAGCCAACGAGGTGCGCACGTTTGCCTGCGGCCTCGCCGCGCAAGGGTTCAGGCGCGGCATGAACCTCGCCATCATTGGCGACAATCGCCCGCGCCTTTATTGGTCGTTGGCCGCAGCGCAATGCCTCGGCGGCGTACCAGTGCCCCTGTACCAGGACGCGGTCGCACAAGAGATGCTTTTCGTCCTCGACAACGGCGAGATTGAATTTGCCATCGTCGAAGATCAGGAACAGGTCGACAAGCTGCTCGAGATCCTGCCGCAGCATCCGAAGCTCAAAAGCATCGTCTACGACAATCCGCGCGGTCTGCGCGACTACAACCAGCCGCAGCTGTTGTCCTACGACCGGCTGCGCGAGATCGGCCGCGAGTTCGACCGGCGGGATGTCGGATTCTTCGAACGTAGCGTTGGCAACGTCAGGCCGGAAGACACCTGCGTGATGCTCTACACATCCGGTACAACGGGCAAGCCCAAGGGAGTCTGCCACACGCATGCCGGATTCATCGCCGCGGCCCGCGGCGACGTAGAGTTCGACGGCTTCAAACCCGCCGACGAAGTGCTTTCCTACCTGCCGATGGCCTGGGTCGGTGATCATCTGTTCTCCTACGCTCAGGCGATGGTCGCCGGCTTCGCGGTCAATTGCCCGGAGTCGTCGGAAACGGCGATGAATGATTTGCGCGAGATCGGGCCGACGTATTATTTTGCGCCGCCGCGGATCTTCGAAAACCTGCTGACCAACGTCATGATTCGCATGGACGACGCCAGCCGCCTCAAGCGCGGCCTGTTTCACTATTTCATGGGTGTCGCGCGTCGCTGTGGCACACAGATCATGGACGGCAAGCGCGTGCCGCTCGCAGACCGGCTGCTGTACGCGCTTGGCAGGCTGGTAATCTATGCGCCGTTGCGTAACATCCTCGGCATGAGCCGCATCCGCGTCGCCTATACCGGCGGCGCACCGATCGGACCTGACCTGCATCGCTTCTACCGATCAATCGGCATCAATTTGAAACAGCTCTACGGACAGACTGAAACCGGCGCGTACGTCTGCAAGCAGCCCAACGGCCGCGCCAAGATCGACACGGTGGGCGTGCCACTGCCGGGCGTGCACATACGAATCTCCGAAAGCGGCGAGGTGCAGGTCAAGACTCCCAGCATGTTCAAGGAATACTACAAGCGGCCGGACGCCTCGGCGGAGGCGTTTTCCGCGGACGGCTATTTCCTGACGGGTGACGCCGGTTTCCTGAACGCGGACGGCGACCTGAAAATCATTGACCGGGTCAGCGACGTCGGCAGGCTCGCCGACGGTTCGCTCTTCGCGCCGCAATTCATCGAGAACAAGCTCAAGTTTTTCCCGTTCATCAAGGAAGCCGTCTGCTTCGGCGACCGCCGCGACCAGGTTTGCGCCTTCCTGAACATCGACCTGCAGGCCGTGGGCAACTGGGCGGAAAAGCGCCATATGCCCTACAGCGGCTACCTGGATCTCACTTCGCGCCCCGAGGTCTACGACCTGCTCGCGCAATGCGTCGAACAGGTCAATCGTGACGTGGCGGCCGACGCGCAACTCACTGGTTTGCAGGTGAAGCGCTTCCTGGTGCTGCACAAGGAGCTCGATGCCGACGACGACGAGCTAACCCGCACGCGCAAGGTACGGCGGAATTTCGTCGCGCAAAAGTATGCGCCGCTGATCGATGCACTATATGGCGGAAAAGGCAGCCAGCACATCGCCACCGAGGTGAAATTCGAGGACGGCCGGCG
>JANOBC010000305.1:0-7787 GCA_031411455.1 Limisphaerales bacterium
GGAACTCAGGACCTGGCACATGGGAAGCATCGCCGCGCTCTGGATTTCCATGTCGGCGTGCATCCCGACTTACATGCTCGCGTCGTCGTTCATCGGCGGCGGCATGAATTGGTGCAGGCGATCCTCACGATTTTTTTAGGAAACGTGATCGTGCTCATCCCGATGGTGCTGAATGCGCACGCCGGGACGCGCTACGGCATTCCCTTTCCCGTGCTGTGTCGCGCCTCCTTCGGCACGCTCGGCGCAAATGTCCCGGCGCTCATGCGAGCCTTCGTCGCGTGCGGCTGGTTCGGCATCCATACGTGGATCGGCGGGAACGCGATCTACAAAATCCTCGCCGTCTTTTTTCCCGCACTCGCCGGTGCGCCGCCGATCGACTGGCTCGGGATCAATGGCGCGCAACTCGTCTGTTTCCTGTTTTTCTGGAGCATCAATATGTGGGTCGTCTGGCGCGGCATCGACTTGATCCGCGTCCTGCTAAATATCAAAGCACCGCTGCTCATCGGCCTCGGGTTACTGCTCCTTTGGTGGGCGTGGAAAAATGCGGGCGGCTTCGGCCCGATCCTGTCGCAGCCCTCGGCATTCGATCCAGGCCAGCCGAAAGCCGGGCAGTTCTGGACCTACTTTTTCCCCGCGCTCACCGGCATGATCGGCTTCTGGGCCACGCTCTCGCTGAACATCCCCGACTTCTCGCGCTACGCAAAATCGCAGCGCGCCCAAGTGATCGGTCAGGCGCTCGGCCTGCCCGCAACAATGGCGCTTTACTCGTTCATCGGTGTGGCCGTCACCTCCGCCACCGTCATCATCTTCGGCGAATCACTGTGGAATCCCGTGGACGTGTTGACGCGCTTCGACAGCCCGACCGTGCTGATCACCGCGTTGATCTCACTCTGCATCGCGACGCTCGCCACGAACATTGCGGCGAATGTCGTCAGCCCCGCGAACGACTTTGCACATCTTGCGCCGCGTTTGATTTCGTTCCGCACCGGCGGCTACATCACGGGCATCATCGGCGTGTTGATGATGCCGTGGAAGTTGGTGGCTGACCCGACGGGCTACATCTTCACATGGCTCATTGCCTACAGTGCGTTGCTCGGGCCAATCGGCGGAATCCTCATTGCGGACTACTTTGTGTGCCGCCGCTGCAAGCTCGATCTCGTCGCGCTCTACAAGGCTGATGGCGAGTATCGGTTCACCAAGGGTTTCAGCATCGTTGCGCTGGTTGCGCTCGTCGCGGGCGCGTTGCCAAGCGTGCCGGGTTTTCTCGTGCAGGTGAAAGTCCTCAATCCGGAAACCATTCCTGCAATCATCACCGATCTCTATCACTACGCGTGGTTCGTCGGCTTCGCGCTCGCCTTTGTGATTTACCTCGCGCTCCGAAAAGCGTTCCCTCGTTCCTAAACCTATGAACACACCAAACCTTCCCCCGACCAGTCACACGCCCATTAAATACACCGGCCCGTCCGCTGCCGAAGTGCTCGCGCTCCGCAAGCAGTTCATGAACCCGGGCATCTTTCTCTACTACAAGACACCGCTGATGGTTGTGGAAGGTTCGATGCAATATGTCTGGGACGAAACGGGCAAGCGTTACCTCGACGGCCTCGGCGGCATCGTGACGGTGAGCGTCGGGCATTGTCATCCGCACGTCATTTCCGCTGGCAACAAGCAGAGCGAAATCTACCAGCATTCGACCACGATCTATCTGCACCCGAACGTCGCGCAATACGCCGAGAAGCTCGCGTCGAAGATGCCGGGCGATTTGAAGATGTGTTACTTCGTGAATTCCGGTTCGGAGGCGAACGATCTCGCGATGTTGATGGCGCGCGCCTACACGCAGAACTACGACATCGTCGCCTTGCGCAATGCGTATCACGGCGGCAGTCCGACCACCATGGGGCTCACGGCGCACAGCACCTGGAAATACAACGTGCCGCACAGCTTCGGCGTGCATCACGCGCTCGCGCCGTATCAATATCGCGGCCCGTGGGGTTACGACGACGCGGACGCCGGGAAGAAATATGCGAACGACGTGAAAGAAGTTATTGATTTCGCCACGCCGGGAAAAGTCGCGGGCTTCATCGCTGAATCCATTCAAGGCGTCGGTGGCTTCGTGGAATTTCCGCAAGGTTATCTTAAGCACACTTACGAACACGTCCGCGCCGCTGGCGGCGTGTGCATCGCGGACGAAGTGCAGACGGGATTCGGCCGCACCGGCACGCACTTCTGGGGGTTCGAGACGCAGGATGTGATTCCCGACATCGTCACGATGGCGAAAGGCATTGGCAACGGCTGCCCGCTCGCGGCGGTCGTCACCACGCCGAAGATTGCGCAGTCGCTCGTCGGTAAAGTTCACTTCAACACGTTCGGCGGCAATCCCGTCGTCAGCGCGATGGGCAAGGCCGTGCTCGAAGTCATTGAGAAAGAAAATCTCCAAGCCAACTCACTCAAGCTCGGCAATCACATCCTCGCCGGCCTGAACAAGCTGAAAGAGAAATACAAAATCATCGGCGACGTGCGCGGCAAAGGTTTGATGCTCGGCATCGAGATGGTCAAAGACCGCACAACGAAAGAACCCGCCACTGCCGAGTGCGCCGCCGTGCTGGAACACGCCCGCGAAATGGGACTGCTCATTGGCAAAGGCGGCTTACGCGGGCAGACGATTCGTTTCGCGCCGCCCATGTGCATCACGCTGGCGGATGCGGATTTCTTGCTGGAAGTCTTGGATGCGGCGTTCGCCCGGCTTTGAGCGAAAGGATTTAATTCCTATTTTACATGCCGCATTGGCAATCGGTTCAAATACAAACCCACGGCTCGCGCCGTGGGTTTTTTATTTCTTCGCCCCACCCCTCTGCTGGAGCGGCGACGATGCGATTCGCGGCGGACGATTTCAAAAATGATGCGAACCCTTACGGCAAACTCTTGTGGCTGCCGTCGCAGAACGGCAGGTTCTTGGAATTTTTGCAGCCACACCACGCGACCGTCTTGTCCTCGGTAAGATCCACTTTCTTCGGCGCGAAAGTAGAGCCTTTGTGCGAGCCGTCGCAAAACGGCTGGCCTTTTGATTTGCCGCAGGTGCAGAAGTAATAGGTGCCGGCCTTCATCGGCAGCACGAACGGGAATTTTTGGGCGATGACGGGTTCACTCATGCGTCCTTTGTAGGCGCGGACGGCGGCGGCCGCAATTCAATTCTTTTCATCACCAGTTTTGTATCTGAGAAATCCTTGTAACGCCGGCCCCAATATGGCGTCCTTTTAATCATGAATCCCCGCAACCTCGCCGTCGTGGCTCTGTGCCTGCTGCCCGCTTTTCAACCCACGTTCGCTGCTGAAACTGCGCCCGCCGTCAAACTGACTCCACTCACCGACCGCGTTCGCGTGGAGATTGGCGGCACGCTCTTCACCGAATACATCTTCGGCGACGGCGCGACGCGACCGTATTGTTATCCCATTCTTGCGCCGGACGGAACTTCGCTTACGCGGGATTTTCCGATGAAGCAGACGGCGGGCGAGGACACCGATCATCCGTGGCATCGCGCGCTCATGTTCGCGCACAGCATGGTCAATGGCGTGGATTTTTGGAACGAAGGCAAGGGCGACGCCGGCAAATCGCCCGCCGCCAAGGGAAAAATCCAGTCTTATGGCGCGACCGTGCAAACGGCGGGCGACGCGATGGGCAGCATCCGTGCGCGCAACCGTTGGGTTGCGCCCGATGGAAAAGTCATTTGCACGGACGAGCGGAAAATTTCTTTTCACGCCACCGCCGAGGCGCGGATGATTGATTACGAAGTTACCCTGCACGCACTCACAAACGAACCAGTCGTCATCGGCGACAACAAAGACGGCACGATGGCGATCCGCCTCGCGCAGTGGATGACGATGCCGCACAAGAGCCAGGGCGGCGGCGCCAGCATCACGGGCGCGAGCAATGATGTCGCCAGCGCGGCCACCGTCAGCCAAGGCCACATCGCCAACAGCGCCGGCCAGCGCGACGGCGATTGCTGGGGCAAGCAGGCCGACTGGTGTGATTATTTTGCGGAACACGACGGCAAGACTTATGGCGTCGCCATTTTCGACAGCCCGCAAAACTTCCGTCATCCGACGTGGTGGCAGGTGCGCGACTACGGGTTGTTCGGTGCAAACCCGTTCGGCAAACACGATTTTGAAGGCTTGAAAGACCAGCCGCACGCGGGCGACTACACCATTCCCGCCGGTGGCGAATTGACGCTGCGCTATCGTTTTTATTTTCACTACGGCGACGAGAAAGTCGCGAAGATTGCCGAACATTACGCCGATTACTCTGCCGAAAAATAATTTTCTATGAACCAATTCAATCGCCGCACGTTTCTCAAAACCTCCGCGCTTGCCGCTGGTGCGCTCACCTTCTCCGCGCGTTCGTGGGCGCAAGTCGCCGGCGCGAACGGCGATGTTCGCATCGCGGTCATCGGCCTGCATGGCCGGGGCAAAGACCACGTCAGCAAACTCGCGAGCATCAAGGGCGTGCGCATCGTCGCGCTGTGCGATCCCGATACCGCCGTGCTGGAAAAGGCGAAGCACTACGAAGGCATTGATGCCGCGTCCGTCAAAACTTACACCGACCTGCGCGAACTATTCGCGTCGCCGGACATTGACGCTGTCACCATCGCCACGCCGAACCACTGGCATTCGCTCGCGGGCATCTGGGCGTGTCAGGCGGGCAAAGATGTCTATGTCGAGAAACCCGTTTCGCACAATGTCTGGGAAGGACGCCAGCTTGCTGCTGCCGCGAAGAAATATAATCGCGTCGTGCAAGCCGGCATGCAGATCCGCTCTGGCGAAGGTTTGCGTGAAGCCGTTGAATGGATTCGCACGGGCAACCTTGGCAAGATCACCTGCTCGCGCGGGTTGTGTTACAAACGCCGCGACGCCATCGGCAAAACCACCGGCACGCAGACGATTCCTGCCACCATCAATTACGATGTGTGGAGCGGCCCCGCGCCCGTGCTTCCTTCGCGGCGAAATTCAAAGAAGAACGGTTCCGTGCATTACGAGTGGCATTGGTTCTGGCCTTACGGCAATGGCGATGTCGGCAACCAAGGCATTCATCAGATGGATGTCGCGCGCTGGTTTCTCGGCGAGGCCGGTCTGCCGCGCCACAGTTTCAGTCTCGGTGGCCGTGTCGGTTACGATGACGATGGCGAAACGCCGAACACGCAAGTCATCGTCCATGATTACAAAACTGCGCCGCTGATTTTTGAAGTGCGCGGTCTGCCATCCAAACCCGGCAACGAAAACACCGTGGATACTTCCAAGATGAACAGTGCGGACGCCGCCGATGCCGCCGCCGCCACGATGGACAAATACCACGGCGTCTCCATCGGCAACGTCGTGGAATGCGAAGGCGGCATGATGATCGTCCCAAATTATTGGAACGCGGCCGCGCACGACCGCGATGGAAAAGTTATTAAAGAATTCAAAGGCAAGGATGGTCACATGCAAAACTTCATAGACGTGATTCGCAGCCGGAAGATCGCCGACCTGTTCGGTTCCGTTGACGAAGGCCACGTCTCCAGCGCGCTCTGTCATCTCGGAAACATTTCGCATCAAGTCGGCCGCACCATGAAGCCCGGCGAACTCGCCGAGCGGACGAAGGGAAATAATTTAACGGCGGAAGCCACCGGACGTATGGCCGAACATCTGGCGGCGCACGGCGTTGATTACACGAAGACGCCGCTGACCATCGGCGCGTCGCTCACGGTTGATGCTGCGAAACAAAATTTCACCGGCGAATTCTCCGACGCTGCCAACAAGTTCATCACGCGCGCATACCGCGCGCCGTTTGTCGTGCCGCAACTGGCTTGAACACTTGCCCCGACAGGGGCGATGGAAATTAGCCAGCTACGAAGTGGCTGGAACGGTGTCAGAAAAATTATTCGTCCCGGCGGGACGATGGCGGATGGCGGACGATTCCGCCGTCCTTTCAGGACGGATTTTGTTTGGTCACGATTACCATCCGCTTCGTAGCTGGCTAATTTAAGTGTCGCTTCGCGCCCAAACGGGCAGGCAGCCCGGCAAAGCGCCGTAGGCGCGGCATAGTTGTAGAACACCAATTCGCAAAATGAAAAAGCCCCGTCCGGGGCGGCATGGTGGCCGTGCGCAAGCACCGGAAGATGTCGCCCCTGACGGGGCTGGGAAATTTCTGCGACGGGTTTCTACAAAGATGGCGCGCCTAAGGCGCTGGAAAATGTTCCGCTGGGATTCTCGGCAATAAAGATTCCATTTCTCACAGTGGTGTGCGGGAGAATTTCAACGCAACAACGTATTTCTCACTGCATCAATCAGCGCGTGAACCGCCGCAGGCACAGCCAGATTGCCGCTGCGCCGCCAGCCAAACGAAAGAAACATTCCATCAAACAAATGGAGCAACGGAAGAAAAATCGCGAGCACAATTAAACTCAAGATTTTCGTTTCACCGAGAGTCGGCAAGTGCCACAACCCCCATAAAGCAGAAACAAAGAGCGCTGACAGCCATGAACGTTTATCTCCCGGTTGATAAACGTGCGCATCAATCAGGCCGCGAAACGCAACCTCTTCCAGCACGAAACAGACTGGAAAATAAAGCAGGAAGCTGCTGACGCCCACCCAGACCTTGGAAGTCGTCAGGGCCATCGGCTGTTTCTGCAAGAACGCCGTGCCGATCATGATTCCGCAGCCGATGACACCCGCCGTCGCCATGCAAAGCAAAAGTGATTTCCATGTCTGCTTCGTGAAATGACAAAGACTGAACGCCGCGCCAAACGCGCCGACGATGCAGCAAACCGACCACAACACTTCGGGAATGTGCGACGACCAGGACGGTGACTTGAAACCGTCAATCAAATCAATCGTCGGCAACGCGGCGAAAGCGAATGCAAGAATAATTCCCCAGCCGTTCAGTCGGAAACGCGCGGCGTCTCTGACCCAAAGAGTCACGAGCGGTTTTTTGCGGATGAAAATTTGAAACGCAGCGACAAGCGGAACACCAATCAACAAATAACTGTTCCCATCGAGACGAAACACAAATCCAATCGCCATCCAGATTCCGACGAACGTCACCGCATGGACATATCGGGAAAATTGATTCGATGAGATGTTGGTTTGGAGAACAGGAGGCGTTTCCGAAATGGCAGTTTCAATCATGGGAATTCCGATTTACTTCTTCCCCTGCACCTTCGCCGCGACTTTCAGGCGCAGGCCGTTCAAGCGGATGAAGCCGGTGGCGTCGTCCTGGTTGTAGGCCTTGGTCGGGTCGGCTTCCATCGTGGCGAGGTTTGAGTTCATGCTTGTTCCAATCGTTCCTGCCACAGTTTGGTCAGCGGCGTCCAGTCCAATTTGTCGGCGGCTTCCAACGCTTGGATGTAATTCTTGCGGGCGTTGTCGTTGTCTGGAGCAAGCTCGACGGGTGGCAATTCCTGACGCCGCAGGATTTCCGCCAGTAGCAGACGCGTGGCGCGTCCGTTGAAATCAGCGAACGGATGAACGAACAGCAGACGACCTTCGGCAAAGGCGAGCGTTTCCAGCAACAACGTTTCTTTCCCGGCAGTCATATCCGCTAGTCGCACGTTCAGGTCGGCGAAGTAATCGCGGACGAGCATGGGGACTTGGTGCGAGGGCGGAGGCGAGTGCCGACCGACTTTGACTTCGATGGTGCGGAACTTTCCCGCCCAGTCCGGCGTCAGGTCGCCACAAATGCCACGATGCAAATCTAACAACAAAGATTCATCCAAGGCGCGGGCAGCGAAGCCACCATCCTCGATGTCTTCCTGCACTCGC
>JANOBC010000306.1:0-17324 GCA_031411455.1 Limisphaerales bacterium
CAGCCCGGACGCGCGGCAGCGCGTCCCTAGCACGCGCTCGTGCAAAGTGAGCATTGAGGAAAGTTCGCAGTTCGCCTCGGCGCTGCTGTTGAGCGCGGACGTGGGCGGTTGGGAAATTGAAATCGTCGGCGAGAACGCGGATGAATCGCCGTATGTGGCGATGACGAGCAAACTCATCGCGGCGTTTCCGAAAGGCGGCGAATTTCAAATCGAGCCGGACGCGAGCAGCGGGAGTTATTTTTGGGGCGCGAGTTGGTTTCTAGCCAAAATGGAAGAACGCGATTATTTGGCTGCTCAAATCGCAAGATATGAAGAAGCAGAGCAAAAACAAGCGTCTGACAAGTTCGTGGTTAAACCGCTTGCTCATCAATCTTTCGTTTATGTTTTTGACTGGCCAACATCAGGATGGCAATTGGATGCTGACTTTGCACATTTTTTCCCCGTGACTGAATTTCATCCGTTGCCTGAACGGATCTCTCGCGAAGATCAGCTTGCCGACAGCATAATGACTGCAATTGTGTTGGCCGCCGCCGCTGGCAATTTCTTTGGAGTTCCGAAGCATGTGAGTTTTGAGTATCTGGGCCGCCTGCGAGTCCAGGAATGCGAGCGTGTCGTCGCGTTGCGGACGGAGTTGACCAAGTGCGGTGCGAAAGTGGTCGAGGAAGGGGACACGCTGACGGTCTGGCCGTCGCCGTTGCACGGCGCGGAGATTGAGACCTATAACGATCATCGCATGGCGATGTGTTTCGCCATTCTAGGATTGAAAGTTCCCGGCATAAAAATTAAAAATCCGGCCTGCGTGAAGAAGACATTTCCGAATTTTTTCCAAAAACTCGCCGCCGCGCCGCCGCACGGGCTGGGCGCGGAGATTTGGGAAGTCAAAGACGGCCAGCGCACGCGGAAATTGAACGGCGATGATTTGTTTGCTGACTGAATCAGACAGGATTAACCAGATTCACAGGATTGAATCCTGAAAATCCAGTTAATCCTGTCTCAAATAGAATTTGAATTTGAAAAAACATCCGATTGTCATTGCGATTGACGGCACGAGCGCCAGCGGCAAGAGCACCAACTCCAAGCTGGTGGCGAAGGCGCTCGGCTACATCTATGTGGACACGGGCGCGATGTATCGCACGCTGGCATGGTATTGCCTGGCCAAGCGCGTGGACATCCACGACGACAAAGCGGTAGCCGCCGCCTGCCGCCGTTGGAAGACATCGCTGGAGTGCGTGGAGAAAAATCATCTGCGCGCGGTGCATCTGCTGGTGGACGGCTATTACCCGGACAAGGAAATCCGCACGGCAGAAGTCAGCGCGGCTACCTCGCTCATTGCCGCCATTCCCAAGGTGCGTGATTGGATGAAGAAAAAACAGCGAGAGTGCATCCAGTTCGGTGATCTGGTCATGGAAGGTCGCGACATCGGCACGAATGTTTTCCCGGAGACAGACTATAAATTTTACCTCGACGCGCATCTGGAGGAACGCACGGCACGTCGTTCGGCGGATGGCGTGCACGAAAATCTTGCCGCACGCGACCAGCGCGACAGCCAGCGTGCCGCCGCGCCGCTGATGATCGCGCTTGGGGCGAAGGTGCTGGATAATTCCAAAATGTCCTCCGCCGAGACAAGCGGTTGGTTGCTCGCCGAAATCCGCAAGCTGATGCCGCCGGCAAAATGAACCCCATCTATTACATCGGCTGGCTTATTTTCCGCGTGATGTATGCGACGTATTTTCACTGGCGCGTCTTTAATCCTGAGCGTGTGCCGTTGAAGGGCGGCGTCATCATCGCCTCGAACCACGCAAGTTTTCTGGATCCCCCGCTGGTGGGTTCTGGGCTGCGTCGTCCAATGAACTATCTCGCGCGCGCAAGTTTGTTTCGCTATCCGGGCATCGGCTGGCTGTTGCGGAAATGGAATTCTGTTCCCGTGGATCGCGATGGCGGCGGCGCGAGCGGCTTGAAGGCGATTCTAGACCGCCTGCTGGACGGCGGCGCGATCATTTTGTTTCCCGAAGGCACGCGGACGAAGGATGGTAAGCTGCAACCAGCGCGCTCCGGCATCGGACTGACGGTCATCAAGTCGGAGGCGGTGGTGATTCCGGTGCGGACGTTCGGGACGTTCGAGTGCTACAGTCCGAAATGGAAATTTCATCTGCCCATTCAACTCGCGGTGAAATACGGTCAGCCGATGAAGTTTGAAGTGTTGCGCGCCGAAGCGAAGACCTGCACCAAGCCACGTCTTAAACAAATCTATCAGGAAGTCGCGGACGAAATCATGGTGGAGATCGCGAAGCTGGAACGGAAGGCGGGCTGATTTTTATACAGATTTTACAGAATTAACGGAATTGAAAAAGGGTTCCGGCTTGCTGAAAGTAATTCTAAAAATTTTGTTAATTCTGTCAAAACTCTCCGTCTTAAATCCCCAAGCTTGCCAGCGTGTTGCTGATGCCGTTGACGGCTTGGACGAGCTTGGGATGCGACTGTTCAAAGCCTTCCACTGATGTCCGCAATTCTTCCACGGAAAGTTTCAAGGGTTGAAGATTTTTTTGTTCCCGCTCGCCGATTTCCGTTTTCAGCCGGGCGAGCAGTTGGAACAGTTCGCGCTGGTGCGGCTCGGTGATTTCCGTCGAACGGATTTTTGCCTCAATCTCATTGATGGTTTTTTCGATCATGCTTCCAAGGTATTCCGTGTTGGAAATTCGGCAAGTGCGTAAAAGTTGGAGCTGCATCTGGCAAGTTGCGTGATGGGCGAAGGTTGGTGGAGTTTGTCGCGCTGCGACAAATTTTGCCAGCTTCGCTGGCACGGGAGACACGGCTACAACTGTTATTGCCACATCCAACTTTGCCGTCGCCTGACGCTGCGCTCGGCGACGGGCTGGCTCGCAGCGCGAGCCAGCCCACCACCAATCACCACCGCCCAATGCGCGGCAAGACCGGTTGGATGAGTTCCCAGATTGTTGCGCACACCACTTCCACGGGTTGAGCGCCGTTGACGAGCTTCACGCGCTGCGGTTCGCTGGCGGCGATGACCTCGAAACCCTGCGCGACGCGCTCGAAAAATTTCTGGTCGGCCTCCTCGATGCGGTCGCGGACGAACGGCAGGGTCTCCTGCCGCGAACGCAGGCGCAGCCCGCTGACTTCCGGCGGGACATGGAGGAACAGCGTGAGCGCGGGCCGCGTGTCGCCGACGGCGAAATCAATCACGGATTTCACATGGGCCAAATCCAACTGCCGTCCGTAGCCTTGATACGCCGTGGTGGAATCGTAGAAGCGGTCGCAGACGACGACTTCACCGGCGGCGAGGGCAGGGCGGATGATTTCGCGGACGAGCTGGGCGCGGCTGGCGTTCATCAGGAGCAACTCGGCCTCGGCAGTCATCGCGTGGTTGTGTAGGCTGTGCTTGAGCGTGTGGCGGATTTCCTCGCCGATGGGCGTGCCGCCGGGTTCACGCAAAGTGCGCACGCGATGGCCGAGGGATTGCAGGCGGTCGGCGAGCAGCTTGATCTGCGTGGACTTGCCGCAGCCTTCCGTGCCTTCAAATGAGATGAACAGACCTTTGCTCACAATATATTTTTTTGGTGGGGCGAGAGTCCTCTCAAGCCCTAATTAAAATGGGATCGACGGAGTCTCGCCCCACCGAAATTGATTAAATTTTTTTCAGTTTGATTCCCTTGGGTGTGTCTTCAATGACCCAGCCTTTGGCTTTTAATTCGTCGCGGATGGCATCGGAGCGTTTGAAATCTTTCGCCTTCTTCGCGGCGGTGCGCTCTTTGGCAAGCGCGAGGATTTCGGCGGGCACTTCGGATTCAGCTTTCGCCCCGATGCCGAGGACGGCATCTACTTTGTCCCACGCGGCCAATGCGGCGGCGGCCTCTTTTGAGCGCTCGGATTTGTGCTTTTGAAGACGTTCGAGTTCTTCTTTAGCTTTGTTTGAATTTGAATCTGCAATTTCTGCATCAACTTCAATGCTATACCAAGTGTTCATCGAACGAACCCATTCAAAAACGGCGGCCCACGCAGCAGAGATGTTCAGGTCGTCTGACAAGGCGATGGTAAATTGCTCCAGAAATTTGGGTTCGGGGGCAGCCGTAGTGTTACCAGCCATTTCCCGCAACTTGCTGACGCATTCGTCAATGCGCGCCAGCGAAGTCCGGGCACCGGCGAGTCCATCCAGCGTGAAGTTGAACGTCTCCCGATAATGTGAACTCAGTAGCAGGAAGCGCACTTCGCGACCAGTGAATCCTTTCGCCATCAAGTCGCGCAGCGTGAAATAATTTCCGAGCGACTTGCTCATCTTCTTGCTTTCGACGAGCAGGTGCGAGCCGTGCAGCCAGAATTTCACGAACGGTTTGCCGGTCGCGCCTTCGCTCTGCGCGATCTCGTCTTCGTGATGCGGAAATTTCAAATCCTCGCCGCCGAGGTGCAGGTCGAAGGTTTCGCCGAGCGCCTTGATGCTCATGGCGCTGCACTCAATGTGCCAGCCGGGTCGGCCCTTGCCCCACGGACTTTCCCACGTCACGTCGCCATCTTCTGGCACGAACGCTTTCCACAGCGCGAAGTCGGCGACGGATTCTTTTTCATATTCGTCAGAAGCGACGCGTTCGCCAGCGCGCATCTCGTCGAGGTTTAATTTAAGCAACTGGCCGTAGTTGCAGCCGCAGCCGCGATATTTTTCGATGGAAAAATAAACGGAGCCATCCGCCGCCTTGTAAGCCACGCCGCGTGCGACGAGCTTTTCAATGAGCGAAATGATTTCGGGAATGTGTTCCGTGGCGTGCGGGGTTTGATGTGGTGAAAGGCAGTTGAGCGTTTTCAAGTCGTCGAGGAAGGCCGTCTCGAACTTGCCGGTGAATTCACGGAGCGTGGTTTTATTTTCACGGACGCGCTTGATGATTTTGTCCTCCACGTCGGTGATGTTCATGACGTGCTGCACGTCGTAGCCGGAAAATTCCAGCGTGCGGCGGACGAGGTCGGCGAAGACGAACGTGCGCCAGTTGCCGATGTGCGCGTAGTCATAAACCGTCGGCCCGCAGCAATACATCCCGACTTTTTTGCCAGCGGGATCGAGCGGGGCGAACGGCTGCACCGAGCGGGTGAGCGTGTTGAACAGATTTAAGGCCATTTCGTCCTCGCAAATTAAACGGCGAAGCGAGAAAGCAAAAGCAATTTGTCGCGGGAACTTAATTAAACCGACGACAAACAATGGTAGTGATTTTCGCGCTGCGAAAATCCCGTCGCCGAGCGCAGCGTCAGGCGACGGGGGCGATGGAAAGATCGCCCATTTGCCGGTTGGCAGTTAATGGAAGGCGGTTGGTTGTCGCCGTCCCATGTCGTCGCCTGACGCTTCGCTCGCCGCGCGAGCCAGCCCACCCATTTAGACTTTGGCGTTTTAGTAATTTTGTTCGCGTTGTTCGCGGTTGCAAATCTGTTTGGCTTCGCTAGAGTCGCGCCAATCCATTGTCTGGCTGCTCGCGGGCAAAATAAATCCTCGGAAACTTTATGGAACTCAAAGTCGTTTGCGGGTGCGGGCAGAAATTCAAGTTCGATGTTGAGCCGGTCGGCGGGCGGATGCCGTTCACGGTGAACTGTCCCGTGTGCCAAGCCGATGGCACGGCGGCGGCGAACGCGCTGCTGGCGGAAAAATTCATGTTCGTGCCGCCCGCGCCGGTGATCGCTGCGCCGCCCGCTGCTGAAACTTTTTCCGCGCCACTGCCGCCGATTGCCCCGCTGGCGGGTGGACTGCGCATCAATCGCGCTCATGCTGAACCTGCGCCCGCATCGGTGGCGGCTCCGTTGGCAGAGGCACCGGCCTCGGCACCAAGTGCGCTGGTTGATCGGCGTCCGTTCGCGGCCCAGGCGGCGGCGCTGGCGGAGCGGGAAAAATCGGCGAGCTTCAGCAAAGGTTTGCTTGGTGGACTGATCGGCGCATTTGTGGGAGCGCTCATTTATCTTTTGATTTTCAAATACACGGACTACCACATCAAGCTGTTGGCGGTCGGCGTGGGTGCGTTGGCGGGCTGGTTTGCGGATTTTCTCGGCAAGGGGGAGGGGAGCAAGGAACTTGGCGGCATCACGGCGGTGTTTGTGCTGGTGGGGATTTTGGGCGCGCAATTCATCGTGCTGCACGGGTGGTGGAGCGAGACCACGGCGAGGGATTTGAAGTCGGCGCAGTCCGCCTACATCAGCGCGGTGACCGAGGCGAAGGAAATCGTGAAGGCTGTTCCCACTGGCTCCGACGTGGAAATTCGTAGCTACCTCGCCAAGCGCGCCGTGGCCAACGGGGAGAAGGTGACGCCCGGAGAAATTTCCAATGATGATGTGAGAATTTTCCGTGAAACGCAGTTGCTGGAATCGCAAAACCTCGCGAGCGGTAAATTGACGAAGGAGCAGTATGAGCAGCAGAACGATCTCAAAACGTCTTTGACCAAGGAGGAGAAGCAGGATGATGAAAACACGTTCAAGGCGTTCTTCCTGTTATTCCTGTTGCACAAGGTGAACCTGTTTTCACTCGCAGCGGCGGCGGGGCTGGCGTTCAAGTTGAGCACGAATGCGTAAAAAAGCCCGCGCTGTTCGCGCGGGCTTGAGGGGCTGATTAAATTTCGCATCAGACCTTGCCGAGAACTTCTTCGATGACGGCTTTGAAATTATTTTCGCCGGGTTTGACGATGCCGAATTCGCGCTTGGCGTTGTCGGCGGAATCGCTGGCGTGCGCGGCGTTGACCATGATGGTGGAGCCGAATTCGCGGCGAATGGAGCCGGGGGGCGCTTTGGACGGATCAGTGGGGCCGAGGACGTCGCGGATTTTATTCACGGCGCCGACGCCTTCATAGACAAGGGCGATACACTTCTCGGTTCCAGGTTTCGGCCAGTCGCCTTGGGGAATATCACCGGGCGCATGGCCGGACATGAAGCGGACGATGTTGTCGAACTGCGAGTCGCCTTGGACCGGTCCGAGAATTTCGCCAAGGGCTTTCTGGTCGGCGTCGGAAAGTTTGAAGCCGAATTCTTTTTCGAGAATGTCTTTGGCCTTGGCGCTGACGCCGTCTTTGAGTTTGGTGCGGAGAAATTCGCGGACGGGGCCGTAGAATTCCATCGCCTGCGCGGTGCTCATCGGGAGAATTTTCGCGCCGACGATGTAGAGGCCGGTGCGCGAGAAGAAATCAATGACGTTGCCGGGGCGGCCGGTGGGGAAGCGGAAGTTGTCTGGCTTGATGAGGACGAGCGTGCGTTCGCCCTGTTCGTTCGGGGAATAGGCGACGACGTTATCGAGGATGCCGCCGTCGGTGTCGGAATATTTGGCCCACAATTTCAATTTGCGTTCCGCTTCCTCGGCGTTGGGCGCGGCGAGCACGGCGGGTTCAAAGTAGCGGACGTTGCCGCTGTCATCCGTGATGAGGTCGCTGTAGGTGTCGCGGATGGTTTCGCCGCCGCGCCGGTTGGGCGAGAGGTTGCCGACGACGGAGCGGACTTTGCGAACGGCTTCATCGCCGCGAAAGAGAAGCATCATCACGCGGCGGCGCAGGCCGGTCTTGGGGTCGGGCGAAAGATTTTCGAGGACGTATTGCTTGAGCAGTTCCTGCACCTTGCGGTCTTGGGTGTCGTGCGCGGAGACGATGGTCTCGGCGTATTCCTTCACGAGTTCAGCGCTGGGCGCAAACATCCGCAGGCCGACGAGGTCGAGGCCAGTGCGGGTGATGAGGCGGCTCAAAATGCCGCCGGTGCGGGATTTGTAAAGCGAGTAGGGGGTGATGATGACGTAGGCGAGCTGTTGCGACATAATTAACTTTCAGACTTGCGGGGGCGGATTGTTGTTGGTGGGGGCGGGCGCGGCTGCCGTGGCGGCGGCTTTGCCCAAGATTTTAAACATGACGGTGCCGCAGGTAGGGCATTTACCCTTCATGGCTTTGCGGCCATTTTTCATGGTTTCCTCAACGCCGTCGGCGATGGGCTTTTTGGCCTTGCACTTGACGCAGTATCCTTCAGACATAAAAAATTACCGTCAACGCTTCATGCGGCGAACGGTGACAGGAGGGTAGCGGCTACGAACGGCGAGGTCAATCTAAAGGAAAAACGGCTGAAAAGAGGATTCGCAGGAGGTGAAACGGTAACGGGTTAATTTCAAGAAGCTAGGTGGGGCTCGCGAGGACGCTAGTCTCACCAAACTGACCCATTACCGGTAAAACACACTTCGTCGAAATTATTTTATACAAATCCGGCAGTTGCGGTGTCTATCCGTTGAAACCGTGAATCAGCACGACGAACAACCACACTGGTGCGAAGCCATCTACGACGCGAAAGCGGCGGAATTAATCTTGTATGGTCGCGCGCTCGGCCTCGGTCACAGCGAGGCGGAGGATGTCTTGCAGGAAACGTTTCTGGGATTGATGCGGATGCCATTCGCGCCAGGCAAGCCGGAGCATTATTGCGTGCGGAGCTTTCGGAACCGCGCCTTGAATTATCGCCGATCGCTCTGGCGGCGGCTGACGCGGGAAGTCCTAGCGGACTGCCACTTTTTGGGTGACCAACTTTGGTTCGAGAAGCCGCCGGAAGAGTCGCCAGAGGAAATCGCGGCGATGCATTGCCTGATAGAATTGCCCGTGGATCAGCGCGAGGTCATCGTGCTGAAGGTGTGGCACGGCTGCACGTTTGAGGAGATCGGCGGGTTGCTGGACATTTCGCCGAACACGGCGGCGGGACGTTACCGCTATGGTTTGCAGAAAATTAAATTGAAACTGGCCGCCGCCGCGCTCGCGCGCTTTGGCGAGCCGGAGGAAGGAGTCGCTTATGAAAGAGATGGACGAGAATCAATTGCGTGGCTGGCGTCCGCGCCCGCCGTCGGCGAGGCTTAAGGTGAGGATTTTCCACGCGGCGGCGGCGGCGGAATCGCCCCGCTGGAACTGGCAACCCGTTGCTCCGGCGCTGGCCTGCCTGATGTTCGCGGTGATGATGTTTCATTTCAACGGCGGCATGGCATGGCGGGAAAGTCGGCCGGAGTTTTTCGCCGTCGGCAGTTCCGCGAGCAACGCAACGTATGCGGGCAACTTCGCCTCCGAGGCGGTGAATCATGTGGATTGCGTCACTTTTGATTGGACAAACAAGGGTGCTTTCCAGTCTAGTATCGGCTTTCAATTCGGCTCCAAGCCGTCAACCAACGCCAGTAACTGAATTTAATTTTTAGAAAGTTTTTTGAAATGGAAAATCCAAAAAAGCAATCCGTCAAATCTGAAGCCGCCAAATCTGTCGCCAAATCCAAAGAAGCCGCCAAACCCGCTCCGGTCGCGCCAATTAAAGTCCCGCCGATGTTCCGGCCGATTGACTGGTTCGCGTTGCTCATCGCTTTCATTTCCGTCTGGGCGGTTTATCTCTGGACGCTCGCGCCGGAGCAGACGCTGGAGGATTCCGGCGAGCTTTGCACGGGATCATTTTACGCGGGCATTCCGCATCCGCCGGGCTACGCGTTCTGGTCCATCTACAGTTGGATTTGGACGGTCATCGTGCCGTTCGGCAACGTGGCGTGGCGAGTGGAAGTTGGCCAGTCATTCGCCTCGGCGATGGGGTGCGGTTTGCTGGCGCTGATGGTTTCGCGTGGGGGCAGCATGATCATTGAAGGCATTGAGGAATTGAAATCCGTTGATCGCCGCTGGGAAAACGCCATTTGCATCGTGTCCGGCATTGTCGCGGGAATGTTGCTCGGCCTAGGCGGGTTCATGTGGAAAGAATCGGTGGTGGTCAACCGCATCTCGATTTTCGGTGTGCCGTGGCTGCTGGCGATGCTGGCGCTGATCATGCGCTGGATGTATGCGCCGCATCAACGCTGGTATCTTTATGTCGCGATGCTGCTTTACGGCTGGATTGCGACGATTCACCAAAGCTTGATCTTGAGCGCGGTGGGGGTAGAGGTTTTGATTACGTTAATTCTTCCGAAACTGGGTCGCGATATGTTCGCGGTCAACAGCCTATTTTATTTTCTCATCCTGTTTTTCAAGGCCAAGGGTTCGGTGCCGGCGTTGAACGCGATGACGAACACGGAACAACTGATTTTCCACATCGTTGGCATTGGTTCACTCGCCACCGTTTCATGGCTGTTCGTGAAGACAAATAAAATTTTCAGCGAATGGCGATCCATCCTCATGTGCGGTTTAATGTGGGGCTTTGGCGTCTCGATTTATCTCTACTCGGCGGTTTCCTGCATGACGGTTCCGCCGATGCAATGGGCGTATCCGCGAACGGTCGAAGGCTTCTTCCACATGATTAGCCGCGGCCAATACGGCACGGGCGAGGGCGTGAACCTGTTCGCCGACCCGTCGCGCTTCTTCTTCCAGATGTATTATCTGGCCGAAGGTTTGTCGGAATCGTTTAGCTGGGTTTATATGTTCATCGGCCTGCTGCCGTTCCTGTTCCTGTGGAAAATGAAATCGCGCGAGCGTGGCTGGATCCTCGGCATCACGGCGATTTACCTGCTGCTCTCCGTCCAGTTAGTCATGGTGCTGAACGTCAGCGCCGACCGTTCCACCTCCGACTTGAACAAAGTTTTCTTCACCGCGTCGCACGGCTTGTTCGCCATCATGATCGGCTACGGATTCGTCATCCTCGCGGCTTACATCGCGACGCACTATGAAAAATTCCGGCGCACCGGCCTGATCGGTGGCAGCGTGGCGGCGGTGCTGGCGGCTTATTGTTTGCTGGAAGCCATCGGCAAATTATTTTTCGGCAAAGCGGGGCAGCTACAAGTTTCTTGGCTGCCGTTTCCTAAATGGGGCGGGTGGGAGTATTTGGCGTTCGGTCCAGACGGCCAGTTCGGACTTGGACAAATTCCGCATTTGATTGCGCGCGCCTTCGAGGCGGATCAATACGGCGTTCCCGTTTTCGCGAATGTGATTCTTCTCGCCATGCCGATCATCTTCGTCGCGGCGCTGCTGGTCTATCGCCAGCGCGGCCCGGTGGCGATTGTGCTGATGCTTTTCTGTGTCGCGCCCGTCTGGTCCGGCATGTCGCATTGGTATAAGTGCGAGCAGCGCAACCACTGGTTCGGCTACTGGTTCGGCCACGATATGTTCACGCCGCCTTATCTAGCGGGGGATGGCAAGCTCACCTACGACAACGTCAAGCGCACCGAGCTGCTCAAGAACCCGGCCAATGCCAAGTTGATTTATCCGGAGATGACGCGTGATGCGATTGTTTATGGCGGCACCGACCCTGGACGTTTCTGCCCGACCTACGCGATTTTCTGCGATAGCTTTATCCCGTCAAAATGTCAGCCCGAGCAAGATCAGCACTTCGACCGCCGCGACTGCTATCTCATCACCCAGAATGCACTCGCCGACGGAACCTATCTCGACTATCTGCGCTCGCAATACAATCGTTCGCTGCAGATTGACCCGCCGTTCTTTGGCCGCTTGTTCAAGTATTCCTGCGCGGTATTGGGTTTGGCCCGTCCCGGCACAATTCTGACCGACACCATCGAATCCGGCAGCGGTGATTCCGGCAACAAGCTCATCGAAGGCATCGCCAATCTGCTCGAAGGCACGCTCGATAAATTTTTCCTCGCTAACGGCAAGCGCATCGAAGCCCGCCGACGCGCCGAGGGCGTTTATCCGAAGAACGAAATCTACATCCCCACGCCCGCCGACTCGCAGGCGTGCTTCCAGGAATACGCCCGCCAGAAACAGCTCTCCAGCCCCGACGGACGCATCCAGATTTCCGGTCAGGTGGACGTGATGAATATCAACGGACTGCTGTGCAAAGTCATTTTTGACAACTCGACGAATGATTTCTTCATTGAGGAAAGTTTCCCGCTCGAATGGATGTATCCCTACGAAACTCCGTTCGGCATCATCATGAAGATCAACCGCAACCCAGTTCCGGAACTCTCCCAGGACGCGATGGATTTGGATCACAAGTTCTGGTCGGATTTCTCCGTGCGCCTCTGCGGCAACTTCATCAACTACGACACCAGCGTGAAAGAAATTTGCGAGTTCGCCACCCGCACCTACATCGGCAACAACTACAAAGGCTTCAAAGGCAACCGCGCCTTCATCCGCGATGACGACGGCCAGAAAGCCTTCTCCAAGCTCCGCAGTTCACAGGCCGGAATGTATGCTTGGCGCGCCGACCCGCGCACCTGCCCGGCGGAATACCGCCAGAAATCTCCCGCCGCGCAGGCTGCGCTCATCCGCGAGACAGACTTTGCCTTCAAGCAGGCGTTCGCGTTCTGTCCCTACAGCCCGGAAGCCGTCTTCCGTTACATCAACTTTCTGCTCTCACAAGGCCGTTTCGATGACGCCATCCTCATTTGCGAGACCTGCAAGAAACTGGATCCCTACAACACGCAAATTGAAAAAACCATCAGCGACTTGAAATCCTTCCGCGAACAAAACTCCGGACGCGTCGCCGCGCTCAGCCAGCTTGAGCAGATGGAAACCACTGCGCGCACCCATCCTGAAAACATCACCAACCTCATCACGCTCGGCAGCGCGCTCCTCACCATCCAGCAAAACGCCCGCGCCATCGAGCTGTTCAACCGGGCGATTGACAACCCAAACATTCAATACCCCGAAGCCTCCGCCGTCGCGCAATTCTTCGGCCAGTTGAACAACATGGCGGGCTTTGAAAAAGCTCTCCGCAAAATTATCGTGCTCGCGCCCGACGTTCCAGAGCATCGCTACAATCTCGCGACGGTCGAAGCCGTCAGCGGACGCACCGCCGAGGCGATGAGCGACCTCAAACTCGCGCTCGAACTAAATTCCAAACGCCTCGCCAAAGATCCCAAGGCGCCGAACATCATCAACAGCATCCGCGCCGACCCGAACATTACCCCGCTGCGCAGCCTGCCGGAATTTCAAAAGCTCGTCCCGGCGCAGTGAAAATAGTGGCACAGGCCTCTGGCCTGTGTTGGTTGCGTTTCGCCTCTGGCAAATTTATAAACTCTCAGGCTAGCAGCCCGTGGCACTGCTGCATTGCCCAGCGTTTCCGCTTCTGCTAGGTTTCCCCTCTGAATGTTTGGACGAAAAAAGACCATGAGTGACACCGCCAACGATACGCCGTCGAATGAAACGCCCGCTGCCGAAACCGCGCCGCTGACGCTTGAGCAACTTGCCGAATTGAAAGCCCGCGCGGCCAAGGCCGATGAAAACTGGGAACGCCTGCTCCGCACCACCGCCGACTTCGACAATTTCAAGAAGCGCGCCGCCCGCGAGAAGATTGAATCCGCCCAATACGCCACTGCCTCGGTGCTGCAAAAACTTTTGCCCGTGCTCGACAATTTTGAAATGGCGCTCGCCGCTGCGCAGGCCGCGACGGATGGGAAAAATGCCTCGCTCCAATCTGGCGTCACGATGATCCAGTCGCAGCTCAAGAGCGTTCTCGTTGAGAGCGGATTGGAAGAGATTGACGCGGCGGGCAAACCGTTCGACCCGAATTTTCACGAAGCTGTCTCCGAGCAAGAATCCGCCGATGTGCCGGAAGGCCACGTCCTCCAGCAGTTGCGGAAGGGTTATAAATTGAAAGACCGCCTGCTCCGCGCCGCCACCGTCATCGTCGCCAAGAAACCGGCTGAAGCGGCCAAGTGAAATGGCTCACGAGCGCTTGTTCGGCCCGCCGTATTTCAAACCGATGTTCTGTTCGTAAGTGCCGAGCTTCACGCCCGGCTTGGTTTCCTTCGCCCTGAATTCCGAATCCAGCCGCGCCAGTCGGCGTTTAGTGGTTTCCGCCAGCGGCAGGTTCGGAAATTTTTCCACGATTGTCTCCAACGTTGCGCGCACGGTGGCGACGTCCGCGTCCAGTTCCACTTGGAAATTCGCCAGCAGATTCAGCCAGCCGACAATCTGCTTGGGCGAATGGCGCGTTTCATTGATGAGCTGCGCCAATTCCATCGTCGCGAGGTCCAGCCGCTTGAAGTCGCGTGCGTAAAGCGTCGCCAGCTTCTCGCGCACCTCGGAATCATGCGGGTGCGATTCCAGTTGTTTGACGTAAGCTGCGGCGAGTTGCCCCGGCTCAATTTCCTGCGGCTTGAACGAATCTTGATTGTCACGCAGCCCCAGATTTTGAACGCCCTTCGGCACCGCATATTTCGGGCGGTCGTGCTGGTCTAATAAAATTTTCTCCGTGCTTTCCAGATGCGCCAGCCGCTGCTCCGCTTTCAACGCGACTTCGGTTTCCGGAAAGCGCGTGATAATTTTTTCCAGCGAAGCCCGCGCGGAATCCACGTCCACGCCGATTTTCAAATGCCAGTCCGCCATGACCGTCCATGAGGCGGCGATGTTTTTATCCGTCACGTTCTTGCGCTCGCAAAACCGGTTCAAGGTGTTGTCCGCCGCTTGCAAATCGTTCAAGTTTTCCGCTTGGATACTGGCGACGAGCATGATGCCCTCGAAGTCATTGGGAAATCGTTTCAACTGCGCGCGGGCCGCCTCGATGGCCGCCGGATAATCGCCTTTCTTGCGCTTGGCGTTAGCGATGGAATAAAACGGACGGTCATCTGATTTTTCGCTGCCGCCGTCGAAGATGTTGGTGAACGGGCTGACGATCACGTTGGTGATGTGCGGCGTCCACATATACGAGAGCACCACGGCCATGAAGACGATCAAGAACGGCCCGAACGGCCCAAGCTTATGCGCCACCCAGATGCAGCTGATGACGAGCGGGATGGTGCAGATGATTTTGGAGAGAACTTTGCCCGGCTCGTAACTTTTTTTTGTGATGGCGAACAAGCCGAGGCCGACGAGCGCAATGGCAATGACGATGCCAGCGATTCCCAACGCGAAATCAAAGGGGCGGTTCATCATGTTTCTGCATCAGACTGTGCCATCCGACAGCCGTTCAAGCAAATCAGTTCAAAGACCGGCTCTCGCTTCACGCCTTCGGCTGCGAGATGCGTTCGGGATGCCGCGCTCGGCTCAACGCGGTGTCGTAGGTGATCGCGCATTTGCAGTAGAGGTCGTAAAGGCAGTTGTCCATCAGGATCATTCCCTCCTTGCGGCCCATTTGAATGACGTTCTCCAGATGGTGCAATTGATTTTCGCGGATGAGATTTCGCACCGCACCAGTGGCAATCAAAAGTTCGTAGGCCAGCACCCGCCGCGTGCGGTCGGCGGACGGCAGCAGATCCTGTGCGATAATTCCCTTTCACGTCAGGCAGGTTTTCCGCCAGCCATTCCGCCACTGGCCGCCAGCAACATTCCCCATGGCCGGGCATTAGCAGATGCCGCACGATGAGTTCGCTGTGCGCGTTTGCCCACATTAAATTTTCCTGAACGATGCGGACGTAATCCGGCGTCTTCGACAATCGCTGCGCGCAGGCATCGTTGCCAAACTTAAAATCCGCCAGCCACACGTCGAAAATTCCATCGAGCAGTTCCCGCGCTTGCGCCGAGCCGTGAGCGTTGGTTTTCCAGATCAGCTTGGCTGTCTCTGGTAGGTGAGAAATAAATTCCAGCACGGCAGGCAGATGAATCGTCGGCTCGCCGCCGAGCACCATGATGGTTTTAGCGCCGTCGCGCAAAGCGGCTTTCGCTTGCGCGGCCATTTCGCCAGCCGAAAATCCGACGCCCGCGCGTGGATTCCAACTCGACGCGCCGGTGATGCAAAAGTCGCAGCGCAGATCGCAGCCGCTCAACGCCACGGCGAACGACGGAATCAATTCAATCTCATCCGACACTTCCGTCTGCGCAGAAAAGAAGCGCGCCTCCGTTCCGGCATGGCATAAACCCATTTCGCCCGCGAGCCGGTTGACTCCGCAGTCATGCGCGCAGAGCCGGCAATCCGCGAGTAGTTCGCGCGCCATGCGGGCGCGTTCGCCGGCGACTGCGCGGCGATTTGCGGACGCGCAAATTTTTCTGATTGGCTCGGCGTAAATCATAATTCGAGCCGGTTGATGCGTCCCGATTCAACGGCGCGGCTGGAGCGTGACATCAGCCATTTGAGCCGCAGCCATAAATATATCCAGCCAACCAATCCGCCAGCAGCCATCACAACGGCTCTTACCCAGCCGGCGGTGAAAAACATGATGGCAAAACTCACCACGGCCAGAATCAAAACCACCTGTCGAACCCTCATCTCGCCGATGATGGGAAAGGGAAGAACTTCGTGGCCGGATACAAACACCCACGCGAGCAGCAATCCAAACATCATCGGCGCCGCACCGGTCATCGGCAGCGAACTAAAAAGCACTTGCGCGAAACCCGCACCCGCAGCGGCGCTGGCGCAGAACCGCCAGAGTTCACTTCGCGTCCAGTGCCGTTCCAGTTGCGATCCGAGCATGACGAGCGCAAAAGTGTTCATCGCAAAATCCATGATGCCCGTTGGCAGAAGTGCGTAAGAAATAATCCGCCAGACTTGTCCGTGCCAGAAGTCAGCCGCGCTTGCAGCGAGCCAGTGTTTCAAATCAAACGTGTTCGTCAGACCACCGACGATGGCTGCCAGATAAACTGTCGTCTGCAAAATTAAAATGACGCGCACTCCGGGCGTCAGGGTGGCAGTGAATCGTTGCCAGAGATTTCTCATGCGATCATTTACCGAGCAGGTTTTTCCACCAAGGCCGCGCGGAGGACGCGGGGGGCGGGAGGATGCCCGCCGATTGTTTGAGGCGTTCGGCGATGGCGGGCGGCACGGTGATTTGTGTGGCGTCAAAGCGCAACAGTTCGTCGCTGTTCGTGAATTCTTGGCCAGCCTGCGATTGTGACTGGTGCGCCTCAATGTGCTGCTGTTGCTGCGAAAGTTTGGTTTGCTGTTTCATAGGCTTCAGGCGGTTTGTTCAAAATGCGCGGCGAAGGTTTTCCGCGCGCGATGCAGTTTTCCGCGCACGGCATCGGCGGACTGGCCGACGAGCGCGGCGATTTCCTCGTAGCTTAATTCTTCATCCGCCACGAGGAGGAGTAGTAGGCGGTATTCTTCGGACAAGCGGTCGAGAGTTTTCTGGATGCGCTGGCCGAGTTCCTTGGTTTCGAGGACGCGCAGGGGAGAATCGGTTTTGGCGGCGGCATTTTCCCAGATGGAATCGTCGGCGTTGGAGTGGACGTTCCGGTTGTGCCAGGACTGGCGAAGATTCTGGCAGTGATTGATGGCGATGCGATAGAGCCAAGTGCGCACGGAGGCGTCGTGGCGGAACTGATCCATGCGCTGAAAAGCTTTCAGAAAAACATCGTGCGTGGCGTCCTCGGCTTTTTGATCGTCGCCAAAAAAACGCAGTGCCAGATAAAAAATCGCGCGGCTATGCTCCTCGTAGAGGCTGGCGAACTCGGGAGCCGACCATTGATTTGGCGCGGCGACCACGGAGCTTTGGCCGGTTGCAGGCGGATTCATGAGAGCGTTCACTGCCGATTAGACAACGC
>JANOBC010000307.1:0-9238 GCA_031411455.1 Limisphaerales bacterium
AAAAGAAAATCAACGCCGAAGGCCCGCTCGTGCCCGACGCGGTTTTCACCACCGGCCAGCGCAAAAAATACGACGCCATCGTCACGCTCTATCACGATCAGGGTCACATTCCGTTCAAGATGCTGGCGTTCGACACGGGCGTGAACATCACGCTCGGCCTGCCGATCATCCGCACCTCGGTTGACCACGGCACAGCCTTCGACATCGCGTGGCAGGGCAAGGCGGATGCGACCAGTTTATTTTCAGCCATTGAAGTGGCGGCAGAGCTGGCCTCACGCAAAGGACGCGAAGGCCGCAAAGGTGAAAAATGATTTCCTTTGCGGACTTTGCTCCCTTTGCGTGATGTAAAAATAATTTTCAAAATGATTGGAGTCATCGCAGACGATTTGACCGGCGCCGCCGAACTCGGCGCCATCGGTTGCCGTCATGGCTTGCGCGCCGAGATTGTCCGCAACGGCAAACCTGGCGGCGCGGCGGACCTGGTCTGCGTGGACACGGACTCGCGGGCTTGCGAGCCGGCCGAGGCGGCGAAACGCGCGGCGGCGGCGGCAAAACTGTTGCGCGCAGCGGGGGCGCGGTGGATTTACAAAAAAGTGGATTCAGTTTTGCGCGGCCAAGTCACGGCGGAAATCGAGGCGGTGCTGAAGCAATTGAAATTGAATCGCGCGCTGCTGCTGCCGGCGAATCCATCGCTGGGGCGCACCATCAAGGGCGGCGAATATTTTCTGCGCGGCAAGCCACTGCACAAAACGGAGTTTGCCCACGACCCGCATTTCCCCCGGCGCTCGTCGTCGGTGCTACGATTAGTGAAGGTGCCGGAAACTTTTTCGATGCGGGCGGCGAATGGCGACCGCTCGCTCGCGGACGGAATAATTATTTTTGGCGACACGGAAAACACCGCCGATTTGCAACGCTGGACGGCGAGCTGTGACGAACAAATGCTGCCCGCCGGTGGGGCGGATTTTTTTAATGCGCTGCTCGGTAGTGGCACGGGCCTCTGGCCGGTGAGTTCATCAAAATCGAAAAGCAGTAAAAAAGAAACACACAGGCCAGAGGCCTGTGCCACTAAAGAATTTTTCATCGTCGGCACCTCGACTCTCGCGGCGCGCAAATTTGTCGCGGAAGCGCGCCGCCGAAAAACTCCGGTGTTTGCGCTGCCGCAGGAACTCGTGTGGGGCGCGACGTTTTCCGCCGCCGCCATCGAGGCGGTGACGCAGCGCGTCGTCGCCGCGATCGCCACGCAGCCGCGCGTGATCCTGAACGTCGGCCTGCCTCAGGTGCGGGATGCGGACGTGGCGGGGCGTTTGTCGGTTCACGTCGTGCGCGTAGCGGAACGGGTTATGCGGCAGGCAAAAATTCCGCGCGTCTTTGCCGAGGGCGGCGCGACGGCGGCGGAACTGGTGCGCCGCATGGACTGGTCGCGATTGGAAGTCGTGCGCGAACTCGCGCCCGGCGTGGCCACGCTGGCGGTGGAGGGCGATGAAGATTTTCTGCTAACCATCAAGCCCGGCAGCTATGCCTGGCCGACGCAGTGGACATGACATGGAAAATTCTGTTAAATCTCCGACGACACCCGACGTGAACAGTTCCACTGACAACCTGCACTTCGTTGACCCGTCGCCCATCGCGCGACGACTGCTCTGGCATTTATTTTCCATCGGCTCGCGGCGCGTGACGCAGGTGGACCGGCATGAACGTTTTGAAAAACCCGGCGCGCATTTGTTTTGGGTGCAGTCCGGCGAAGGTGAACTGGAATACAAGTCCACCAAGTTTGAGTTGAAGCGCGGCAAAAAAGTCTGGCTCGCGGACATGAGCAAGCCGCGCACTTATATTCCCGCGCCGGGAAAACATCTGGCCATCGTCGGTTTCCGTTTTGGCGGGCCGGGGCTGGAATTCTGGCACGAGGAAATCAGCCGCGCGGACAACCCGGAATTCATGCTGGATGATTTTCGTTTCGTCACCACGATGCAAGGCGAACTGCTCCGCCTCGTCCGCCGCAAGCCCATCGGCTGGGAATGGCAGGTGCATCTCCGCATCACCGAGCTGCTCGGCAAGCTGCTCATGGCGCGCGAACTTCTCACCTCGCCGCACGCGGAATTGCCGGAGCCAGTCGTGCGGGTGCTGAACGCCATCTCCGCCAATCCTGCGCGCGATTGGAAGGCGAAGGAGCTCGCGGTCGTCGGCAAGGTCAGCTACTCCGGCCTGCGCGCCGCGTTTCAAAAATCCGGTCAAGGCACAATTCACGAGCACATCCAACGCGCGCGACTGGATCAGGCGCGGCTGCTGCTCGCAGACAAGCGGCTCTCAATCAAGGATGTTTCCGGCCAGTTAAATTTCTCCAGCGAATTTTATTTCAGCCACTTCTTCCGGCATCACACGGGCATGACGCCAACGGAATTTCGCCAGCATTTGAAGGGCTGAATCAGTCACTTCGCGTCTCTCTGTTCAAAATTTTCTGCGGAAACCAATGGAGTTTTGGTAACGTCCTTTCACCATGCACCACAGATTTTTTCGCCCGAGCTTGATCGTTTTGCTTTTGGTTGCCGCCCTTGGTCAGCGGCTGAACGGCGCGCCAACCGAAGTCCAGTTTCTGTCAGGCCACGATAAAGATGACGCCGTGCCGTGGAAATTTTTCTGCACCAGTGGCGCAAACTCCGGCATGTGGACAAATCTGCCCGTGCCGTCGCAATGGGACGTGAAAGGTTTCGGCACGCTGGATTATAAAAAGGACCAGACCAATGCGTGGAGTGAGCGCGGGCTTTATGAGCATGAATTTTCCGTGCCGCCAAGCTGGGCGGGCAAAAGAATTTTCCTCGTATTCAACGGCGTGATGACGGATACGGACGCCAAGCTAAACGGCCAGTCCGTCGGGGCGATTCATCAAGGCAGTTTCTACCGTTTCAAATATGAAGTCACCGCGCTCGTGAAGTTTGGCGCGACCAACAAGCTCGAAGTCACCGTCGCCCGCCACTCGGCCAACGAGTCGGTGAACAAAGCCGAGCGGCTCGCGGACTACTGGGTGTTCGCCGGGATTTTCCGCCCGGTTTATCTGGAAGCCGTGCCGCAAGAATTCATCGAGCGCGTGGCGATTGATGCCAAGGCGGACGGAAGTTTTTCCGCCGAGGTTTTTCTGAACGGCACGAACGCGGACGAAGTTGAGGCACAGATTCTTTCAGGTGACGGACAAAAGATTGGTGGGACATTTGCCCTCAAAGTAGCACAGGCATCTCGCGTGCGAGACGCGAACGCAGGCGAGACGCCTGCGCTACTTTTACAATCACAAACTGCCACGCCAAAACTCTGGACGGCGGAAACCCCCAATCTTTACAACGCCGAATTTCGCCTCAAGCAAAACGGCCAAGTCATCCACACGTTCACGCAGCGCTTCGGCTTCCGCACGATGGAGGTGCGCGACGGCGACGGGCTTTACGTCAACGGGAAGAAAATTATTTTGAAGGGCGCGGACCGGCATTCCTTCTGGCCGGATTCGGGGCGCTGTTTGAGCGAGGCCGTGCATCGCCTCGACATCGCGACGTTGAAGGATGCCAACATGAACGCCGTGCGGATGTCGCACTATCCGCCGGACGAACAATTTTTGGATTTGTGTGATGAACTCGGCCTCTACGTTTTGGACGAACTCGGCGGCTGGCATAATCATTACGACAGCGAAGTGGGCGCGAAGCTCGTTCACGAAATGCTGGCGCGCGACGTGAACCATCCTTGCATTTTATTTTGGGACAACGGCAACGAAGGCGGCTGGAACACGAACCTCGACCACATCTTTACCGAACTTGATCCGCAACAGCGCCGCGTGCTGCATCCGTGGGCGACGTTCAGCGGCGTGAACACCGCGCATTATCTCGCCTACGACAAAGCCGAGATCGCGTGCAGCGGACAGAGTGTTTATTACTCCAACAATCAGGAACTCGTCGCGACGAATGACCACGCAAAATACATCTACATGCCCACGGAATTTCTGCACGGCCTCTACGACGGCGGCGCGGGCGCGGGGCTGGACGATTACTGGAGCATGATGACCGCGAGCAAAACCCTCGGCGGCGGCTTCATCTGGGAGCTGCTCGATGAGGGCGTGAAACGTCCTGATACCGGCGAGATGGACGTGGCGGGCAATCAGGCGCCGGACGGCATCGTCGGCCCGTATCGTCAGCGCGAGGGGAGCTTCTACACGATCAAAGAAATTTGGTCGCCGATTCAAATCACGCGCGATGCGAAGGGCGGATTCAAATTGGAAAATCATTTCAGCTTCACCGACGCGAGCGAATGTGAATTCAACTGGGAGCTACGGAAATTTTCTACGCCTGGTGAGAAAGGAAATTTTCAAACCTTCGCCGCCGGGAAAATTCCCGCGCCAAAAATCGCGCCCGGCACGAATGGCCGTTTTACATTTTCTCCGCCACCAAATAAAAACGCCGACGCCCTCGCACTCCGCGTCAACGATCCGAGCGGACGCGAATTGTGGACGTGGGTGTGGCCGCTCAAAAAAGACGCCACCCACCGGCTCGCCGAGGAACCCGCGCGCAGCCACGCGATTCCGACCGAGACGAACGGCATCATCACCGTGAAGTCCGGCGAACTGACCGCAACCTTCAGCAAAGAAAATGGCCGGCTCACCGGCGTGCAGCGCGGCGCACAGAAATTTTCCCTGACGAACGGCCCGCGTCTCGCGGCTGGCAATGCGACGTTGCGCGACATTCATTTTACCGACGATGGCCCGGATGCGGTCGTCGCCGCGAAGTTCGATGGCAATTTGAAATCTGTGCTCTGGCGCATCCACGGCAACGGCTGGATCCAATGCAGCTACACTTACGCCGTGCACGGCACGAATGATTTTCTCGGCGTGCTGTTTGATTACCCGGAGAATCTTGTGACGCACAAACGCTGGCGCGGCGACGGCCCGTTCCGCGTCTGGCAAAACCGTCTGCGCGGCGTGACGACGGGCGTCTGGGAAAATGATTACAACGACACGCTCACCGGCTATCGCGGATGGATTTACCCGGAGTTCAAAGGCTTCTTTGCCAACTGGCACTGGCTGCAACTCGGCACGCAGGAAGGTTCCATCACCGCCATCAACCAGGGCGACACGAAATTTCTGCAAGTGTTGACGCCGAATTTTGGGCCGGACAAACTCAAGGCCAAAGCCTTCGCGCCCGTGCCGGAGTGCGGGCTGGGTTTTCTCGACGCCATCCCCGCGCTCGGCAGCAAATTCAAGGAGGCGAAGTTTGGCGGCCCGCACAGTCTGCCAACGGTGCTGGACACGGAACTTTCCGGCTCGGTTAGTTTTTATTTTGGCGAACTCCCTGACGCCGGACACCCGCTGCCGCCCGCGCAAAAATAATTTTAATCCAGCGCCATGGAACAATTATTCTCCATCTGGCATCAGTGCGTTGATTCGGTGATCGAAGGCGTCATCGCGCTCGCCATCGGCTTCATCCTTTTTTCGTGGCTGGAAAGATTGTTTTCGCTTCGCCCCGCGAACAAGTCGTGGCGCGCCACGTTGCTTGACCTGCAATATGCGTTGCTCTCCATGCTGTATCCGCCGTTTATTTATTTCATCCTCGCCATCGTGTTCGGCTGGTTCGCCTTGCAAGTCAAAGGCACACCGCACGACGAACAGATTTCACCGCTGCGGTTTGCGGGGCAATTGCTGGCGCTGTTGTTCGCGCGCGATTGCCTGATTTATCTCCGCCATCGCATCTTCCATACGCGTCCCGTCTGGGCGTTCCATTCCATTCACCATAGTTCGGAAGAAGTGAACTGGCTTTCGGCGGTGCGTTTTCATCCGGCGGAAAACATCATTGAATCCACCGGTGAAATCCTGCTCTTCCTCGGCGCCATGCTGGTCGGCTTTGATCCAATGGTGTTGTCGGTGGCTGGCCTGATAGTTGGCTTCTACAATCTTTTCATCCACTCCAACCTGCGCTGGACGTTCGGCCCGCTGCGCTACGTTTTTGTCAGCCCGGTCTTTCACCGCTGGCATCACTCGGATACGACGGCGGCGATGGACAAAAATTTTGCCGCCATGTTCTCCTGCCTCGACCTAGCGTTCGGGACTTTTTATATGCCGACGAATTCAAGGCCGGATACGTTAGGGCTTTCCCCGCAAGAAAAAGCGGCTCACCCACGCACTTTAGCGGGGCAACTGTGGCATCCTTTCAAAAAACGCTAAATCAGGCTGGCAGCGAAAAGAGGACAAGCCGGATAGAATGAATCTGGCAATTATCCCACGGCGATTTATACTCTGTTCCGCCGTGGAAACTTATGTTTGAAAACATCGGAGAAATAATGCTGTTGTTCTGGCGCACGCTGCTGGCTTTGCCACACGCGTGGCGGCAGCGGCAGAAAGTTTTTGAACAGTTCTTCGAAATCGGCAACGCCAGCTTGCTGATGGTGTGCGTGCTGTCGTTCTTCATCGGCGGCGTTATCTCACTGAATTTTGGGCCGCCGCTCGTGGAGCGCAGTTTTGTCAGCGCAGTCGGTGGCGTGGTGGGCATGGCCATCGCCAAGGAACTCGCGCCGGTGATGATGGCGATTCTGATCGCCGGACGCATCGGCTCGGCGATGGCGGCGGAAATTGGCTCGATGCGTGTGTATCAGGAAATTGACGCGCTGCGGACGATGAACATCAATCCCGTCCATTACCTCGTGCTGCCGCGCATCCTCGCCATTGCCGTCGCGCTACCGATGCTCGTGGTCTCCGCGATTCTCGTCGGCTGGTTTGGCGGCGCGGTCGTGGCGGCTTACAACAACCAGATGCAAATTCCTTTCCCCGTATTTTTCTCCGACATGAAGGACATTGTGGAGTTGCGCGACGTGGCGAACGGCGTGTTCAAGAGTTTTTGTTTCGCCATCATCATCGGCGTCGTCTCGTGCCATCAAGGACTCGCGACCATCGGCGGGCCGCGCGGCATTGGACGTTCGGTGACGAAGGCGGTGGTGAATTCCATCGTGTGTATCGTGATCTTTGACTACATCATCACCCGCTTCCTCCTGAAATGAACGACACGAATTCCAATAAGGGAGTGAGCCTCATCGTGCGCGATCTGTTTAAAAAGTTCGGTGACGAGGAAGTCTTGAAGGGCGTGAGCTTCGAGGTGAAGCCCGGCGAAATTTTTGTGCTGATGGGGCCAAGTGGCAGCGGCAAGAGTGTTTTGCTGAAGCACCTCATCGGACTGGAAGAACCGGACGCAGGCGAGATTCTCATCAACGGCGAAAAAATCGGCACACCAGAAATCGCCTCGAAATACCGCATGGCGCTGGTGTTTCAATCGGGGGCGCTGCTGAACTCGCTGACCGTCGGCGAGAATGTCGGGCTTTATCTGGCGGAACATCGGCTGAAATCGCTGGAGGAAATTCAGCAGGTTGTGCTCGAAAAATTAGAGGCGGTTGGCTTGAAGGATACGGTGGACAAAATGCCGAGCGAGCTTTCCGGCGGCATGAAGAAACGCGTGGCCATCGCCCGCGCGCTGGTCATCGAACCGCAGTTGATTCTTTACGATGAACCGACGAGCGAGCTGGACCCGCTTTCCGCCGTCGTCATCGGGAACGAAATTTTGGAATTGAACAAACGCATCGGCGTCACGTCGCTCGTCGTCTCGCACGACCGCGATCTGGCGTTCGGCGTGGCGGACCGCATCGCGGTGATTGCCGAGGGGAAAATTCTGACCATCGGCACGCCGGATGAGGTGAAGCGTAACACCGACCCGCTGGTGCAAAAATTTCTGCACATTGATTTCAAACGCGAAAAATAAACGGAGCTGACTATGAAAAATTCACTTGAAACGAAATTGGGCATCTTTGTGCTCATCACCATTCTTGCCGCGTGGCTGATCATCGAAAAGCTCGGCGGCGCGGATATGTTCAGCCACGGCCGCCACGTCAGCGCACTGTTCGACGGCGTGCAAGATTTGAAGGTCGGCGACCGCGTGAAGATGGCCGGCGTGGAGATTGGCCGCGTGGAAGACATCAGCCTCACGACCAACAAAGTGCAGGTGAGGATGCGCCTCGCGGAAAAAGCCATCGTCAAGACGGACAGCCACGCGATCATCAAGTTCACCGGCTTGATGGGGCAGAATTACATCGCGGTTGATTTCGGTTCGCCAAGCGCGCCAGTGGCGGAGGAGGGCGCGATTCTTTCCTCGACCGAGCAGCCGGATTTAAGCGCCATCATGGCAAAGCTGGATGCCGCCGCAGCCGGCGTGCAAAACCTCACGAAAAGTTTCACGCCCGACACCATCAATAACCTGATGGGGCCGCTCGTGGATTTCGTGAAGCAGAACAGCGCGCCGCTCGCCGCCACGATTTCCAACGTGAAAAGCATCACCAGCGAAATCGCTGCCGGTCAGGGGACGATCGGCAAATTGATTTATGACGATGCGTTTTATGCGTCCGCCATGTCCACCGTGAGCAATTTACAAGAAACGGCAGCCTCGGCACGAGCAGTGATTGGGGAAGTCAACGCCGGCAAAGGCACGCTCGGAAAATTGCTGACGGATGAAACGCTTTACACGGCGACAACGGCCTCGATGACGAACCTGAACCAGATCATGCTGAAGATCAACGGGGGCAACGGCACCATCGGCAAGCTCGTCAACGACCAGGATTTTTACAAGAACGCCAAGCTGTCCTTGCAGAAGCTGGACAAGGCGGCGGATGGACTGGAAGACACCGGGCCGTTGAGCATCGTCGGCACGATGATTGGGCATTTGTTCTGACCACAGTTTTATTTACCTAAAAAATCACGAACGGCGCAAAGAAATTTCTTTGCGCCGTTTGACTTTTTTGGGCTGAAGATTTTTTCCCTGAATCAGGCCAGCTTGAGATTTTTCAACACCTCCACCGTGGAGTGCGCTTTGTTCAGCGTGTAGAAGTGTAATCCCGGCGCGCCAGCACGCAGCAGTTCTTCGCATTGTTGCGTGGCGTATTCGATGCCGAATTTCATCGCGGCTTCGTCATCATTCGCGACTTCATTCAACTTCGCCTGAAGCTTGGCGGGAATCCTTGAGCCGCAGAGCTGGGTGAAGCGCTGGATTTGCGCCGCGCTCAAGATAGCGATGACACCGGGAAGAATTGGAATCTTCACGCCCAGCTTTTTAGTGACGTGATCGCGGAACTCATAGAAGTCCGCGTTGTCGAAAAATAATTGCGTGATGACGAAGTCTGCGCCGGCATCGGCTTTCGCTTTGAGATGCTGCCAGTCAGCGTGCTTTCCAAGTTTATT
>JANOBC010000308.1:0-1661 GCA_031411455.1 Limisphaerales bacterium
GAGAATCGGCAGCGCGGCGTCAAATTCTTCGATGGCTTTTTTCTTCGCGGCGAAGTTGCCGTCCTCACCGTATTTGTCGGTGTATTTGTAGTGGATGAAAAAGAAATCGTAGTTGTCGTATTCCTTCAGGTAGCGCTCGAATTGCTCCGCGATGGTCTGCGGGCCTTCGATCTTGATCATGCCGACAAGCTGCGCGAGGCCTTTATACATCGGATAAACCGCGAGGCACGCGGGTTTGAGGAGGTAACGGTTTTCAAACAACGGAATCGCCGGCTGATGCGCGATGCCGCGCATGAGAAAACCATTCGCCGGTTTTTCATTTTTCAAAATGGGCAGGGCGGCCTTGTAGAAATCCGCGATCAACTTCGCCATTTTCTTCTGCTTCAAATTTTTCGCGTTGCGCGGCTTCACGGTCGGAATCGCAAAACCCTCGCGGTTCGGATCGGCGTCGGTGAGCGGGCCTTCCAGACCTTTGCCACGGAACACGACGACGAAGCGGTGTTCCTTGCCGGCTTTGATGATGACTTGCGTGTCGCCAATTTTTTTAATCTTGGCGGAGAGTAGCGCCACGAGTTTTTCGCACGTCTCGGTTGGGATGCGTCCAGCGCGGCGGTCGGTGACAATTCCTTTTGCGTCGAGCGTGGCAAAATTGGCGCGGGCGCAAACATCGCCGGGTTTTAATTCCAGACCGAGGCCAAGCGCCTCAATGACGCCGCGACCAACTTGAAATTCAAGCGGGTCATAGCCGAACAGTCCGAGATGCCCCGGTCCGCTGCCAGGCGTGATGCCCGGCGCGACAGGAATCATACGGCCCTGCGCGGAGTCGCGCGCGATCTTGTCGAGGTTCGGCGTGTGCGCGGCTTCGAGCGGCGTGAGATAATTTTGTTCCTTCGTGGCGATGTCGCCGAGGCCGTCGAGGACGACCAAGACATGCTTGGCGTTCGTCTTGAGAGTCAGTTCAGAATACTGTTCGTCTAAATTCATAGATGGACATTCTACAAATAAAACTTCGTGGTGCAATTCGTTTCCCGTTTGCTCGGTGACGAATCGGTGACATCATTCCGCCGCGATGAATCCATTGATGCTGCATGAATTTCACCACACGCTTGGCGCGCGGTTCGGCGAACTGAACGGTGCGGAAGTCGTGGCCGATTACGGCGACGCGCTGGCGGAACACACCGCGCTGCATGAAAGCGCAGGCGTAATTGATTTAAGTTTTCGCAGCCGCCTCTGCCTAGTCGGTGCTGACCGTGCGCGGTATCTGCACGGGCAGGTGACGAACGACGTGAAAAAACTTCGCACCGGCGAAGGCTGCTATTCCGCCATCACCACCGCCAAAGGCAAAATGGAAAGCGATCTCAACATCTTCGCGCTCGCTGATGAATTGCTTTTGGATTTCGAGCCAGGTCTGGCGCAGAAGATTTCTGCGCGGCTCGAAAAGTTTATCGTGGCTGATGACGTGCAGATTGTAGATGCCGCGCCGCATTACGGTTTGTTGAGTGTGCAGGGGCCGCAGGCGGAAGATGTAGTGAACGCAATTGGTTTGTTTACCGAACTTCCAGCCAAGCCACTCGCGTCCATAAAAATTTCCGATGCGATGCTGGGTGAGATTTATTTGGTGAACAATGCCCGTCTTCGTAGCAGCCGACGTGAGGAGGCTC
>JANOBC010000309.1:0-2523 GCA_031411455.1 Limisphaerales bacterium
GGATCGCGTGCTCGCTCAACTCATCGGCGGCATCCAGAGCGGCATGGGTTATCTCGGCGCAAAAAATCTGGAGCAACTCCGCAGCAAGGCGCGCTACATCCGCGTGAGCGCCGCCGGTATGAAAGAAGCCGCGCCGCACGATGTCGTGGAATTAAAGACGGGAAATTGATTTTAATGGTGGAGCGAGCGTCCTCGCGAGCCGCTAATGTATTAAGACATGGTCAAGCCAGCGGGTCGCGGGGATGCTCACCCCACTCCGTTCGTTAAATTCCAACTCGCCTAGCGCTCCCGGATTCTGCTAATCTTCGCGACTAATTTTCGCCAGTTGCCGGTTGAAAGTTGCGGTTGCAGATTCTCTGCGCTGCCCGCGAACAAAACTTTCAACCTTCAACTTGCAACCTGAAACCAATTTAAGATGAGCACCGCCCGCATCCCCACCGGCAACGAAATCCGCCAATCGTTCCTCGACTTCTTCAAGTCGAAGTCGCACACCATCGTCCCGTCGTCCAGCCTCATGCCGGATTCGCCGAACCTTTTGTTCACGAACGCCGGCATGAACCAGTTCGTCCCGATTTTTCTCGGCCAGACCAAATGTCCTTACACGCCCGGTCGCGCGGCGGACACGCAGAAATGCATCCGCGCCGGCGGCAAGCACAATGACCTCGACGACGTCGGCCTCGATACCTATCACCACACGTTTTTCGAGATGCTTGGCAATTGGAGCTTCGGCGATTACTTCAAGAAAGACGCCATCAACTGGGCCTGGGAACTCGTCATCGAAGTCTGGAAATTTCCGCCGCAACGCATCTACGCCACGATTTATCAACCGGACAAATCTAAGAACGACCCCGCCGATCGCGACGAAGAAGCGTGGAATTTCTGGGCGGAAAAATTCCGCAGCGTCGGCCTCGACCCCGCCGTTCACATCGTCAACGGCAACAAGAAGGATAATTTCTGGATGATGGGCGAAACCGGCCCGTGCGGTCCCTGCACCGAAATCCACGTGGACCTCCGCCCCGGCCCGGCGCAGACCGACCTCGACGCGCAAATCTCCGGCGCGAAACTCGTCAACGGCTCCGACGCCCGCTGCATCGAAATCTGGAACAACGTCTTCATTCAATACAACGCCAACCCCGACGGCACCTTCACGCCGCTGCCCGCGCAGCATGTGGACACCGGCATGGGATTCGAGCGCGTCACCAGCATCATCCAAGGCACAAAGAACCTGACCGATTTTCAGAACGCCAAGATTTCCAACTACGAGACCGACATCTTCCGCCCGATCTTCGACGCATTGGAAAAAATGAGCGGCAAGAAATACGGCAGCACGCTGCCCGGTGATGAGTTAGGGAGCACACGCGTCCCGCGTGTAGTTTCCGGCGTCGCGCCGGAAACCTCGTCAAAACTAACTTCTCCCGAAAAGTCAGTTGAACAATCTGCTCGGCGGGACGCCTCGCAGGGCACGCGGGACGCGTGCGCTCCCGAAACCCGTCCAACGAACATCCCCACCACCATCGAATCCGCCCCCGGCTCAAAGTATTCCAAACGTAATCTTCCTCATTTCGAGCGCCCGTGGGCGAAATACATGGTTACGTTTACGACCATCAACCACCGCCAGCTTTCAGAAAAATCCCGCGATCTCGTCTTGGACAGCCTCTTGTTCACCGATAAGCAGCGTCGCTGGCAATTATTCGCCGCCTGTGTGATGCCCGACCACGTCCATATCCTGTTCGAGCCGCAGATCAAAGAACAAGACCCTGACGGCAAACCCATCTTCTGGTCGCTGACCGAACTGCTGCACTCAGTCAAATCATTCACCGCGCACGAAGTCAACAAAGTCGAAAGCACCACTGGCGGCGTTTGGGAAAAGGAATCGTTCGACCGCATAATGCGCTCGGATGCCGACTTGGAAGAAAAGTTCCACTACATCTGCCGTAATCCATGGGACAACGGCATCGTGCCAATCACCGAACCATACAAATGGCTCTGGACACCCAGTGCAGAAATAGGGAGCACACGCGTCCCGCGTGTAGTTTCCGGCGTCGCGCCGGAAACCTCGTCATCACAAATATCCCCCGAAAAATTAGTTGGAACGGGCTTCTCGGCGGGACGCCTCGAAGAACACGCGGGACGCGTGTGCTCCCCGGAACAGATCGCGCTCGACGTGGCGTTCCGCGTCATCGCCGACCACATCCGCACGCTCTCATTTGCGATTGCCGACGGCATCCAGCCCGGCAACAACGACCGCAACTACGTCCTTCGCCGCATCCTGCGCCGCGCCGTGCGTTACGGCCGCACGCTCGGCTTCCACGAACCGTTCTTCTACAAACTCGTGGACGTGCTCGCCGACACGATGGGCGACGTCTTCCCCGAAATCCGCACCAAGAAGAAAATTGTGCAGGAAACGATTCAGCGCGAGGAAGAGGCTTTTAATAAGACGTTGGATCGTGGGATTGAATTGTTCAACGATGAGACAGCGAAGCTTCACGGGAGCGCACGCGTCTCGCGTGCCGTTTCCGGCGT
>JANOBC010000310.1:0-2207 GCA_031411455.1 Limisphaerales bacterium
CAGCAGTTGGATAGCTGGCGTTGTCGACGACAATTTCCTGCGCGGTGATGTAGATGCGAATGGCGGCTTTGTAGCGTTCGACATCGAAGGTGCTGTCGTCGCGCTTGAACTTCATCAAGTTCAGCGAAGCGAGATTGCACGCGGTGTTGTTGACGAAAACGTATTCGCTGCACGGATTCGTGGAGTGAATCGGCTCGGTGCCTTTGCAGGTGTGCCACTTCTGGATCGCGCCGTCATATTGGATGCCAGGGTCGCCGCAGATGTGCGTGCCTTGGGCGATTTTATCCAGCAACGTGCTCGCGTCCTTCTTCTGGAGCGGCAAACCTTTGACGGTCTTGGTCATCCATTCCTTGCCGGACAAGGCGGCTTCAAAAAACTCGTCGCTGGCGCGGACGGAAAGATTTTCGTTCTGATACATCACGCTGCCGTAGGCATCGCCGTTGTAAGAACCGTCGTAACCCTGCTCGATGAGCGCCCACGCCTTCTTTTCTTCCTTCTGCTTGGCGTCAATGAATTCTTCGATGTCGCCGTGCCAGTCGCGGAGCGTGTTCATCTTCGCCGCGCGGCGGGTCTTGCCGCCGGACTTCACGACGTTGGCGACCTGGTCATACACTTTCAGGAAGCTCATCGGGCCGCTGGGACGTCCGCCGCCGCTCAATTTTTCGCGGCTGGAACGGATCGGCGTCAGGTCGGTGCCGGTGCCGGAACCGTATTTGAACAGCATCGCCTCGCTGTAGCAGAGGTGCATGATGGATTCCATATCGTCCTTGACGCTTTGGATGAAACACGCGCTGCCCTGCGGATACTCGTATTGCGTCGCGGCGCGCTCGGCTTCGCCGGTCTCGGGGTTGTAAAACCAGTTGCCCTTGCCGGATTTTTTGCCGACGCCGTATTCGTGATGGAGACCGACGTTGAACCAGACCGGCGAATTGAATGCGCCGTATTGGTTCAAGCAGAGCCAGGTGAGTTCCTCGTAAAAAATTTCGCCGTCCGCCTTGCTGAAGTAACCATCCGCGATGCCCCAATCAGAAATCGTCCGCGTGATGCGATGGATGAGCTGCTTGACGGAAGTTTCGCGCTCGCTGGTGTGCTGCTCGCCGTAAAAATATTTCGACACGACGACTTTCGTCGCCAGCACCGACCAGGACTTCGGCACCTCGACGTTCTCCTGCTTGAAGATGACTTTGCCGGCGTCGTCGGTGATTTCGGCGGTGCGCTTGTCCCATTCGATCTGGTCGAACGGCTTCACCTTGGCGTCGCTGAAAATGCGCTCGATGCGCAGCGACTTTTTGGTTTCGGATTTGGCGGGTTTCATACCCCGTGAGTTGGCGGTTGCGGTGGAAACTTTTTCTCCCCGGCGGCGTCCGGCGGCAGGAGCCGACGACAAAACATCCTCGCGTGCATCAATCATGATTTTACTGGTTTAAGTTAAGGTTAAGACAGGGTGGTTTCGAGAGTGAATGAAACCTCCGGGTCTGGCAAAAAAACTGCCCAACCGGGACGGAATAGCGGAATTCCAAGGAAATCTGCTATCCCCAACTAATTGGGTGACGGCAGCCATCTTGCACCACCTGTAGTGGCTTTCAAGACTTTTTTGCAGAAAAGTTGCAAACAGTTTTTTCGCAAATAGAATCAATGGAATGGTCACGTTTTGGTGAAAAAATTCCGAACGGATTCGCGGCGGTGGAGTCGTTTAGGAAGACCGGGCCGAGAACAATTTTTCAGACAGGATTAACCGGATTATCATGATTGAATCCGGTGAATCCTGTCTAAAAATCCCGTTGCTGGAAGCTAGGTAAAAACTCACGCGCTGAACAGAGTCGTAGCATGAAAAGAGATAGGCTATAAACAGCGCGACACTTTTACCGTTAGGCTTCAAAACACGAACTTGAAAATATGAAATCAAAACAGTCGGCAAACGTCTTAATTAAGATCCTCGGACTTTCTGTGATAGTTCACAGCTTTCCCACGATTTTAGGCAATCTATTTGTCTTGATGCATTCTGGGGACAAGTGACCGTGAATAACTATGGACGAGTCAGCGCTGCCCCCGATAATTCAATTTTCATTGCCTCCTCTTTGGTCACGGTTTTCATTGGCGTATTTCTCATTGTTAAAAGCCGGACGATAGCAGAGTTTTTGCTGAAAGCAGAAGATGAGTAAAAATTATCGGAAGCCTAATCCCGAAACAGACTTCAAAGGTCTTTC
>JANOBC010000311.1:0-1598 GCA_031411455.1 Limisphaerales bacterium
GTTTCTGGTTCAATGCACCGGGTGAGTCGAGCGCGCAGCTCAACCTCAACGAGGACGGCACCGTCGTCGTCATCACCGGCCATCCCGACATCGGTGGCTCGCGCGCCGCGACCGCCAACATCACGGCGGAGCTGCTCGGCATCGACTACAAGAAGGTGCAGGTCCTGATCGGTGACACGAACACGATCGGCTTCTCGAACCTCACCGGCGGCAGCCGCGTCACGTACGCGTCGGCAATCGTGGTGACGGAATCGGTGAAAACCATCGTCAAGACGCTGCGCGAGCGTGCCGCCAAGATATGGAAGATCGATGCCGAGGCCGTGGTTTGGGAGAACGGGGAGGCGCGTCCTGCCGGCGATAACGCTGGCAAGTTCCCGCCGCTGACCCTCGCCCAGATCGCAGCCCAGGCCAACGCCACGGGCGGCCCGATCGGCGCCGGCACGCAGCAGACCACGACAGGTGCCGAAGGCGGCTTCGCGACGCACATCTGCGACGTCGAGGTCGACAAGGAAACCGGCCACGTCCTGGTCAAGCGCTACACCTCGTTCCAGGACGTCGGACGGGCGATCCACCCAGCTTACGTCGAAGGACAGATGCAGGGCGGCGCCGCGCAAGGCATCGGCTGGGCGCTCAACGAAGAGTACATCTTCAACAAGAACGGCCACCTCGATAACCCGGGCTTCCTCGATTACCGGATGCCCGTCGCCTCGGATCTGCCGATGCTCGATAACGTGATCATCGAGATTCCCAATCCGAAGCATCCGCAGGGCGTTCGCGGCGTCGGCGAAGTGCCGCTGGTGCCGCCGCTGGCAGCGGTGGCCAACGCGCTGCACAACGCGCTCGGCCCGAGGTTCTACGAATTGCCGATGTCGCCGCCGAAGGTGCTCGCAGCGCTGAAAGCAAAGAAGTAAGGCCGCTCGCTCGCGATAGCGCGGTGGAGTTCAGGGCCGGGCGCGTTGGGATCAGATCCTGGCGCGTCCGGCCCTTTTTGTTTTAGCGGCAAGCCTCCGACGACGGATCAGCAGCGGCGCCATTGCCCGAGCAACCGTGATCGGAATGAGATCCGAGGCTTGCTCCGACGTGTATCAGCACGATATCGCGTGGCGAATCAGCTAAATACTTCGTTTAGCCGCAACCGAAGACGGGTGCGGCATTTTCTATATCGTGAGGAACAGACCATGCCCCCGTTCACCAAAAAGCTCACCGACGTCGCCATTGCCGTCGGATTGACAATGGCCGTCGTGCTGATGATCGTCGTCACGAACAGCTTTTTGACGTCGCGCGGCGGTTACATGCAAGGATTTCAGCTTTGGCTGGCGCTGGTCCAGCGGCCGGATATTCTCGGCACGATGGTTCTGACGGCGCTGGTCACGATCGGCTATTCGATCTGGCAGGGCGGCGGCAAGAGCCGGTAAACCCGCGTTATTGGCGGAGGCGTCCGGCGCCTCCGTCAAACTGTACCTGAGCGGATTGCCAGAACACACTGCCAGAGCACACTGGACGAGGGCCGCGGCAGCGTGCACGTTTCTTCAGTCGATCGATCAATTTGAACCAGGATGTCGCACTGCAGTTAGAACCTGCGCGATGTCGGCGTCGCG
>JANOBC010000312.1:0-4780 GCA_031411455.1 Limisphaerales bacterium
CAAGAGCATGATCCGTTGGAATGCGATGGCGATGGTCGTCAAAGCAAATTCAAACACGAACGTCGGTGGCCACATCGCGTCGTTCGCCTCCTCCGCGACGCTTTACGAAGTGGCGCAGAATCATTTCTTTCGCGGCGCGACGGAAAATTTTCCGGGCGACATGGTTTATTTTCAAGGCCACGCCGCTCCGGGAATGTATGCGCGCGCCTTCATGGAAGGCCGTTTGGACGAACAGCAGCTTGCCAATTTTCGGCAGGAACTCGCGGGTGGCGGGGGGTTGTCGTCGTATCCGCATCCGTATTTGATGCCGGAGTTCTGGCAGTTCCCGACCGTTTCGATGGGTCTCGGTCCGATCATGTCGCTGTATCAGGCGCGGTTCAACCGCTACTTGCAGGCGCGCGGTTTGACGAACTGGAAAACGGAACCAAAAGTCTGGGCGTTCCTCGGCGACGGCGAATCGGACGAACCCGAATCGCTCGGCGCAATCACTTTGGCCGCGCGCGAAAATCTCGACAACATCATCTGGGTCGTGAATTGCAATTTGCAGCGGCTCGATGGCCCGGTGCGCGGCAACGGGAAAATTATTCAGGAACTCGAAGGCCTTTTCCGTGGCGCGGGCTGGAATGTCATTAAGGTCATTTGGGGAACCGAATGGGATGACATCATCAAGCGCGACAAGTCCGGCCTGCTGCTCAAGCGCATGGACGAATGTGTGGACGGCGATTACCAGAAATACATCGTCGAACCCGGCAGTTACACGCGCAAACATTTCTTCGGCAAGTATCCGCAGCTGCTTGAACTCGTGACGCATTTGAGCGACGAGCAGATTTCCAAACTGCTGCGCGGCGGTCACGACGTCCGCAAAATGTATGCGGCCTACAAGTCGGCGATGGATCACAAAGGCCAGCCGACGGTGGTGCTCGCGAAGACCGTCAAAGGCTACGGCCTCGGCGAAGCGGGCGAAGGCAAAAACATTTCGCACCAGCAGAAAAAAATGAATGAGAAGGAACTCCGCGAGTTCCGTAAACGTTTCAACATTCCCATCAGCGACGACGTGATTGCCGATATGCCGTTCTTCCGTCCGCCCGCCGACAGCGTGGAGACGAAGTATCTGCTCGAACGGCGCAAGGCGCTCGGCGGCTTTTTGCCCGCGCGCATTTTTAAGCCAGTGACGCTCGACGTGCCGAAGCTGGATTATTTCGGCGAACTTTTGAAAGCCGGAAAATCTGAAATTTCCACAACGAGTTCGTTCGGCGCGCTCTTGAGAATTTTGCTCCGGCACAAAGGCATCAGCAAATGTCTCGTGCCGATCATTCCCGACGAGGCACGCACGTTCGGTCTCGACGTGCTGTTCCGCGAGATTGGAATTTATTCGTCCAAAGGCCAGCTTTACGAACCGGTGGACAAAAATATTTTGTCGTTCTACAACGAAACGAAGGACGGACAAATTCTCGAAGAAGGCATTACGGAAGCTGGTTCGATGGCGTCCTTCATCGCGTCCGGCACGAGCTACGCCTCGCACGGCGTGCCGACGATTCCGTTTTACATTTACTACTCGATGTTCGGTCCGCAGCGCGTCGGCGATCTATTCTGGCTCGCCGGCGACATCCGCGCGAAAGGATTTTTGTGCGGCGCAACGAGCGGCCGCACGACGCTCAACGGCGAAGGCTTGCAACATCAGGACGGCCACAGTCTCTTGCTGGCAGGAACCGTGCCGACGTGCCTGCCTTACGATCCGGCGTTCAGTTTTGAAATCGCCGTCATCGTCGCCGAAGGATTGCGCCGGATGTATGTGGAGCAGGAGGATGTTTTTTATTACCTCGCACTCTACAACGAAAATCACGCGATGCCCGCGATGCCGGAAGGTGTTGAAGATGGAATTCTCAAAGGTCTCTACAAATTCAAGTCCGGCGTGGAAGGCAAAAAAATCAAGGCGCACATTTTTGGCAGCGGCAGCATCATGCAGTCCGCGTTGAAGGCGCAGGAAATTCTCGCCGAGAAATACGGCGTGAGCGCCGATGTCTGGAGCGCGACGAGCTACAAATTGCTTCGCAACGACGCCATCCGTGTCCAACGCTGGAATATGCTGCACCCGACGTTGCCCGCGAAGAAAAGCTTCGTCGAAAATTTGCTCGCGAAAGAGTCCGGCGCATTCGTCGCCGTGTCCGACAACGTCCGCACGATTCCCGACCAGATTGCGCCGTGGGTTCCCGGTGGATTGTTCACGCTCGGCACGGACGGCTTTGGCCGCAGCGATACCCGCGCGCGCCTGCGCCGGTTTTTCGGCGTGGATGTCGAGTCCACCGTCATTGGCACGCTCTACGCGCTTACGGAGAAAAAACTCATTGACCGCAAAGTTGTCGCGCAGGCGATCAAGGATTTCGGCGTGGACCCGGAAATGGTGCTGCCGCAGATTGTTTGAGGCGGAATTGCCGCTTGTCTTTGGCGTCTGGATTTGTTTTCATTCGCCCCCGGTTGGTTGGCAGGATAGCTCAGTTGGTAGAGCAGAGGACTGAAAATCCTTGTGTCGCCGGTTCAATTCCGGCTCCTGCCACCACTTAATAAAACCCCTGATTCGTCAGGGGTTTTATGTTTTCCCGGCCTCGAATTTTCGGGTGCTAAAAAATTATTTTTCTCCCTTTGGCTTTCGCGTCAGCAGCAGCGGCCAGATTCCCGAAGCAAAAAACACGAGGCTGCAGCCGGCACAAAACCAGATCAAAAACGGCGACGGCAGATAGAACCACGCTCCCACCGCGCCCGCCGCCGACAGCGTGCCGCACAGTAGATAAAAGATGGCGTTCATGCGCGCGCCCTGGACGTGTTTTTCCAGGAGCGTCAGCAATGCCTGCTCATTGCGCGCGAGCGACGTGGCGCAATTTTCCGAACACGTCATGCGCCCGGCGGCGGCGGGATCGGCGCAATCAGCGCACAATGCGCGTCCGCAGTAGGCGCAGACGGCAACAGCTTCGGACTGATGGGCAGTGCATTTCATCGTGCGCCCAGTCTCGCCGTGAATTGCGGCAACGCCAACGAGAAACTTCTTTTTCCTCGCGCGCAACTTCGGCAAGCTGGCCGCGTGACCATCGCCATCATCGGACTCGGCTACGTTGGCCTCCCGCTCTGCCTGCAATTCGCGCGCAGCGGCGTGCGCGTGCTCGGCCTCGACATTGACGCCAAGAAAGTTTCCGCGCTCAACGCCGGTCGCAGCTACATCCGGCACATTCCCGCCGGAGAAATCCAAAAGCTCGTGCGCGCCGAAAAATTTTCCGCGACGACCGACTTTGCCGAAATCGGCGGCGACATTTCACTCCGCACTCCGCACTCCGCACTCCGCACTCCCGTGTCTGCCATCCTCATCTGCGTTCCGACGCCGTTGAAAAAAAATCGTGCGCCGGATCTTTCCTTCGTCCTCAACACCGGCAAGAGCATCGCGAAACATCTGCAACGCGGGCAGCTCGTCGTGCTCGAATCCACCACCTATCCCGGCACGACGGAGAATGAATTACGCGAAGTTCTTGAACGCGGTTCCGGGCTGAAAGCGGGCAAAGATTTTCACCTCGCGTTTTCACCCGAGCGCGAAGACCCCGGCAATCCGAAGAGCAACGTCGCGGAAATTCCCAAGGTCATCGGCGGCTACACGCCCGCGTGCCTCACGGCGGCGGTGAAAGTTTATTCCCGCGCCATCCGCGTGCTGGTTCCCGTCGCGAACTGCCGCACGGCGGAGGCGGCCAAGCTGCTCGAAAATGTTTTTCGCAGCGTCAACATCGCGCTCGTCAACGAACTCAAGGGCGTTTATACCGCGATGGACATTGATGTCTGGGATGTCATCGCCGCCGCGCGGACGAAGCCGTTTGGGTTCATGCCGTTTTATCCCGGCCCCGGCTTGGGCGGACATTGCATCCCGATTGATCCGTTTTATCTCGCGTGGAAAGCGCGGCAGGTCGGGCAGGAAACGCGCTTCGTGGAACTCGCCGGGGAGATTAATCGCGCCATGCCGGCGAAAGTCGTCACGCGCGTCGGCCAAGCGCTGGCGGCGCAGAAAAAATCTTTGCGCGGCGCGAAGGTTTTGATTCTCGGCCTCGCTTACAAGGCGAATGTGGAGGACGACCGCGAATCACCGAGCTACGCGTTGATGGACTTGCTCGCGGCGCGTGGCGCGAAAGTTTCCTACCACGACCCGCACGTTCCCGTCATCAAGTCCACGCGCGAACATCCGCATTGGGCGGGGACGAAATCGGTGAAGTGGAATCGCCAAACCATTTCGGCTTTTGATGCCGTGCTCATTTCCACGGCGCACGGTGCGGTGGATTACGCGCAACTGGCGGCTTGGGCAACGCTCATTGTGGACACGCGGAACGTGATGGCGGGAATCACTACGACGGATGGAAAAATTTGGAAGGCGTGAGGCCTATCTCTGTATTAGGCCGCGTTGCGTGGATCAAACAGTGAAATCTCATGGCAAAACAAATGTATGCGACCCTCCTCGTAGTCGCCAACCTCGAAGCGAAGCCCCTCCCAGCCTCGCTCCCGAATACTCTGAAAGTAGAGGCCCGTAATCTGGCCAAACCCTGAGAACGAATCGACGGAGACGCGGTGAAACCGGATGCCAACCTGAGCGTGCGGTGCGTCGAGTTCCTTCATCACAAGCTCAATGTCGCTCCACTGGAGACCATCCTCGCACCGCACGAAGTAACAAAACGAGTGAACGAAACTGAAATGGCAAAGAGGACGACCTGCGAGGATGGCTACGACCTGCTCGAAGCCCTGAAGCTCCGAAATC
>JANOBC010000313.1:0-17775 GCA_031411455.1 Limisphaerales bacterium
CCCTCAATCCTGATGAAACACCGGCTTGAGCGGCACGCGCACTGGGGAGTTGTCGGAATTCACGTCCATGAGGTCGGCCATGTAGTCCCACCATTTATGCATGAGCTCGCTCTTGCGCAACTCCGCCGTGGTATTCGTGGCGGCAAGTTTCTGCACGGAGAACAGCGTGCCCGTTTCTTCGTCGAGGAAGATAGAAAAGTCGCTGATGCCCGCGTCGCGAATCGCTTGGGACAACTCCGGCCAAATCGCATCGTGACGTTTCTTGTATTCATCCCCCATGCCCGGCTTCAACTTTAACTTCGCGGCGACGATGGTGAACGGCGGCACGCTTGAAACCACTGACGAGATTTTCGCGGCTGGCTTCGCATTGGGATCCACCGCCGACACGGCTTTGGTATCAGGCAAGTCCTGCTGCGCCAGACGACGCAGCACGGCCGCTTCCTTGAGCCACGCGAGTTCCAGTTCCATGACTTTCTGTGGAAACTTCGCGGCGAGATTTTTCGTTTCACTGCGATCCTTGCGCAAGTCGTAAAGCTCCCACGGCTCGCCAAATTTTCCCACCAGTTTCCAGTCGCCCACCCGCACCGCGCGGTGGCCGTCGTGATAGAACCACAGCAAGTCGCGTTTCACCACGCCGTCACGAACAAAATCAGGCGCGAGACTTTTGCCCGGCAACGGTGGCACCGGCAAACCCGCCACTTGGTCAGGACGTTTTGCGCCCGCGACATCCAGCACGGTTGGCACGAGGTCAATCAAATGTCCGGGATCGCGTCGCAGTTCGCCGTGCGTTTTGATGCCGGCCGGCCAACTCACGATCAACGGTGTGGTGATACCGCCTTCGTGCGTCCACGACTTGTGCAAACGAAACGGCGTGTTCGCCGCGCTCGACCAGCCCGAGCCGAGGCCGAGATACGACTTTGCCGAACCCATCGCCGCAGAAGGATCATTGCCGTCGCCGCGGAGAATTTGCTCGGAACTTGCGCCGTTGTCGGAAACAAAAAAGATGAGCGTGTTATCCAGTTGGCCCATCGCCTTGATCTGCTCCAGCACGCGGCCGATTTCGATGTCCATGCGATGCACCATCGCCGCGTGAATCGCCATCTTCACCGACTCAAATTTCTTTTGCTCTCCCGCAAGCGTATTCCACGGCACGGCGCGACCGGTTTCATTCGGGCTGATTTTTTCGCGCAACTCCGCGTCGGTGAGATTCCACCGCGGCACAATATTCGTTTCCAACGGCGAGAGAACGCAGTCCACGATGCCGAGCTTTTTCATCCGCGCCAGCCGCTCCGTGCGAATTTCATCCCAGCCAACCTGGTAGCGATTGGTGTAGAGCGCAATATCTTCGGGCAATGCCTGCAACGGAAAGTGCGGCGCAGTGAACGCAAGATATTCAAAAAACGGCTGGCCGGAAAATTTCTCGGCGTGGTCCTTGAGACATTTGATGGCGTGGTCGGCGATAAAGCGCGTCGAGTAGTAATTCGTTCCCAATTGCACCGGCGGCAGTTTCACATCGTCCTCGAAATGAAGCTGCGGATTGAAGAACCGGTTGTGATCTTCGAGCGAATACGAGCGATCAAAGCCAGCGGGCAAACGGTCGCCGTCCAGGTGCCATTTGCCGGAATGATACGAGCGATAGCCCAGCGGCTTGAGATACGCGGGCAGCATCTGTGCCCAGCGCGGGCGCACGCCGTTCGCGCCGCTGGTCACGCCGAACATTCCATACTCGCCGCGATCCACCTCTGGCAGCAAATCGTGCCGCACGGCTTGCGGATAATAGCCCGTGAGAATGGACGCGCGCGATGCCCAGCAGCGCGAGGTGTTGTAAAACTGCGTGAAGCGCAAGCCATTCGCCGCGAGCCGATCCAGATTCGGCGTGTGAATTTCGCCGCCGTAACAGCCAATGTCCGAAAAGCCCATGTCATCCGCGACGATGATGAGAATATTGGGTTTCTTTTCAGACGCGGCCATGGCGGTAGCTGCCAACCCGCAAAGAAACACGCTGGCAATCACGGTTTGAATTAAAGCTTTCACGTTCTTCATCGGGGTTGAGGATTGACTGGTGTGGAAACCACCCGCCCGCCGCCGGGCAAGGTCAGTTCAGCCGGCGCGTTAGCGGTCACGATGGCAGTCGCGCCATTGATCTCGGCGGACGCGGCAGTGGTCGCGCCGTCGAGCGCCTTCAAATCATAGTTCTGAAAGCGCAGCCGGCTGCCCTCGCCCAGATAGAGCGACGTGCATTCGCCACTTTCGTTCACGCTGATGACGGCGTAGCGACCGCGAAATTCGATACCGAGTTTTTCGTCCGCAAACACACCCGTCGCCGTCGGTTGCACCAAAACGTATTGCGTTAAGGCGTGGCCGTTGATTTTGCTGACAACCTTGAAGCCTGCAAAAATTTTCTGATCGCCGATGGCCGTGACGCTTTGAATGCTGCCGGAATTTTTATCGCCAGCAAATGGTTCGTAAATCACCGCGAACGGCTTTGTCCACGCTTCGCCGCGCTGGCGGACGACCAGCACCGGCGTCGTTTCGTGATCGTAGGGCGACGGAGCATCCTTGGTGTAAGGCGCGCGGGCCTGGGAATATTCGCGACCCGCCGCGCCGGGGATAAACAGTTTCATGTGCGCTGGCGCGGGCTTCAGTTTGGCGACGGAGAAATCCACGGTCACATCCTCCGCCGTCGGCGCGGAAGTTTTGGCGTCCTTGAAAACGTGCCAGCCGGGAAAAAGATAGGAACGATTTCCCTCCCACTTCGCACCGGTCACGGGAACAAATCGGCCCGGCGAGGCGGTCAACGGCAACTCGCCCCCGGCGGTGGCGATGCTCGGGGCTTCGCCAATGTTGTGATACAAGTAATCGTGAAATTGTTTCGGCAGCGCGGACCTTGAGCGAAACACATCCACATAAAAGCCGGTGGTTGGGGAAGTGCGCACAATGCCGACGAGCCGTTCCTGTTTTGCTTTTGCGCCTGGCCCCTTGTCGTCGGAAAAGCTCGTCAGCGTGAAGGAATTATTCGGCGAAACCGGCTTCGCGCCGAGGGCCGGTTCGAGCGCCACGGGCTGCACGGTGTTGATGCCGAGGTTCGCCCAGCCGCCGTCGCTGCGGGACGCGCCGTTCACAATGACGCAGTTAAAGGCGGCAAAAAGCCGGCGGTAATTTTCATGCTCGTCGGCGCCATAGTTGCCTTTGCCGGAATCCGTGCCGAGCACTTCACCCGCGCCATAGAGTTCCAGCGCCATGCCGGACGCGTGACTGTGGACATGCGCGCCGCCGCTGACCACCGCCATGAACGCATGATTGGGATTTTTATCCGGCGCAAGATTGCGCTGCAACACCGCGCCGACGAACGGCAGTTCATCCGTGGTCTTGATCGCGGGCGCAGTCATTGAGCCGGAAATTTCCGGGGCGAACCACAAGAGTTGGAGCGGCGACAAGTTTGGGTTGGCCCCGGTGGCCGGAGCGTGGGGATTGGCCCGATTGTAATTGCCTTCCTGGATGGCCAGATTGATCAGCCCGCCAAAAATTTCCTGCAACCGCGCATCGCCTTCGCGTTGGCCAAGCGCGTAGGCGATTTCAAAGGAAAACATCGAACCCCCGCCTCGGCGCGGTCCGTCGCCAAACCGAATGTTGTCGCCGTTGGGAAACCGCATTTCGCCCAGCCGCGCCAGCGAGAGCGGAAGGTTCGCGTAATTTTCTGGCAGCGGCGCGGGCGGATGCTGGCGGCGCATGAGCGCCACGAGATACGTCGAGAGCGAGGAAACGCCGCCCGAATACTGAAGCGACTCCGGCCACACCGCCCCGGCTTTGGAATACTCGGCGACGACTTTGCTCAACGAGTCCTGATGCGCGGTGTTTTTGGTCAGCACGTGTTCCAGCAGCCGCGTCCGTTCGGCAGCATTGTCCAGCGCCAATACGTTGTGGGCGAGGCTCGGCATTTCAAGCACCGGCCAGTTGCAGTTGATGAGGCCGTGTTCAATGGCCAGCCGGGCATAGGTGCGGAAAACGCTTTGGGCGTGATCAAAGTTGAACGGCTGTTGTCCCTGCGTCGCCACGTTGTAAACCGTCTTGCCGGATTTCAAATAGCTGTAAATAAAGTCGTAGAGAATCGGAACCTGCGCGCCGATGTTCCGGGCTTCGTAGAGATGATCGCTGTTGATAAGGCCGCCGTTGGCACCATCACTGGGTTTCATCTGCGCCATCGCCTCCACCGTCGCGTTCAAAATGTCGGCGGCACAGCGGGCGTAGGCTTCATCCTGGGTCAAGAAATAGAGCACGCCGCAATCCTCCCCGATCAACAGGTAATGTTGCAGGCCGGTCGCCCGGCCTCGTTCCAGCGTGGGATGCAACTTCGGATTGGCCTTATTTTTTACCAGCGGCAGGCCGCGTAAAAATTCGTCCGGATCGTCCTCATGTTCCGCCACGGCCTGTTTGACGCGCGCCTGCATCGCCTCGAAAACCGCTTTTGCCCAAGGCTGCGACTCAATTTTTTTGAGGATAGGTGCGCGATCGGCGGGCGTGACCCAGATGAGGGGGCGCACCACTTCGGGTTCGGCGGCGAGCGATTGGCCGCAAATCAAAGCGAGCGACACGGCCAGCAGAGTTGTGAAATGTTTCATAGAGTCAGTTAATTTTTTGGCAGGCAGGATTTCACAGTTTATTGTCGGGGTGAGTTTTCATTTTTCACTGACAATGGTTTGCACCCTGACCGGCCCGAGCAGCCCGGCGGATTGCAACGGCGTTTTCGCGGTGACCGTCGGCATGGAAAGCGACGTGCGCCGTTCGGCGACGGGCAGTTTCGCATCACCAACCAGCCGGTTGTTCCAAGGATTTACGACGGTGATCTCCACGGAGTTGCTGCCCACGTGCGCGGCGGCGGAAATGTCCACGCGCCACGGCGCCGTCCAAAGCGTGCCCAAATCCTTGCCGTTCACGCGCACCACGGCGACATCGCGCACCGCGCCGAGATCGAGAAAGATTTCTGATTTCCGATTTCTGATTTCCGATGGCGGCCAATCAAAGGTCGTCCGATAAGTCGCTTTGCCGGAGTAAAACTTAATTCCGTCTTCGGGGCGGGTGATCCAGTCCGTAAGTTGCGCGAACTCTGCGTGTTCCGGTCCGCCCCATTTGGGATCGAAGCTGACATCCCATTTTTCGCCAATCGTGGCAATGGTTTTCAGCGCAGGGAAATTTTTTACGCCCTTCGCCACCGGCTGAGCGGCGTAGCGGAATACGACGAACCAAGATTGCTTGGGCGCGAAGGTCAGCGGAACTATCGTCTGCCCTGATTGCTCGCTCCACTCTGGCAATGCGCGGCGTTCGCCCGTGACCGCATCCCATAATTCCGGCTGCCGCCCCGCGAGGCGAAACGCGCAGTTCACCTGCTCCGCGCGATCTTTCTGGTTCGAGACAAAATAAATTTCCGCATCCGGCGAAGTGCGGTGCGTGAACAAAAATTTCGCATCCGCCGCCGCATCGCGATACTCGATATCTGCCGGTATTTGCGTGGCAGCAAAAATTTCCGTGAGACTCTTGCCCCAAATAATTTTGCCTTTGCCAAATTTGCGTTCTCCAGATTGACCGGGATTCGCACCGCCCCAAAGTTCCGCCGCGAGCTGCTGGACTTCCGCATCGCACTTGGGGAAATTTTCCATGCTTGGCGATTGCGTCGGCGGCTCGCCCAAAACCGTTGCGCCCGCCTGCACGAGGTCGCGGATTTTGCGCAGCACTTCCGGACGCAGCGCGTTTAACTTCGGCAGCACCAACACGCGGTAGCTCACGCCATGCGGCAACACCAATATTCCATTCTTCACGGTGAGATTTTTCTCGATGACCTCGGCGTTGATGTAGTCAAAGTCGCGGCCCGGCGGCAATTCGGGATCGCGCACACCGGTCATCTTCGGCGCATCTTCGCCAATAAAATAGGCCACGTCCGTCGCGCGCCAGCCTTGCTGCAACAGCCAGCAACAGCGCCGCTCGTAATCCACCCACGCCTTGCCCTGCTCATACCACGTGTTGTGCCGGTTGAACTCCGTGCCCCACGGCGCGTTGATGCCGGGAATTTTGGAATCGTCGGGTTGCTGAATGACGACGTGCAACACAACGTGATTGATGCCTTCGCAAAACGACCAATCGCCGCGCGCTTTCAAATCGCACGGTGAATTCTTAAACGCCGGGCCGCCGGTGAAAGATTCCGCCGAGACAAATTGTTTACCGTAAGTATTCGCGCACGATGACGCCGCGCGACATTCAATCGAGCCAAGTTCGCCCGTCACCCAAAACTCGCCGCCGATGCGATCAGACTGGCTGCCGTATTTTAGAAATTCGCCGGGAAAACCCCAGTGACCGTAATTTTCCAGCCACAGTCCGAAGCCGTGGTCATTGGCCGCCGCGCGCAACCCGCCGACGTAATCCGTCGCCACGCGATCCGCCACGAGCCGGCGCAAGTCCCAGAGAAAGCGTTCGCTCTGCGTTGCACTGCCGACGATGCGTCCGCTCAACACCGCGAGCCACGGCTTCGGGTCGTAGCCGTAGCGTTGCTGAAAATCTTTTTCCAATCCGTCCGTCCAGTTTTGCGAACCCATCTCGTAGCTGTCCGCAATGACTTGCTTGAACGCCTTGCGCTCGGATGCGGGAATGCGTTTCAACGCCTCGCCAATAAATTGATCAAAGTGAAATTTCGCCAAGTCGCGATTCATCTTGTCCACTTCCAAACCTTGGCCTTCCGGCGATGCGGGCGAATTTTTCATGCCGGTCGGTGTCATGCCGATACGTTGGACAATCCAGTCTCCGGCGGGAACTTTCCAGGTGAGCGTGCCGTCGGTAGCGAGCTTCGCGGAAATGTTTTTTACATCAGCCACCGGCACGGCGAGTTTGGCGGAGTCCGGCTCGGCCTGCGTTTTCCACAAATAAGTATCCCACATCGGCAGCGGCGTGGCGTTCATTTTGCCCAACTGTTTTTCAACGAACGATTCCAAGCGCACCGCGCCGGACAAATTAATTTCCGCCAACTCCGTTTTCTTGCCGCGACCAAATACGTTGGAGAAGACGAGCCGGAAGTGCTGTGAAGTCGTGACGGGAAATGAAACCGTCACCGGCCCGCGTGGCATGAAACCCACGCCGACGGCCATATTCGAGCGGTCGCACTTGAACTTGCGGACGGTCTGAAATTTTCCATCGGCATCCTGCGCTTGCAGTTCCGCATCCGCGCCAAACGCCTCGCTGCTGGGAACAATTTGTAAACACCGCGCCGTCAACGGTGACGCGAGTTCGATGTCCATGGCCACTGGTTTTTTATTCGCGCCTTTGCCGAGCGGAAGTTCCACCGCCGTATCCAAATTGCCGTCCACCAATTGATCCGCGCCGACCACCGCCGGCGTGCAAGTCACGCGCGGCGAATGTGCGGACAAAACATCCGCATCATTCTGCGGCGCGGGAAACGCGAGCACGGCGACGTCTTGAAACTGCGCGTTGGGCGCGGCGAGTTTGCCGGAAAATTTCTGCGGCCCGGTCACGCGCAACTCGAAGGTGGCGAGGTAACGCATGGTTTGTTCCGGCTTGATCCACGGCCCGCCGGACTGGCTCCAGCCGGGGCAATTGAACATACCAATGTTGACGCCGACTCGATCGGCTTCGCGCATGGCGTGGCGAACCAGCTCCCACCATTCCGGCGTGAGCACCTTGATTTTTCCAGCGGGCTGTTTATCGAGAAAGATATTGCCGATAAGCGCTTCGCCAATGCCGATACGGCTCATGGCTTCAAGATCCTTCGTGATGCCGTCCTTGGAAATGTTGTCGCTGATCCAATACCAATAGCACCAAGGCTGGGTCTGCGCGGGCGGATTGGTGAACCCAGATTCCAACAAATCGGCCCCCGCGACCTGTGCAGAAAAACACGCGGTCAACAGGCTGACGATGCGGATGATGTTTGATTTCATATTCTGGGTTGAGTTTCGGCTGCGCCCATGTTCCCGGCCCGGCGAAAGGCGGGGCGTTATGCCGCGCCCCGCCTCCGTCGAGTTGGTGCACTGAATTCTGATCGGGGCTACAGCCGATGCCGATTCATCGGGTCATGACTTATGACTCACGGATGAGTCGTCGTCACTTTCGCCACCGAGTCTTGGATTTCCAAACACACCACCGAGGCGATTTTATCCGGCGCGTTTTTGGGCAAGGAAATGGAAACGCCCGCATCGGTCTGTTTGAATTTCAATTTCTTGTGGCCAGCCAGCAGATAGGCTTTGGTCACTTTGCTTTGCAAGCCGACGAGTTCAAATTTTCCCGTCGTCGGCCATTTGAAAATCATCAAATAAATTTTCCCCGGCTTGGTCGTGCAACGCCAGTCGCGACTGCCCGAGGTATCGCGTTCTTTGCCGTAGCCGTCCTTTTGCTTAACCGACTGGCCGTATTCCGCCCCAAAACAGGAAGTGCCGGCGCCGTAAATCGCCTCGCCATTGACCGTCATCCAGCGACCCACTTCCGCGAGCCGGTCGAGGCTGGGTTGAGGAATGAGGCCTTCACTCGTCGGGCCGACGTTGAGCAAATAATTGCCGCCCTTGCTGGCGATATCAATGAGGTTGAACAGCAGCGTCTCGGTGCTTTTCCAATTCTGGTCGTCACGCTTGAATCCCCAAGTGTCGTTGAGGGTCATGCAAGATTCCCAATCGCGCCCGGGATAGCCGTTCGCGGGAATGTGCTGTTCGGGCGTCTCGGTGTCGCCTTTGAAGCCGCCGCCGAGCCGGTTGTTGAGAATGAGATTCGGCTTGAGCGCGTGGACGACGTCATAAAGTTTCTGCGCCCGATTGGTATTCATCCCGGTCGGCGTGTCCCACCAGATGACGGCGGGAAATTCGCCGTAGTTCGAGCAAATCTCTTTCACCTGCGGCACGGCCACCTTGTCAATGTAATCATCCATGTCGTGCTCCTGCGCCGGATCCCATTTGCCGCCCGCAGCCGAACCGCCGTTGTTCCAGTCCTGCGCTTGCGAATAATAGAAACCGAGTTTGACGTCATATTTACGGCACGCCGCAGCGAGATCTTTCAACGGGTCTTTGCCGTAAGGCGAGGCCTGCACGATATTCCACGGGCTGGCCTTGGTGTCGAACATTGCAAAACCATCGTGATGCTTGGAGGTGATGACGATGTATTTCATGCCCGCATCCTTCGCGGCCTTCACCCAGTCATCGGCGTTGAATTTTACGGGGTTAAATTCTTTGGCGAACTGCTGGTAATTCGTCATGGGAATCTTGCCTCGGTTCATGATCCACTCGCCGATGCCTTTGACCGGTTTGTCCTGATAAAATCCGGCCGGCACTGAATACACTCCCCAGTGGATGAACATCCCAAACTTAGCGTCGCGCCACCACGCCATGCGGGCGTCGCGTTGTTCCTTGGTTTCGGTGGGTTCCGCCGCGTGGCTGGCCACGGGCAACAGACTGCCCAGCATCACGCTGGCGCAGATGATTGAACTGATGATTTTATTTTTCATTTTGGTTTGGTTTTTTTAGCTGCTTACAAATGGTGATGCACCTTCCACCGCCGCGCTGAAGGCAACGACGGACAGGCAGGTGATGATGATACTAAAGTCGAGCTGAGTCATGGAAAGGTTGATGCAATACTATTTGGCCTGCTCCGCTTGAACCGGTTTTTTGTCTCCGTTCACCTGCGTTTTCACCTCGCGCGGTTCGGGCTGCAAGGCGGGCAGAACGGGCAAGTCGAGGATCTGTTTCTGCGCCAGCAATCGCTCGCGCAGGAGGGGATACGGCAGTTTTTGAACAGCGACCTTCTGCTTCGCGCTCAAAGCCGCAGCGATCCCCGCGCTCTGGCCGAGGATCATCCAGGTCGGCTCGACTCGGATCGAGCAGATACCCACATGCGTGCAGGAAAGCGCCACGGGCACGAGCAGGTTATCGCACTCCGCTGCCTTGGGGAGAATGGCCCGATAAGGAATCTGATACGGAAAGCCGTGACCTCGCCCAGTCATGCGCACCGGCATGATCGTGCCTTCATCAACGACCATGTCCTTGGTGCCGACTCGCTGGCAGTCGTGCGAATCAATGGGGAACGATGAAACGACAATGGCATCCTCCTTGTTTGGTTCATCTAGGATGTCCTTTTGCGAAACGACATACTCGCCCATCATGCGCCGTCCCTCGCGCACATAGAGTTGTGGCGACCAGTGGTCGGAGTCAGCGAATTCATCACGGCAGAGACCGAGCGCCGCCATTTGCTTTCGCAGTTTCATCGGCACCGCCGCATCGGTGGTTAGGAAATAATACATTTCCAAAATGTATTGCTTGTGCGCCTCCCAAATCTTCACCCGGCCCGCCGCATCCGCCTCGCTCCAGCCATTGCCGGCCCCGACCAGCCCCATCGAGAACTGCTTCCAGATGGCGTTGTTTGCGTCAAATTTATTGCCCGGCAGCGGATACAAATCCCACAGCAATTGCGGTCGCTTCTCCTGGGCAAAATAACGCCGCAAAACTTCAAACCGCGCCGGATTGTAATCCGCCGGTTTCGGAAACGGCACGCGGTTGGTCGCGTCCTTCGTCACGCAGAGCCGGAAGCTATAAACCATCACGTTCTTGTCGCCGGTCGCATCCGGCCCCGCGTCCGTCGTCGTGATGAGCGGCAGCGGCGTGCCATCGGCATCAAGTCCCGAGATCGCCAACTTCGGCTTTGAATAGTGCTTTCCGGCCAGCGTTTCGCCGAACTCGTTCCGTCCCTCGCGGCCAATCGTCCAACTCACCCCCGCCGCCGCCATCAAGTCGCCCTCATAAGTCCCATCCACAAACACTGTGGCCGCAAAATCGCCCGCGCTGGTCGCAATTTGTGTGATGTGTCCGCCGTCCTTGATCACCCGCTTCAGCACCCGCTTGGTCAGCACCTTCACGCCGGCTTCAGCCAGCATCGCTTTGGTAATCTTCGCCGCCACGTGCGGCTCGTAAGTCCAATGGGAGTTGTCTTTCACACTCACTTGGTAGGACAACGGCACACCCCGCTCCTTGTAATTCTTTTCAATACGCTCGTGCCATTCCTCAAAGAGGCCCAGCACCGTGCGGCGCACGGTTTGGTTCGAGTCGCTGAAAGACAGCCCGCCCGTATTCATTCCGCCCACATGATCCGTCGGCTCCAGTAAAATAACCGACGCCCCTTCCCGCGCCGCCGCGATGGCAGCGCAGAAGCCTCCCGGCGTGGCGCCATACACGATGACGTCCGCAAACACGGGTGGCGTTTCGGTAGCACCCAGCGTAGCCAGTGATGTCAGCAATAGTGCGGCGCAATGTGCGAAGCGGCGTTTCATGTTGTTTTTCGCGAACTGATGGTTTTATTTTTCATTTTGGGTTGGATTTTCCAGCGGCTTGCAAATAGTCATGCCTCTTCCAACGACGATATCGTGTTCGCGTGTCGGATGAATTATCTATTTCCAATTCTATGACCCAGTCACGGCCGCGACGGACGGCTGGGCGATGGTTTTCATGGTGTATTTTCCTTCCGGTCGTCCTGCGGTTTGGGTTGGGTGTTGGTTGTCGGCATCTTGGCCGCGAGTTCCTTGCGCCACGCGACGAGTTTGGCCTGAAGTTCTTTCACTTTGTCAGGCTGCTGGACGGCGAGGTTGTGTTTTTCCCCGAGATCGTTCCTCAGATTGAAGAGTTCGACGCTGCCCTCATACCACTCGATTAGTTTCCAATCGCCATTCCGCACGGCACCGCCGGGTGCGCCGCCCTGATTGCCATAGTGTGGATAGTGCCAAAACAGCGGGCCGCGCGCGAGCGATCCGCCTTTGAGCAAGGGCACGAGACTCATGCCGTCCACGTGCTGTTCCGGGCGCAACGGCAGTCCGGCCAGTTCCAACAGGGTCGGATAGAAATCGGTGCTCGTGACCGGGGTATCGCAGACACTGCAGGACTTGGTCACGCCGGGGGCGCAAATGATCATCGGTTCGCGTATGCCACCCTCGTAGAGCCAGCCTTTGCCGCCACGCAACGGAAGATTCGAGGTTGGTTGGCCTTCGGCGGTGGCGAGGCCGCCGTTGTCGGACATGAAGACAACGATGGTCCGTTCGCTGAGTCCATTGCGCTCCAGCGCCGCGAGCACACGGCCAATGGCGGTGTCCATCTGCTCCAGCATCGCGGCGTAGTTGGCCTGATTCTGCACGAGCCGCACCTTGCTCGCGCCTTCCGTGCCCCAGGCGTCCGGCGGTGCGGAAGCGCGCTTGCGTTTGTATTTTTCGACCAGTTCCGGCATGGCGCCGATGCGAATATGCACCGCGAGAAACGGCAGATACGCAAAGAACGGACGGTCTTTGTTGGCGTCAATGAACCGCACCGCCGCTTCGGCGATGCGGTCGGTAGTCTTGGGATCTTTCTTCGGGTCGGTCGGCGGCGAATCCGACGGGTAGTAAAACTGCGACTTGCCTTCGAGTCCCGGATCGAAGCCTTGTGCGCTGGGCGAAAACTTCCCGTCCCCGAGATGCCATTTGCCGGCGAAGAAATTCGTGTAGCCCGCCTCGCGCAACGCCTCGGCGAAGGTGACCTCTTCAAGCGCGAGGTGATTCTGATAGGGCGCGGGAAGCATCCGTGTGGGGCGCAGCCACTCGTCCGGCTGCTCCGCGCCGAGGTGAGCGGTAACCCCGGTGCGCGCGGGATACTTACCCGTCAGAATACTGGCCCGCGTCGGTGAGCAGACCGGGCAGGCCGCGTAACCCTGCGTGAACCGCATGCCTTTGGTCGCCAGCGCGTCAACATTCGGCGTCTCGTAAAATGTTTTGGGATTGTTCGCGCCGATGTCCATGTAACCGAGATCGTCGGCGAGGATGAAAATGATGTTGGGTTTGGCCGCCGAAGGCTGCGCGGACGCGAGCGTGGGAAACGCCACAGCGAACGAAACGCAAACTGCGGCCGACCAGAAAACCGCGAGGCATTTAGGAATCGTGTTCATGGCTTTTTGGTTTGAATAAGCCCGAAGCGCGGATCGCTCGCGGGGTCACGAATGGCGCGGGCATCGCCGAGATATTTCCGGCGCAGGTCAACGAAAGGACGCGAGCGCGCCTCCTTGGCGGGATCGTAATTGGGATTGAGCGCAGGCGTGTATTTGACCGGAACATTGGCATCGAGCCAGTCGTTGATCTGACGGAAGAGCGCGACCGTGCGCTCCGGCTCGGCGGCGGAAAGTTCGTTTTTCTCGAACGGATCTTTTTCGATGTTGTAAAGTTTCAGCGCGCCAGACCAATCAAAGATGAGTTTCCAATCGCCGGCGCGAATTGCGGACGATGGGGCCGACGGCAATCCGTCATCGGGATTTTTCACCAACACATTAAACGGATAGTGCCAGTAATGCGTCGCGCGGGCATAGCCGTGATTCGTGTTTATGAGGTCGGTGAAAAGCGGTGCGAGACTGCGACCGTCAATGCCGGCGGCGTAGCTGGGTCGCGGATCGTAGCCGCCGAGTTCAACGAGCGTCGGGAAAATATCAGCGCAGTCCACCGGCACGGTTGACCAACGGTCCGCGCCGAGGTGGCCTTTCCAGCGGAACACCAGCGGCACGCGGATGCCGCCCTCGAAGTGCAACGCCTTGCCGCCCTTGAACGGCGCGTTGCACGTTGCGGCGGGCGACGTGTAAGTGACGCCGCCATTGTCGCTCATGAAAACAACGAGGGTGTTCTCTTCAATACCCGAACTCGCGAGCGTGTCGAGAATGCGTCCGACCGAACTGTCGAGCCGCTTGAGCATCGCGGCGTAAATGGCGTTGGTGTGACCGTTCCAACCGCGCGTGGCTTTCTGCTCGAAATAGGCGACCTCCTCCGGGCGACCTTGAAACGGCGTGTGAACCGCGAAATGGCAGAGGTAGAGGAAAAATGGTTTTGCACCGGGCGACTTGTCCTCGGCGTGTTTGCGAATAAAACTTACCGCCTGCTCGGTGAGTTCGTCGGTGAGATATTCCTGCCCGCGATTCGGACCGGAGCGGCCTTGAGACAGCTCCGGCTGCGGCATCTTCGGGAAAACAAGTTTCTTACGATCCCAAGCCGTGCGCCACTTGAAATAGGGCGAGCCGCCGTCGTCGAAGTAGGAAAGTTCCTCGAAGCCTTGATCCTGCGGTTGCCAGCCTTTTGAACCGTGGCCGCCAAGATGCCACTTGCCGATGAACGCGGCGTGATGATTGGTGAGCGCTTCGGCGAGCGTGACTTCGTTGCGACCCTGATCAGCGGGCTGGCCGGAAGGCACGGCTTCGAGCGTCGTGCCGTTAAGCAACGCCTGTTGAATGGTGATTTTATCATCCCAACCGAGGGCGTCTTGAGCCAGATAACCGGGCGGCGGTGTGAGTCCTTGATTGTAGAAAGTGCGCACCGAGCCAGCCGTGGCGGTGGTGACGCCCATGCGCCAGCCGTATTTGCCAGTCAACAAACTCGCCCGCGTGGGTGAACAAAGCTGACCCGCATAAGCCTGCGAAAACGCAGTGCCCTCACGCGTGAGCCGGTCGAGGTTCGGCGTCTCATAATACATCTGCGCAGATTTATCGCCGGTGAAACGCGCGGCATAGGCGTTCATGTCCACGATGCCCATGTCGTCGGCGAGGATGAAAATAATGTTGGGTTTGGTTGCCGAAGGCTGCGCGGCATCGGCATCGTTTAGCGCCGCCAGCGGTGCAAGCAACAGCGTGGCCATGAAAATATTTTTTAGCATGATGATTATTTTCCTGGTGTGAATGAGTCGAGATTGTCAGCGTTTTTTTCCGAGATGCGAAAGACCAAACAATCTCGGAGCGGATTTCATAAAATTGTCATGGTGATCTTCACGCTTAAAACCATTCCAACAACTCCGCCGCCACGAGTTCGTGGCCACGCGCGTTCGGATGATTCACCTGCGACATAAAATTCGTCAGCGCCGTGCCGTGGGCAATTTCTGCTTTGAATGCCGCCAGCGAATCCACCAGCCCGACATGATGCTCCGCCGCAAGTTTTCGGATCTGCTTCGCGTGTTGGTTCAACGGGTCGTCTGCGTCGTTGAGTTTCGCCGACTGGTCAGGCGTGGGCGTGAGCAGAATGACTTTTGCTCCGACGGCCTGCGCGCGTTCAATCATCGTCACCCAGTTCGTCCGGGCCCGCGCCAGACCGATGCGCCGGTCGTTTAAAGCGTAATCAATCAGCACCACGTCGGGCTTGAGTGGCAAAACATCTCGGTCAAACCGCGCCGCGCCCCGCTCGGAATTTTCGCCGCCAATAGCCGTGACGATGACGTTGATGACGGCGTTCGTATATTTTTCCGCGAGCGCCAGGCGCAAGCGGTTGGGATACGCGTGCAGCGAATCCACGGCGGGCGTTTTGAAATAACCTGCCGGCACGCTGTGGCCGTGGCAGACGATGTTCACCACGCGGTTCGATGGCCACTTCGTTTCGAGCAACGAAATTACCGGCGCGAGATAATTCGTCGGCGACGCGATCTGTGCGCTGGCCGCGAAGCAACTCAACCAGCCAGTCGCAAGTGCGATAAAAAATTGTTTCATGCTAATGATTCAGCGCCTCGGCCAGTGCGCAAGCGCTTGGGGTTTCTCTGGCAAACCAGACTGGTCGGCCTTGGGCGTGTAAAGCAGTTCTACGGCACTGACCGCGCCGTCATCCGCCCGCAGGTTGACCGCTGCCGTAGTCAAGCTGACCAATTTCTTAACGTCGCCCGCATCGGCTGCGCTGGCGGGGAGCAGGTAAAAACTTTCCTTGCCGCCCTGCGTGATCTTGATCGTGAAATCACAGCCGCCCTTCGGCGAAAAGATTTTCCGCGCGGCCTCGCGATCCGCCGCCTGACGCGGATCAAACGTGCGGATCAAATTTCCGCGATACGGTCCGATGGGCGGATAAATCATGTTCACATCCGCATCGGCCATCGTCATCGCCGCCATCACGCTGATGACGGGCACGTCTTGGGCGATGGGATAATTCACGCCATCGCTCTCGACTTTTTTCGTGTAGCCACCCGTGGCGTCATCCCACTTGAAATAATTTCCGTCGCGCAACACCGCGACGCGCCGTTCGAGAAAGGTCTGCATGCGGTGGACATTGTAATCCGAGAAATGCCGCAGCTTGAACTGCGCTTCCTGATCGCCATCGCCGCCGCCTTGCATCGGGTCGGCTTTGTAGAGGCCGGCGATCCATTTACCTTTGGTTTGTTGCACTGTGGGCGGGATAAATGTTCCCGACGGCAGATCGAACGCCCACGTCGGGCCGACGTGAACTTCGTTGAAAACTTTGGGCGGCTGGATACCGAACATTTCGCCGCGATACGGATAATCCTTTTGCTCGCCGATGTGCGGCAGGCCGAGCGCGTGACCGAGTTCGTGATTCATGATGCCGAGCGTAATCGTGCCGACGCCGTTGAAGTTGCCCGCCTGTCCGCCCGCAAACACGCCGAGGATGTTGATGTAGCACATGGCCACGTCGCGATTGCCGCCCGCGCGTGATAACGCCCCCACCCACTGCAACGCCGCCGCCTGCTCGCCGTCGAATTTTGCGCCAGTTTTTTTTTGGTAATCCTCCGGATTTTCCACGCGCGCGGCGGGCAGTTTGTTGCGCGCAGGAATGACCAATTCAGGAAAATTGATGCCGCGCACGCGCTCGATTTCTAATTCCGCAACCGGCCATTTCGATTCCAGTTCCTTGAGAAAGTTTGCCGGATAATCGTTCGTGCCCCGGCCAAAGTAATGCACGTCGAACATTTTCATGTGAACGACCGTCGGCGCGCCGACATTGATGTCGTGCCGCCAAATGCTTGAACCCGCGCGAACTTCAATCGTCAGGCCCGGGCGAACGAGCCGCGCGGGAATCAGCTTCGTGAAACTATCTTCATAACGATGCTGCACGAGGCCCGGCGCCGATGGCAGCGACTGGGGCAACGTGGCCGGGCCTTTGAGCGTGAACGTATTCGTCTCGCCGCCGCTGACGACTATGGCGACCACTTCCGGCGCTGGGTTGCCGCTCGGCGAAACGATGTGCGCCTTGAGCAACGCGTCGCGATTACCAGTCAGCTTGAAGTAAGGTTGGTCTGGCTTAATGACGTGCGTTTGCGCCAGAAAAACTGCGTCAACGCGCGCGTCGGAGGAATTCACTTTGTCGGCTGGAGTTTGGCCAAGCGCCGTTCCGTAAATCGAAGCGAAACCCACGACGAGCGCGAACATGGCAAACCGATTCTGGATTTCGTGCATGGCGATTATTTAGGGGAGGACGTTTCAGCAGCGGAGTTTGTTTCAGGATTGTTCGCTTTAACTACTAACTTGCGGTGCGGCGTTTGTGGTGACGACGGATTGCCATTTTCGTCGTTGCTGTAACCAATAATTCCCGCCGGGGTCAACCGGTAGCCCCACTCGGCGATGTAATCTTTGCCGGGACGAAAATTATCACCGATGCGCTTGAGCTGGGTTTGCAAACGCGCATCCAGTTCGCGCACGAGGGCGGCTTGCTCGTTTTTTCCGACGAGATTGTTCGTCTGAAAAGGATCGGCTTGGTCGTCATACAGCACCCACGGGCCGGCGAGATTGCGCGCGTAGGTGTATTGGCTCGTGCGGATGGCGCGGTATTCCGGGCTTTGTTCCGGGGAAACATGGCCGAACGGCTTGACGCTCATGTAAAGCGACGCGCGATCCTTGTCCCGGCCCGACCGGATGAGTGCGGACAAATCTTCACCCTCGACCACGCCGGGAATCTTCACGCCGGTCAAACCCAGCAGCGTCGGCAAAATGTCCGGCGTGGTGAGCGGTGTGCTGGCCGTGCGCGCACCGAGGCCCGGCACG
>JANOBC010000314.1:0-5640 GCA_031411455.1 Limisphaerales bacterium
CAAAACTTTTTGCAGATTCGGAACTTTCGCGACAGCGCGATTGCCGAACGTGTCGAGCTTGTCGTTCGTGAGTTCGCCTTCGCCGACGTAGCAACGAATCTTGCCTTCGGTATCGGTGGTGGTGATGCGGCCGTAGGTCAACGGGCCAGCGGGCGTGCGACCGTCGAGCGCGCCGTAAGTATTTTCCACGCCGAGAATGCTGCCAAGGATCGGCGCGGTGGAAATCTTGATGTCGGGCAAAAATGATTTCGCCCAGTTGCCGCAGTGGAAGAGGACGCACTTGTCGTCGTCGTCCGCGTAATTATTATTCCAGTCCACGAGCGCGGCGGGCGTGCCGCCCGCGAGCTGCATCGCATACATCGTGAGCACGCCGGTCACGTCCACTTCGCACGCGCTCGGTAGAAATTTCTCGCTCATCATGCTCATCAACGTGCAGACGTTGCAGCCGTAATTTTCCTGCACACTCGTCCAGCACTGGATCGCCGTGGCGTCGAGATGATTCACGTCCATCCAGTCTGTGAGGGCGACGCCCATCTTCGCCATCTGCACGAGCTTTTCGTGCGGCACGCCCGGCGCGGGCGCGTAGCCGGTAATTTCAGCAAGCTTCGCTTTCACCGCAGCGGCTTGCGCGTCAAGCTTGGTGGCTTTGCCGAGAATTTCGGAAAGGTCAACCGTCGTGACGCTGATGCCGTGACGTTCGAGAATTTTTTCCGAATAACGAACCGTGTTGAAAGCTCCCGGCCGCGCGCCTACCGCCCCAAGTCGCACGCCTCTCACCCCATTCACCACGCGGCAGACGCCGAGAAATTTTTGCAAGTCCACTTCAAAGCTCGCCGAAGTCGGATGCGAAACGTGTTTGCTTGTCAGCGTGAATTTGATTCCCGCTTGAACCAGATTGTTGCTCACGGAAATCTTGCCACAGAACGCATCGCGCCGACGCGCAGGCGAGAGGTGTTTCAAATCGTCGGGATAACCTTGAATCAATACCGGCACGTTGAGTTTCGCCAGCTTGAGCGTATCCGCCACACCTTTTTCATCGCCGAAGTTCGGCAGGCAGACGAGCACGCCGTCAATTTCGCCGGCGTGTTTGCGGAAAAGCTCCGCGCACTTCCGCGCGTCGTTGTGCGTCTCCACACCGCCGAGCTTGGAATCATTTTCGCCAAGCTGGATGGCCTTGATGCCGAACTTGGCAAAAAGTTTGGCGATGTCCACCCGCGCCTCGGTGACGAGTTGGTCGGGAAAGAAATCGCGGTTGCCGTAAATGACGCCGAGAACAGGCGGTTTGAGTTTGACGTTGTTCATGATGGGGAAATTTGCTTCCAAGAGAATTGCGCCGGAAACGGCAGAAGCAAGTGGTTTTTGACGCCGGCGAACTCTTTGGCATATTCCTCAAACTCTTTGGCGTTTCCAACATGACAGGAATCATCCAAATGAAGTATTGTATTGCCTCGCAATCCACTGATGTCCTCACACCCCGCCAACATCCGGCTGACGCGGCTCCTCGTCTTCGCGACGCTGGCCCTCGCGACGGCTTTCGCGCCGACGGTGCGCGCGGCGACCAACCAAACCCTCCGCATCCGCACGGCTGCCTTTGTTCTGGGCCGGGAAATTTCGGCGACGGACGCGACGAATCATTTTGAACTCGCCCTAGAAACTTCCAGCGTGATTCCGTTCACGCAATCCGCCGTCAAGCAAAGCACCGAAGCCGCCCAGTTCGGGCCGGATGCGATGAAACCTTATTTCACCGTGCGTTTCGCGCTGCCGATCCCGCCATCGAATGCGACGAACGAAGTTGCCGCACTCGCGGGCGTTGACCCGATGGTCTTCACGCACAACCATTCGCCAGGTTTTGAAATCCTGCCGAACGGCGACGCGCTCGCGATTTATTTCAGCACCCCGCCGGGCAAGGCGGAAGCGGATGTCTCAACTTCATTCGTGCAGGCGCGGCTGCGCTACGGCTCCGAAGATTGGGATTTGCCGGAACTCTTTTTCAAGACGGAAGGTTACAACGACCAGTCCGGCCTGCTCTGGAATGACGGTGGAAAAATCCGCTTCTTCGGCGGCGGTCGCGGCATTTCCGACATGGTTCCGTTTCGGCAGGCAACCTCCACCGACAACGGCGCGACGTGGACGCTCTCTTTGCCGCAACTCGACAAGCCGGCGACCAACTACACCGCACAGCCCATCACCAGCGCGTTCCGCAATCCGATTACTGGCGCAATTTACAAGGCGATGGACGGCGATGGCGCAACCAGTTTCCTCTGGCGCAGCGATGATGACGGCGTTCACTGGCACGACATGGGCGGGCGCACCGGCGGACGGCACTCGGTGATCGTGCCGTTGGATGACAAAGGAACGCTTCTATCCATCGGCGGAAAAAACGCGGCCACGAACGGCTGGTCGCCGCAAAATATTTCCACCAACTTCGGCGCGAGTTGGAGCCAAAGTTTTCCCTCCGCATTTCCGCCGCTCGGCACGGCGCAACGTCCCTCGCTCATTCGGCTCGCGTCGGGAAACCTGCTCTACGTCGGCGAATCATATCTACACAAGATTGACCGCGCGGCACCGAAGGATTGGAAGTTTGGTGACAACTGTTTCGTCGCGCTCTCCACCAACAACGGCGCGACGTGGCACATCAAGCCGCTGCCGGTGCAATTGCCCGGCCATCAGCGCACGAACCATCCCACGCTCGGCTACGTCACTGCGCGACAGGGTGCGAACGGCGTCATCCACATTTTGACGACGGTCACGCAGCCTTGCCTGCACTACGAACTGAACGAGGCGTGGATTTGGTCGGACGCGGGCGATACCACGCCGGAAAATTCCGGCGGCAAGGTTAAAAAATACTCCGAGGCATTTCCGAACGGAAAAATCCGGTCAACGTGGAGCGCACGGATTTGCCCGAATGGCCGTTACCTGCTCGACGGCAAGCAAACTGATTATTACGAAAACGGCGCGAAACAACACGAAGTCACTTACGCGAACGGTCGCAAGACGGGCAAGGAAACTTTTTGGTCACCGGACGGAGACAAAATTTGGAGTTGGCAACGTCATTTGAAGGATAACACCGCGACCTGGACGCAATTCTGGCCGGATGGAAAAAAGAAATCTGAATCCAAATGGAACACATTGCCGGAAGCGCGTGATTTGAAGCGCAATTTCTTTGGCCTCGTCGCTGACGGCACTGCAAAACAGTGGAACGAAGACGGTTCGTTAAAATTCTCCGGCAAATTTATGAATGGCCAGCTTATGAAAACGGAGGTGGCTAAATGAATTCCCTCCGCACACCCGACCTCATCGTCATCGCGATTTATTTCATCGCGGTGGCGGCGATTGGTTTTCATTTCGCGCGCCGGCAGACGACGACCGAAGCTTACTTTGTTGCGCGCCGTTCCATTCCCCATTGGGCGATGGGACTTTCCATTTTTGCGACGATCATCAGCAGCATCACGTTCGTGGCGTATCCCGGCGCGGCGTTCAAGGGAGATTGGAACCAGCTCGTCCCCGGCTTCATGGCGTTGGGCGTGCTGCTAGTCGTGGGCACGGTGCTGATTGCGTTTTTCCGCCACGCCGTCGGCATGAGCGCATATGAATATTTTGAAAAACGTTTCGGCTACGGCGCGCGGGCGTATTCGGCGCTGGCGTTCACGGCGGGACATTTTTCCAAGATGGGTTTCGTGCTGTTCACCATCACGACGGCCATCTGCGGCATGACGGGTTGGGATAAATACCACGTCATCATCGGCGTCGGTGTGCTGACCATCGCCTACACGCTCGTCGGCGGACTCGAAGCGGTCATTTGGACCGAAGTGCTGCAAGGCATCGTGAAACTATCCGGCGTGCTCGTCGTCCTCGGCGTTTTGATCTACATCATGCCGGGCGGCGCGAGTGCGGCGTTTCATCTGGCGTCGGAGAAAAATAAATTCAGCCTCGGCTCATTCGATTTCAACCTCGCGCAGAACGGAAATTTCTGGGTCATGCTGCTCTACGGCGCGTTCTGGTATCTGCAAAAATACGCCGCCGATCAGACGCTCGTGCAACGCTACCTCGTCGCCAAGTCCGACCGCGACGCGCTGAAGGGCGTGGCGCTCGGTGCATTTCTCTGCGTGCCAGCGTGGACAGCCTTCATGCTGGTCGGCACGTTGCTGTGGGCGTTCTATCAGTTGTCCGGCGAAATTTTTCCGGCGCAACTGCTCGACGCCAACGGCAAAGTCATTGCTGACCGCGTCTTCCCCTATTTTCTCACGACGAAAATCCCCGTCGGCCTCGCCGGCATTTTCATGGCCGCGCTGATGTCCGCCGCGATGTCCACGATGTCCTCCGACCTGAACTGCCTCTCCGCCGTGGGCGTGGAAGATTATTATCGCAAGCTGCGCCCGAACTCGACCGACAAGCAGCGCCTCTTCATCGGCAAAATCATTGTCGCCGTCAGCGGCGTGCTGGCGGTGGGCATCGGCATTTTCATCGCGCGCAAAGGCGACAGCGCGTTGGCACTTTATTATGCGGCCACGGCCATCGTTTCCGGCGGACTCGCGGGAATGTTCCTGCTCGCGTTTCTCTCTCGCCGCGCGAACAAGCAGGGACTTTGGATTGGAATCGTCTGTGCGCTTTTGTTCACCGCTTGGGCGGTGTTGACCAGCGCCAAGGGCAGCGACGGAAAAATCATTCTCGACTTGCAGAAGTTTAATTACACCTGGCCGAGCGTGATGCTCGGCGTCATCGCACACGTCATCGTGCTCGTCGTCGGCTGGCTGGCAAGTTTTGGTTTTCCCGCGCCGCAGTTGGAAACCCGCTCCATGACACTGTGGGGCTGGCTCGAGAAACGGAAAAATTTGGGCGCGGAGCAAATTATTTCATCTGGCGTCGTGGAGGTGAAGCCATGAATCGTTCTGCAAAGGGAGAAAAATTTTCTGGCAATTGTTGCGGTGAAGCGTGGCGGAAATATTCTGCAATCAGTGTGTTCACTTCCCCCTCACCCCGGCCCTCTCCCCCAAGGAGAGGGAGAAACGCTCGCCGCGTTTTGGCAAATCTGACGCTGCCTGTTGCTCGGTTGTTTCCGAATTTTAAGAACGTGTCCAGCGGCTGTTCCCTCTCCCCGGGGGAGAGGGTTAGGGTGAGGGGAAACGGGGCTATCGAATGTCGGGTAATTGTGAAATAAAAATGAATCCGATCACTTTACTCCAACCCCCGCGCATCGTTTTTGGCAACGGCTGCGCGGTTCAGTCCGCTGAATTTCTCGCGCAGCGTGGCGCGCAGCGTGTGCTGCTGGTCACCAGCAAATCCGTCCGCCCGCAGATTGAATTCATTATCACTGCTCTGAAAAAATCCGGCGCGGAAATCGTCGAGAGCCAATTCATTCCCGCTGAGCCGACGCTGAAATTTTTTGAAACGACGCTCGCGGAAGTTCGCGGGGCAAAAGTAGATTCCGTTCTCGCTATCGGCGGCGGCAGCGTAATTGATGTAGCAAAACTTTTTGCCGCGCTCGCAGACAGCCCGCAGAAAATTCAGGACATTTTCGGTATCAATCTTTTGACCGCGCGCAAACTTACGCTCATCTGCCTGCCGACAACTGCCGGAACCGGCGCGGAAGTTTCGCCAAACGCGATCCTCTTGGACGAATCAAGTGAATTGAAAAAAGGC
>JANOBC010000315.1:0-2245 GCA_031411455.1 Limisphaerales bacterium
TTTCATACCGCGCCAATTCTTTTCATCCGCGCGTGTCTGAAGGGTCTGCCGAATCGATGGGAAGTCCATCGCGAATGCACACGCTGAATCCATGAGGGCATGCCGATCCGCAAGAGGACACGCTGATGGAAACCCTGTTCGACTGGCCGACCCCGCCTTACTTCTCGTTCGCTCCCGGGAGTGAAAAAACCGGACCTGAAGCTTGCCTGATCTATCTGCTGGATGGGACCAAGGCGCTGGGAAATCTGATCCGCTTTTCGACCGATGAAACGAGCCTCGTTTTCCAGCCTGCCCGAAGCGAGACCAACGAAACGATCGGTCTCGATAAAATAAAAAGCGTGCGCCTGGTGCGGCCGCTGGTCCTGCGGCGGGAGGAAACCGCCCTCGAAGCGCGCGCCCAGGAAATCTTTCCGCCCTCCGAGCATCAGGCCTACACGGTGAAATTCGCCGATAACCTGATCATGGAGGGCGAAACGTTCGGTTTTGCCAACCTCAGCAACGGTCTTTACCTGTTTCTGCCCGCTGACGGCGAGAAAATCGTGCGCTGCTTCATCCCGCGGCAGGCGATCAGTACCTACCAGATCGGCCGGCCGATCGGTGAAATGCTGGTCGAGGAGAATCTGGCAAGCAAGGACGAAGTGGAGGCCGCACTGACGCGGCAGCGCCAGTTGCGCACCCAGCGCATCGGCGACTACCTGGCTGAGAACGAGATTGTCTCGCGCGACCAACTCGCGCAGGCGATCCGGCACCAGGAGAGCCAGCCGATTCTCCGGCTGGGCGAGGCGCTGCAGCAGCTCGATCTGCTCACGCAGGCACAGTTGGATGCGGCACTGGCGACGCAGAAGCAGAACCGCAGGGTGCCGCTGGGTCAGATCCTGATCGATATGGGCGTGGTGGACGATCGCACGCTGAAAGGGGCTCTGGCAAAGAAGCTGGGCATCCCGTACGTCAGCCTGGCAAAGTTCAATTTCGATCCGAATGCCATCAGGCTGGTGAAGGCTTCGACGGCACGCAAGCAGGTGCTGATGCCATTGTGCTTCCAGGACAGCGCGCTGGTCGTCGCCTTCGAGGATCCGCTCAACACGCCGGCGATAGAAGAGTTGCGCTTTCTGACACAGTTGAAAATCGTACCGGCAATGGCTTCGCGAAAAGAGATTCTTGCGGCGGTCGGGGAATTCTACGATACCTATGGCGCGGCGGACCGGCTCAAGGAAATTTCCGGTGATCAGAACGAGCGATTCGAATACGAAATCCATCAGACCGCCGGCGCACCGGTCAACGAGTTCGCTTCGAAGTTGTTCGAGCAGGACGTCGGCATGGAGGTGGTCGAGGAGGCGGTCGCGGAATCGGACAACGTGCTGGTGCAGATGGTCAACAAGATGATCCTGGACGCTCACCATGGCGGCGTTTCCGACATTCACGTCGAAACTTATGCCGGGAAGCAGAACACGCGGGTTCGGTTCCGCAAGGACGGGACGCTGATCGAATATCTCGAGATCCCTTCCAATTTCCGCAATGCGGTCATTTCGCGCATCAAGATCATGGCGCAACTGGACATCTCCGAGCGGCGCAAACCCCAGGACGGCAAGATCGACTTCCAGCAGTTCGGTCCTGCCAAGATCGAATTGCGCATCGCGACCATTCCCACCGCCAATGGGCTGGAAGACATCGTCATGCGCGTCCTGGCGTCAGCCAGGCCTGTGCCGATGGACAAATTGGGACTCGCACCCGACGTGCTGTCGGTTCTGAAAAAGCTCGTGCAACGGCCTTACGGCCTCGTACTCGTATGCGGTCCGACCGGCTCGGGCAAGACCACCACCCTGCATTCATTGCTTGGCTACATCAACACGCCGGGTCGCAAGATCTGGACCGCGGAAGACCCGATCGAAATCACGCAGGCCGGACTGCGGCAAGTGCAGGTCAATGCCAGGATCGGCTGGACATTCGCCAGCGCGATGCGAAGTTTTCTGCGTGCGGACCCGGACGTGATCATGGTCGGCGAAATGCGCGACGAGGAAACCGCAAAGGTCGGCATCGAAGCTTCGCTGACCGGCCATCTGGTGTTGTCGACATTGCACACCAACAGCGCGCCGGAGAGCGTGATACGGTTGCTCGACCTGGGCATGGATCCGTTCAATTTCGCCGACGCGCTGATCGTCGTGCTGGCGCAGCGACTGGCGAAGACGCTGTGTACCAAGTGCAAGCAGGCCTATCTGGCAGAGCCTGCAGAGGTCGCCGAGTTGGC
>JANOBC010000316.1:0-21606 GCA_031411455.1 Limisphaerales bacterium
GACTACCGACATTCGGGGTGGCATAGACGCTGAAATTACCCGCTCCATCATTGATCATCAGCGTTAGCTTGTCGTCACCGTTAGCACTGACCAGATCTACTTTGTTGTCACCATTGCTGTCGGTGGCAACCATCGAAAGCGAGTTGGCACTGACCGGAAACCGCACACTGAAATTAAAACTTGCGCCGCTGTTGGTAAAAATCACCAATGCCGCCGCCGGTCCGCCAAATGAACTGAAAGCGGTGGCAACCAAATCCGTCTTGCCGTCGAAATTGATATCCACTGACGCGAGTTGGCGACATTGGCCGGCCAAGTTCAATGTGGCATTTGAACCAAATCCTCCGCTGCCGGAATTTGTAAAAACCACCAGCTTGCTAGTCGTCAAATCCTGGCAAGCACAGACCAAATCCACCTTGGAATCGTTGTTCAAATCCGTAACCACGACATAACCCGATTTACTGACTGCCTTCAGCGTGATGTTGGAACCGAAGTTTCCATTTCCTGAATTGGTCAGGATGGTAAGCGAACCCGCCGAATAGTTTGCACAGATCAAATCAATCTTGCCATCGCCATTAACATCACCGGACGCCACGCATTGCGGCCCGGCATCAACCACAATCGTCGCGTTGGAACCAAAAATACCGGCACCGTTATTGGTGAGAATAGTCAGCGTCTTGCCGACACCGTTTCCGTAGTTGGCGCTGACCAAATCCGGTTTGCCATCCTGATTTACATCTATCGCGGCGACGCCATACGGTGCCTGGTAAGTTCCAAACGGGCCGGGAAAAGGAAAGCCCACTGTGAGCGTGGCGTTTGAACCAAAAGTGCCGCTACCGTTGTTTGTCAGCACGCTCAAGGTGCTGCCGTTTCCATTGCCATAGTTTGCCGTGACTAAATCCGGTTTGCCATCGCCATTGAAATCCGCCACGGCAACCGACATGGGGTTAACGCCCACAGCATAGGTGTTCGCGGTGAAAGCCATTATCTGGGCGATGCCGACGCTTGAGCAAACGAACAGGCCACCCAAAACCAAACCCGCAACCAGCGGTCTTTTCAGATTCATGAGAATGAAAGTTTGAACCGAACTAACCAACCTTCGCACGATGGATAATGCTGTCTTCTCATCGGCGGTGTCAACATTTCGCGTTTGGCATGCGGACTAAAAAATTAAAAAGCCGATTGAAAACGGCTGCTCAAATGACACCATTTGCTCCGCTCTCATCATGGCATTGACACGAAAATACAAGCAGACGGTTTTGGCCCGCATCAAACGCGATCCAAAGTTCGCGGCGGCCCTGTGCGCCGAGGCTGTCAGTGCATTGCTTGCTGGCGAGACCGGTGAAGGCATTTCCATCTTGCGCGATTTAGAAAAAGCTTTTTCAAACGAATAAAATGGAAGCACCATCCAATCCAAAAATTGGCTGGCTGGAAAAATTTTCCGCCTGGCATCTGCCGGTCATCCTGCTCATCGCGCTTGGGTTGCGGCTGTTGTATGCGTTTCAGGCGGACGGCAACGCGTTCGCGAACCAGAACGACGGCATCGAGGCTTACGAAGTCGCCACAAAATACTCGGCGGTCGAGGCGCAGGCCATTGACCGCTCGCATCGCATCGGCCAGACGCAGACCGTGAACGCCTACCAACTCATCGCACCCGCCAGAACATGATTAAAAACCAAAACTCCAATCCGTCCAGCGGCGAGGTTCGGCACGCGCACTGGTGGCTGCTGCTGATTGTTTTGATCGGGTTTGGCCTGCGCTGGACGCAACTCGATTGGGCGCAGGGCTACTGTTTCAATATGCAGGGCGACGGCATTCTCGCGTGGTCCGTGGCCGTAGATTATTCGCAGGGCGAACCGTTGAGCCAATACATCGGTCAGCCTAACTACAACGAACATTCCAAGCTGCCGGGACCGTTGTGGGCGCAATTTTGCCTCGCGGGCTTGCGGCTGGGCGGCTCGCCGGAGGGAATTTTATTTCTCGTCACCGCGTTGAGCACGCTCACGATTTTTCTCGCCTACCTGCTCGGCAAATGGACGGGCGGTGTTCGCCTCGGCTTGTGGACGGCTTTTCTGTTCGCAACTTTTCCCCGGGCAATTGCGTTTTCCTCCGGCATCTACAACCCGGACATGATGCCATTCTTCGGCACGTTTTTTTTCCTCGCGCTCTGGCGGGTCGTGCAACGCGACCGTTCGCGCGCGGCGTTCTGGCTGCCGCTCATCCCGCTGCTCACGCTGCAACTGCACATGTCCGGGCTGATGCTCCTGCCCACGGCGGTCGCGGTGATCGTGCTGGCGGCGGCTCGCGTGAATTTTTTGTGGCTCGGCGCGGGCATGGTCGCGGGAATTTTATCCTACCTGCCGTATCTCGGCGGCGACATGGCGAACGGCTGGCACAACACGCGGGGAATGTTCGCAGGCGGCGGAAGTCATTTCTCCGTGGAAGTGCTGAAAATTTTTACGTCTACGGCCGGCTTTCTCCTGAGTTGGTCCCCGGGCTGGATTCGTGAGGATCACGAATACGTCGCGCTCGCCAACGCCTGTTTCGGCGGCCTCGTAGGTCTGCTCACGGTCTATGCACTCTCAACGGCGCTGGCGGCGCTGCTCATCGCGGGCGCTTTTTCCGAGGTGCGAAAAACGGCGCGGAAATTTTCGTGGGCGGCGCGACGGGAATTTTTTCGTTCGTCCGGGCTGGCGTTTCTCGCCGTGATTTTTCTGCTGCCGCTGGCCTTCTCGCTGTTCGGCGGCAAGGCGTTTCATGCGCGCTATTGCCTTGTGTTCATGGCACCGCTGTATGCGCTCGCCGCCGCCGGATTGCTGCACCAACTTGACGATGTAAAAAAGGTCCGCTGGTTTCGTCCATTACTCGGCGCGGTCATCGTTGCGAATTTTTACGTTGTCGTCGCGTCGAGTCTTTACCAGAAAAGCGTGATCGAACATGGCGCAATCTTCACCCCCAGCTTTCGCAAGCTGGAAGCCGTCTATCAACAGCTTCAGACTCGCGCCGGCAAAGGCCGCCCGGTGCAAGTAGATGACACCGACTACAACCGCACCCTACCCAAGGACGACAAGTTTTTGAAAGACGCGCTGATGATCCGCCGCTTCGTGGCAGTCCGTGAAAAGGAAATCCGCCGCGTGGCCGACGCAAAAAATCCAGCGGTGGTTTTCAAACTTTACTCCGCAAAAGAAATCAATTCAGCCGATTCCACGGTGGCGTTTTACGGGAATGGCGTCGCGCTCGTCCTTGCGTCGCCAGCTACGCAATAAACCGATTCGCCCCACCGGAAAATTTTTCCAGCGTCTCGAACTCGCTGCGCCGCCAGTCTTCGTCAAAACCGGGATGCGTGACGAGGATTCCATTCTTCTCCGGCAGGCACGCGGTGAACTTTGTGAAGAACTCGGAGTAGCGCTGCCACTCCTTGAAGTCGTAGATGCCAGAGAAGCCATCGTTCGTCGGAATACCCGCCGCGCGAAGTCTTTTCTCCAGCCGCGCGCCGAATGCGCCGATGAAACCGGCTTTCATTGACGGCAGGTTTCGGCGTTGCAGTTCCTTCGTGCAAAGCCGCGTGTTGCGGACGTATGGCCGTTTATCCGCTGGCAACTGGCGCACAAAATCCACCAGCACACCCGCTACCACCGGCAGTTGATGCGAGTGCAAGTGCCCATCAATGTAATCCGGCGGGCGCCCGGATTTTTTCACGAACAATTCATATTGCGCCGCGAGCAATGATAAAATTTCTTCGCGCTTCAACTGCCGGAAAATTGCGCGCCGAAATAATTTTCCAAATTCCGGCAGCATAGTTTTGTCCAGCGGCGCGGAGAGCGGAAGATTTTCATTCGTCAGGCAAAAGTGCAGGCCGATGTCCACGCGGCTTTCGTGCGCGCGGATTTTTCCCATCGCCGCCGCGTCGCAGCGCTCGAACAAAGCCATGCACGACACGGCGGTGAGTTTGCCGGTGTCGCAAAGCTGGAGGATGGCGCGGTCAATGTCGGCGCGCATTCCGTAGTCGTCGGCGCAAATAATCATCGCAGGCTTGTCTGAATATTTATTGATTTTGTCAAGGTGACAATGCCAACCTAACGCGTGTCCTTTTCCTGTCTTTTCCTGATCAACGGCCTTGGCATGGGCAATAGCACCCGTTGCCACGCGGTGATCGAACACCTCGCCGCCGCTGGCGTGCAAGTCCATGTGCTGACTTCCGGCAACGGGCTGAAATATTTTTCCACGCGCAAAGAAATCGCGTCGCTGCATGAAATGGCGTCGTTTTATTATTCCGGCGCGAATGGCGGCGTCAATGGGTGGTCCACCGTCAAGACTGTCGGCGCGCTCGCCAAACTGGCAAAGGCCAAGCGCGCCAAGCTCGAGGAAATCATCGCCAAGGTGAAGCCGGACATCGCCGTGACAGATTCCGAATACGCCACCGCACCGTTGCGCCGCCAGAAAATACCCATTGCGGCCATCAACAATTCCGAAGTCGTCGTCACGGAATTTTTCAAACATCGGCGCGATGCGAAAGGCGTTCGCAGCCATTTTTGGTTCGTGGAATTTTCTGACTACCTATTTCACCGCAAGTTTTGTGATTTGATTTTAAGTCCGTATCCATTGCGAACGCCGACGCGGCATCCGAAGTTTAAGCGCATCGGCCTCATCGTCCGCCGCAACGTCCGCGAGATCATCGCCACGACACCGCAGCAAAATATTTCGCCGAAGCAGTTGAAGAACGTCGTCTTCATGTTGAGCGGTTCCGTTCACGCGACGCTGGTGAATTTTGAGAATCGCGAATTTCCCTTCAACGTGGATGTCGTGGGGCGCGATGGTAATTCGCACGGCAATGTGAAATTTCACGGACGCCTGATGAACAACACCGAGATCCTCGCCCGCGCCGACGCGCTCGTCATCAATGGCGGCTACTCCGCGTTGTCCGAGGCGTTCGCGTTTCGCAAGCCGACGTTTGTGCTGCCGGTGCCGGGACACGCCGAGCAGTTCGTCAACGCGCGCATGACCGAAGACCTCGGCCTCGGCTATCACGTCACCGAAGCCGACTTGCTCGACCGCATGATGGATATGCACGCGAAAGATACTTGGGTGGGCCGCAAACCGATGCCGCCGAAGTTTGAAATCAACGGCGACACGGAAGCGGCGGATGGAATTTTGGAACTCGCCCGGCGGACGCGGGGAAAATAAATTCCTTTGCGCTTGCCTGAATAATTTATTCTCTCATAATCAGCGGCGTTGGTGGTCGGGGTCTTAGCTCAGTTGGTAGAGCGTCTCGTTCGCAATGAGAAGGTCAGGAGTTCGAGCCTCCTAGGCTCCACCAGCCTTCGCTTAAACGCAGTTTTAGCGAAGGCTGTGATGCCAAAGTGAAACCAAGGTTGGCAGCAAATGGTTTTGGATTTCAGCAAACTTCAAAAAAATTTCTTTCACTTTCTGAAATAGATTTTCCAAAAATGTTCTCCTTAAAAAATAAATGGGTGCTCATCACCGGCGCTTCCAGCGGTTTTGGTGCGGCGGCGGCGCTGGCATTTGCAAAACAGGGCGCAAAATTATTGCTCGGCGCGCGGCGCGTGGATCGGCTAGAGAAAGTTTCCGCCGCTGCCAAAAAAGCGGGCGCCGCGCAGGTGCACTTTCACGGACTGGATGTGGCCACCACCGCGAGCGTGGAAACCTTTTTTTCATGGGCAAAAAAACAAATCGGTAATCGTAAGTCGGCGCCCGGCAACCTCCACATTCTCATCAACAACGCTGGCGGCGCGCACGGCGTGGATACCGTGGCTGACGGCAAGGACGCGGATTGGGAGGCGATGTTGCAATCCAATGTCCTCGGCGTCCTCCGCGTGACGCGCGCCGCCCTGCCCTTGCTGCCGCACGACGACGGCGCGAGCATTCTCAACATCGGCTCACTCGCATCGCGCGCGGCTTACGCAGGTAGCTCGGCGTATTGCGCGGCGAAGGCGGGCGAGTTGCAGATCACGCGCGTGTTGCGCCATGAACTGTTCGGCACGGGCATCCGCGTCAGCACGATTGATCCGGGGCTGGCAGAAACCGAATTTGCCCTCGTGCGTTTCAAGGGCGATGCGAAAAAGGCCAAGGAACTTTACGCCGGAACCCATCCACTCGTCGCCGCCGACATCGCGGAAATTCTCGTGTGGGTTGCCAGCCGTCCGCCGCACGTCAACATTGACGAGATGCTCATCAAGCCGGTGGATCAGGCGGACATTGGGAAAGTTTTTCGGCGGGAAAAGGTTTAGACAGAATTGACAGAATAATTGAATTAAAAATAAGCGCAGAATGATTCAGTCTTGATCCTAAAAATCCTGTTAATCCTGTCCAAAAAAATTAAATACCGCGATTGGCTCGCCACAGCAGCACCGCGCCAATGCCTTGGAAGAGGAACACCGGAATCCACACGATGAGGTGCGGATATAATTCCGGATGCCACGCGAGCGAGTCCCCCAGCATTTGGAACGCGTAAAACACCACGACCAGAATGAGCGCGAGGGCGATGCCGATATTCGACTCGCGCCGGTGAACGCGGATGCCCAGCGGGATGCCTACGAGCGTAAAGCCAAAGCACGCGAACGAAAAAGCGATCTGCCGGTTCATGATGACGCGGATTTCCGAGGCCTGCTGCGACTGAAGTTTCCGTGCGGATTTCAACACCGCTTCCGCCTCGGCAGGTGAACTGTTGGTATTTACTTCCAACCCCTGACTTATCAAGTCTTTCATGGGCAGCGACGAGGCGGCGTTGCCCAAAAAATTCCGCGCCTTCACCAGCCGCAATTCCTGGCGCAGTTGTAAGAAAGTCATGTCACCGATGCTGGGCGCTGACTTCCCGCCGGCCAGCAGGTCCGGGCTTAAGTCGAGCGGATAATGCCTGAAGGAACTCATTGACTTACCCTTCTGTCGGATGCTCACCAGATGCCCGTCATACAAATCCACCAGCAATCCGCCGTGCGCACGATCCGCCTTGATGGTGGCCGTCGCCGCGTCAATTGTCGCGAGCACGTTCGTCTCGTCAGCCATCTGAACAATCATCACGTTCCTCAATTCCTTGCCAGTGTTTTCCTCGGCATAAAGATCGAAGTGCTTGCTGATGCGAATGCCTTGCTTGGCGGGAATTTGTTCCGTGGCCAGGCTGGCGAGCATTTCTGTCCGCAAATCTTTGAACATCACCCGCGAGCTTGGTCCCAAGTCCATGTTGAACCACGCCGTCAACGCACAACACGCCAGACTTAAGAGCAGCACCGGCGAAATCAGTGCGAGCAAACTCACGCCGCCCGCCCGCGCGGCGGTCAGCTCGTGGTCCGCGCTGAAACGTCCAAACACCAGCAGCGTCGCGGTGATGAATCCCATCGGCAGCGCAAACACGCAACCGAACGGCACGAGTAACGCGATGGCTTTGACCACGAGCCACAGGCTGACGTGGCCGGCGACGAGCAGCTTCAGCACGTCCGCGAGAACATTCATCAGCACCATCACGAACACGAACACCGCCACGGTGAGCAGCATCGTGGCGAGCACCTGCCCGACGAGATATTTGTGGAGCGTCTTCAAATCAGAAGCCGCAAGTTGGCGGATTTCGCGGCCGCAAGCAAAGCGAATTTCCGTCCGCTTCACGATTGAATTCCATTTCCAATGCGGGCAATCTCACTTCGTGACGCACATCGCCCAAGCCCGAAAAGTTTTCGACATCGAACTCGCCGCGCTCAAAGCCGTCCGCGCGCGGCTGGACTCCTCGTTTGAAGCTGCCGTGGAAACGGTCGTCGCCGCGCTCAAAGCCCGCGGCAAAATCGTCATCATCGGCATCGGCAAGTCCGGCAATGTCGGCTCCAAAATCGCCGCCACCCTCACCAGCACCGGCTCCACCGCCGTCGTCCTCAACAGCGTGGACGCGCTGCACGGCGACCTCGGCATCATCAACGACGGCGACGTGATTCTCGCGTTGAGTTACTCCGGCGAATCGGAAGAGCTTTTGAATTTATTGCCCGCGTTGAAACGATTTTCCATAAGCATCATTTCCTTCACCGGTAATCTGAAATCGTCCCTCGCCAAACACAGCGACGTTTCGCTCAACGTCCAAGTGCCGAAGGAAGCCTGCCCCTTTAACCTCGCCCCCACCAGCAGCACCACCGCCATGCTCGTCATGGGCGACGCGCTCGCGATGGCCATTTTGGCGGCGCGCGGTTTCACGCAGAAAGATTTCGCCAAGTATCATCCCAGCGGCGCGATTGGCCGCGCGATGCTCCTCAAAGTCGGCGATATCATGCGCAGCGGTTCCCGCAATGCCGTCGCGCGCGAAAATTTGACCGTCAAGGAAGCTTTGTTCGTAATGACGCAGGCTCGCTCCGGCAGCCTCGCCGTTGTGGATGCGCGCGGCAAACTGGTCGGCGTTTTCACCGATGGCGATTTCCGCCGCCACATGGCTTCGGAAGAAAATCCTTTGTCACAGACATTGAAAAAAGTCATGACGCGCAATCCGATTTGCATTTCAGAAAATGCGTTGGCGGTCGAGGCGCTGAAAATTTTCAACGAGCGTAACATTGACGACTTGATTGTCGTGAACGCCAAAAAAGAACCCGTTGGACTGGTGGACTCGCAGGATCTGCCGAAGTTAAAAATCATGTAACTATATCGCTTCAGAGCGCGCCAATTAAAAATGAGAAATACAATCCCACTCTTCGGTCTGTTGCTCGGACTTTCCGCCTGCACCACCATTCCTAAAAATTTTCCTGCCATGAAACCCGGACAATCCGACCAGAAATTCTCCCTCGAACGCAAACAGGTTCTGGCCGCCGATTACCTTTTACATTTGCCGGAGGGTTACGCCGTGGACAAAGCGAAGAAGTGGCCGCTGATTTTATTCCTCCACGGCGCTGGCGAGCGCGGCACGAATCTGGCGATTGTCGCCAAGCACGGGCCGGCCAAGACGGACATCGCGATAAAAAATTTCGTCATCGTCTCGCCACAGTGTCCCGATGGAAAAATCTGGTCGAACGATCTGCTGCTCGCGCTGCTGGATGAGGTTGAATCCAAGTTTGCCGTGGACACGCGCCGCATTTATCTCACCGGCTTGAGCATGGGCGGGTTTGGAACGTGGAGCCTGGGACTGACGCATCCCGAAAAATTTGCGGCCATCGCGCCCATCTGCGGCGGCGGAGAACTAATCACGCCGCTGCTCGCTGACAAAGCCAAGCTCACCACCCTGCCCGTCTGGGCGTTTCACGGAGCCAAAGACCCGGTCGTGCCCGTGGAAGAATCCGAACGCATGGTGAAGCTGCTGAAAAAATACGAGGTTCGCGAGGTGAAGCTCACGATTTATCCCGAAGCGCAGCACGACAGTTGGACGCAGACTTACGCCAACGCGGAATTGTTTGAGTGGTTCCTCCAGCACTCGCGGTGACGTCGGGCGACTGGCAACCATGAACGCAGCATTATTACTTTGAGGCGCGTTGGTTTTAGAATTACTTTCATTCTCATGCCGCCGACAAAATCGGTGCCAAGCTGGAGAAACTAACCGAATAATTTTTTATGAACGAAGATTTGCAAAAACGAATTCAGGCTGCACTTGCCAACCCGCAAAACATGGGCGAGATGGCCGGGGCGGATGCCATCGGCACCGTCGGCAACGCCGATTGCGGCGAGATGTTGCGGCTGTGGGTGAAGTTCAAGGAGTCGAATGGCAAGCGCGTGATTGACCGCGCTTCGTTCCAATCTTTTGGCTGCGAAACCGCCATCGCCGTCGCGAGTCTCGCGACGGAACTCATTCGCGGCAAGACTGCCGAGGAAGCGCTTGCACTTAAGACCGAGGAACTCGCTGGCGAACTCGGACCGCTGCCGCCAATGAAAATCCATTGTGCGCAGCTAGTGGAGGGCGCGCTCCGCTCCGCGCTCGAACCGCAGAAGGCAGAAGTGAAAAAGGAAATCTTCCCCGCACCAACCAGCGCACCAACATTGCTCGACAGTTTTTCCAAGCCCAAAGAAGGCGGCGTGAAGCTGACTTTCTTGGACGGGTTGAAATAATTTCAGCGACGGCTTTATCTGGCAACTGATTCGCAACCCCTGCCCGTCCGTTTCTAAAAATAAGCTGGTGGACTAAACATCTACTAGTATTATCGTTTTTCGATGCGAATTTCCAAGAAGACAGATTACGCCCTGCGCGCCTTGTTCACACTGGTGGAGCATCACGGCGGCGCGCCTATTCCCATCCGCGAACTGGCCCGGCGCAATGATGTGCCGAAACGATTTCTCGAACAGATCATGCTCGCGCTCAAAGCGCGCGGCTGGGTGGAAAGCACCGCTGGAATTCGCGGCGGTTACATCCTTGCCAAGAGTCCTGAAAAAATAACCATGGGCGAAGTCGTCCGCCATTTCGACGGCATTATCGCCCCAATTGACTGTGTTTCCGTGACGGGCTACCAGCGCTGCTCGCAAGAATCTGTCTGCCGTTTCCGCCGCGTTTTCTTCGACGCCCGAAATTATGTGGCGAACCTGATGGATCGCGCGACTTTGGCCGAAGTGGCCCAAGGCTCGCCGCTTACCCGGAAAGAATTGACCAGTGGCTACAGCGGTTTCATGGGCGGCGAAGGGATCTAAAAAATATTTTAATTGTCAGTTGACATTAAACAGGTCTACGGCAAAATAACGACATGATTAGTCGTTGTTTGTTTTAATACCCACAAGAGCGACTGCAACAACGGAAGCAAAATTAAAATGAAACTGAACAATAAAATCACAGTGGCCTTGATCAGCGCGGGACTTGTTTCCATCGCGCAGGCCGTGGAAATCAGCGACGCGGATTTTGCAGCGCTGAAAAAACAACTGGCGGACCTTGACCAAAAAGTTCGGGTGTTGGAACGCGAGCGGGAGATTGATGGCGAGGCCGCCACGACCGCCGCGAAGGCCTTGCCCAAAATCACGCTTGGGGCGAGCGGCTTTAGCTTTGGCTCGGCGGACTCAAATTTTGTCGCGCAGTTGCATGGCGTGGTGCAACTGGACAGCCGCACGTTTTTCAACGATGGCGGCGTCAATGGCAACGATGGCTTCCTGCTCCGTCGCGCGCGTCCGATCATTTCCGGCACGGTCTTCCGTGACTTTGATTTCAACCTGACGCCGGATTTCGGCGGCAGCACGGTTCAGATTCAAGATGCGTGGCTGAATTATCGTTTCGCTTCGTGGCTACAGGTGCAGGCGGGCAAATTCAAATCGCCGGTCGGTTTGGAGCACTTGCAGTCTGACCCGGTGACTTCGTTCAATGAGCGTTCTCTCGTCACCGCGCTCCTGCCGAATCGCGATCTCGGAGTGCAGTTGAAAGGCGATGTGGATGTGTTCAAAGGCGTGGCGAGTTATGCCCTGGGAATCTTCAACGGCGCTTCAGATTTCAACGGCACTACGGCCAACACTTCATTTCAAGACGACCGCGCGTTTGCCGGACGCCTGTTTCTCCAACCGTGGAAAAATTCCGACGTGAATGCGTTGCGCGGCCTTGGCTTTGGCGTCGGCGGCAGCTATATCGTGAATAATCCCGCGACTAATTCTGCGACCGGGCTGACTCCCGGTTATTCAACCGACGGCCAGCAACGTTTCTTCACCTTTAACTCCGGCGTGAACGCCCACGGCGAAGGCTGGCGCATTTCACCGCAGGCTTATTATTACTACGGCCCGTTTGGTTTGCTGGCGGAATATGTCATCTCCGATCAGATCGCGAAACGCACCGCCGCCGTGGCAACTCCAGAAATTGACCTGCACAATTCTGCCTGGCAAATCACCGGCTCGTGGGTGTTGACGGGTGAAGAGGCGAGCTACACGGGCATCACGCCGCGCCACCCGTTTGACCCGCGCAACGGCCAGTGGGGCGCGCTGCAACTGGTTGGACGTTACGCGTCATTCGATGTGGATGACGCCGCGTTTGGTGGGGCAGCAAACGTCCGCCTCGCCGATCCGACGAAATCTGCGTCCGGGGCACAGGCATGGTCTGTCGGACTGAACTGGTATCTCAACAAAAACATTCGCGCCAACTTGAGCTACTCGCGCACGACGTTCTCCGGCTACGCGGGCAGCGCTTTTGCTGTCGGCAGCGTGCCGGCGCAACCCGAGAATATTTTGTTCTCACGCCTGCAACTCGCGTTCTAATCGAAACTAAAAAACCTAAATTGAATTTCATCGCATGAAAACATTTCTGAAAGTTCTCTTGGCCTCGTCGCTCGCGGTTTCCGCCAGCGCCAAGGAAATTAAATTGCTTAACGTCTCCTACGACCCAACGCGCGAGCTTTACACGGAATACAACGCCGCCTTCGCCAAATACTGGAAAGGCAAGACCGGCGACGATGTGACTGTCAGTCAGTCGCACGGTGGCTCCGGCAAACAGGCGCAAGGCGTCATCAACGGCCTCGAAGCCGATGTCGTCACGCTCGCGCTGGCGTATGACATTGATGCGATTGTGGCGCAGTCACGGCTGCTCCCTGCCGACTGGCAAAAACGATTGCCGAACAACAGCACGCCCTACACGTCCACGATTGTTTTCCTTGTCCGCAAAGGAAATTCCAAGGGCATCAAAGACTGGGATGACCTCGTGAAAAAAGACATCAGCGTCGTCGTGCCGAATCCGAAAACTTCCGGCGGCGCACGCTGGGCCTATCTCGCCGCCTATGCCTACGCGCTTGAAAAAAATAATCACGTTGACGCCGCCGCTCGCGATTACATCAAGAAGCTCTACAAAAATGTCCCCGTGCTCGACACCGGCGCGCGTGGTTCAACGGTGACGTTCGCCAAGAACGGCATCGGTGATGTTCTCCTCGCATGGGAAAACGAAGCGCACCTCGCCTTGAAAGAATTCGGTGCGGACAATTTTGAGATTGTCACCCCGTCATTGAGCATCCTCGCCGAGCCGCCCGTGGCCGTCGTGGACAAGAACGCCAAGCGCCATCGCACGACTGAAGTTGCCACCGAGTATCTGAAATACCTCTACTCCGATGAAGGCCAGGAGATCGCGGCGAAAAACTTTTACCGCCCGCGCAACGAAACGGTCGCGCAAAAATATGCCGCTAACTTCAACCAGTTGAAGCTCGCCACGCTGGAATCGCAGTTCGGCAGTTGGGCGAACGCGCAGAAGACGCACTTCGCCGATGGCGGTGTGTTCGACCAGATTTACGCGCACTAATGTTCGCCAAGCAAAAAATCCGCGTGCTGCCGGGCTTTAAGCTGACGCTCGGCTTCACACTTTTTTATCTGGGCCTCATCGTGCTCATCCCGCTGGGCGCCGTGTTCTGGAAAACCAGTTCGCTGACGTGGTCGGAATTCTGGCAGACGGTGACAATGCCCACGGCGATGGCGTCGTATCGTCTGACCTTCGGCGCATCGTTCTGCGCCGCGTTGGTGAACGCCATCTTCGGCCTCATCGTTGCGTGGGTTTTGGTGCGCTACGAATTTCTCGGAAAAAAAATTGTGGATGCGCTCGTGGATTTGCCGTTCGCGCTGCCCACAGCGGTGGCGGGCATCACGTTGGCGCAACTTTACGCGGGCAATGGCTGGATTGGAAAATTTCTCGAACCACTCGGCATCAAAGTTTTCACCACGCAGCTCGGCGTGTTCGTGGCACTCACGTTTATCGGCCTGCCGTTCATCGTGCGCACCGTGCAGCCGATTCTCGAAGACCTTGACCCGGAGCTTGAAGAAGCTGCGTCCAGCCTCGGCGCGAACCGCTGGCAGGTTTTTTGGCGCGTGATTTTTCCGATGCTCACCCCGGCTCTGCTCACGGGCTTCGCGCTCGCATTCGCCCGCGCGCTCGGTGAATACGGCTCGGTCATTTTCATCGCGGGCAACATCCCGATGCAAACGCAGATCACGCCCGTCATCATCATGGGCGAACTCGACATGTTTGATTACGCCAAGGCCACGGCCATCGCCGTCGTGATGCTCGTCGTGTCATTTTTGCTGCTGCTCACCATCAATGTGCTGCAATGGTGGACGAACCGTTACAACACCAACAACCTCGCATGACGCCCGCCGCGACCACCTTTCACACGCCGCCTCAAGTCGTGCATCGCCGCACAAACAGCGAGCCGCCGTGGGTGCGCCGACTACTCATCGGCGTTGCGCTGACATTCATCGGGCTGTTCTTGGTCATCCCGCTGGTTTTTGTTTTCACGCAGGCGTTCGCGAAAGGAATCGGATTTTATTTCCACACCATCAATGACCCAATGGCGTGGAGCGCGATTAAACTAACGCTGCTCGCGGCGGCGATTTCCGTTCCGCTCAACTGCGTCTTTGGCGTTTGCGCCGCGTGGGCGATTGCCAAGTTTGATTTCTGGGGCAAAAATGTTTTGCTCACGCTCATTGACCTGCCGTTCTCCGTTTCACCAGTGATTGCGGGCATGATTTATGTTTTGGTTTTTGGCGCGCAGGGCTGGCTGGGGCTTTGGCTGAACGCGGACAACCCAAGTTTTCCGGCGCTGGCGAACTGGCTGATTGACCACAATTTCAAAGTCATCTTTGCCGTGCCGGGAATTGTTTTGGCGACAATTTTTGTCACCGTTCCGTTTGTCGCGCGCGAACTGATTCCACTCATGCAGGCGCAAGGCCGCAACGAAGAAGAGGCCGCGCGCGTGCTCGGCGCGAGCGGCTGGCAAACTTTTTGGCGCGTGACGCTGCCGAACATCAAGTGGGGTTTGCTCTACGGCGTGATCCTGTGCAACGCGCGCGCGATGGGCGAGTTCGGTGCGGTGTCCGTGGTCAGCGGAAAGATTCGCGGCCAGACGAATACGATTCCGCTGCACATCGAGGCTTTGTATGATGACTATAATTTCACCGGCGCGTTTGCCGTGGCGTCATTGCTGGCATTTCTCGCGCTCGTCACGCTCGGCTTGAAAACGTGGGTGGAACACAAGAACGCCGCCGCGCTCGACAACCAAGAAAAGATTTCCGCATGAGTGTTGAAGTCAAAAACGTCACAAAAAAGTTCGGCAGCTTCACCGCGCTCGACAACGTGAGCCTCAAGGTCGAGTCCGGCGAACTCGTCGCGCTGCTCGGCCCGTCCGGCTCCGGCTTGTCCACCCTGCTCCACAGGTTCGCCGGTCTGGAATTTCCGGTCTCCAGCGGGGTGGCGCTGGTTTTGTTTTTCGGCGAGGACGTGACGCAGATTCCCGCCAGTGAACGCAAGGCCGGTTTCGCGTTCCAGCACTACGCCCTCTTCCGGCACATGAGCGTGTTTGAAAACATTGCGTTCGGCCTGCGTGTGCGCCCGAAAACGACGCGCCCGCCGGAAGACGAAATCCGCGCCCGCGTGGAAAAACTTTTGAAGCTCATCCAGCTTGAGCCGCTGGCAAAAAGATTTCCGTCCCAACTTTCCGGCGGCCAGCGGCAACGCGTCGCGCTGGCGCGCGCGCTCGCCGTCGAGCCGAAAGTTCTTCTCCTCGACGAACCGTTCGGTGCGCTCGACGCGAAGGTGCGGAAAGAACTGCGCCGCTGGTTGCGCCAGTTGCACGATGAGATTCACATCACGACTTTGTTTGTGACGCACGATCAGGAGGAGGCGCTGGAAGTTTCCGACCGCGTCGCGATTTTGCGCGACGGACGGATCGAACAGATCGGCACGCCGGAGGAGATTTACGACAAACCCGCGTCGCCGTTTGTCTATGATTTTCTCGGCAACGTGAACCTGTTCAGCGGCCGCGTGAAAGACGGAGCGGTCGTCATCGGTGACACGGAGTTTGCCACGCCGGAAACCGCCGGCGAAACCAATGCCGACACCGTGGCTTTTGTGCGCCCGCATGACGTCCGCATCACTCGGGAAGCCAGCGGACAAAAAGCATTCGCCGCGCGCGTTCTGCGCAGCAACGCCGCGGGGCCGATGGCAAATCTGGAATTGGAACGCGTTGGTGGCGGGCAATTCTCCGCCCAGATGAGCAAGGAAGAATTTCAGCAATTACAGCCCAAGGCGGGCGAAGAAGTTTTTGTGGAATTAAAAAATGTGAAAGTTTTCTCCGACGATTATTCCATTTGAACTTTAATTCTGCGATGCGCTTGCCTATCGTTTTGCGGCATGGCCGACAAACATTACCGCAGTCTCATCAAAGCTGTTTCCTGGCGCGTCACTGGCACAGTGGACACCATCGTGGTTTCCTATTTTATCACCGGCCATATGACCACCGCTCTGAAGATTGGGGTGGTGGAGGTCTTCACGAAAATCATGCTCTACTACGGCCATGAGCGCGTCTGGGAAAAACTTTCCTTTGGCCGCGTGAAAGAACCGAAGAAGGACAAGCCGAACTTTGATATTTGAATCACCAAGGCTTTCTGATGTTGGCTGACACACGCTGCTTGCCCACTGAAAATCTGGAGCGATAATCTTTTCATCACATGATTGCCGACACGCTCTCGCACTACCGCCGTTACACCGCACTTTCGCCACGGTTCGCCGCCGCGTTTGAATTTCTCCAGCAACTTCCGGCCGACCAGCCGCTCGGACGGCACGAGCTTGACGGCGATAATTGCTTTGCCCTCGTGCAAACCTACGCCACCAAGCCGCTCGCCGAAGCGAAGTTTGAATCGCACCGGAAATATATTGATATCCAATTCATCCAAGCCGGATGCGAAACGCTGCTCTGGTCGCCGCTGTCCGCGCTCACGAAAATTACCGAGCCGTATGACCCGGAGAAAGACATCGCGTTCTACGCGATGCCGCCGCAGGTCACGCCCATCAACTTGTGCGCCGGTGAATTCACCATCTTCTTCCCCGAAGACGGCCACGCGCCCGGCTTGGAATATTCCGGCCCAACCGAAGTCCGCAAGGTCGTCATCAAAGTTGGCGTTTGAATCGTCGCGATTGTGCGCGACGAAATCTTCCCCGCTTGGCAACATCCGCCGCGTGAACCTTGAACCGTGGCAGTGGGTTTTGCTGGCAACCGGCGCATTTTTTACCGGCCTGTCCAAGACGGGAATCGCCGGTGTCGGCGTCCTGTCCGTGGCGCTATTTGCCAACGCCCTGCCCGCGCGTGATTCCACCGGCGCCTTGCTGCCGCTGCTCGTATGTGCGGATTTTTTTGGCGTCGCGTTCTTCCGCAAGCACGCCGAGTGGTCGCACCTCTGGAAACTATTTCCGTGGGTGGCGCTCGGAATTCTGCTCGGCTGTTTTGCGCTGAACCGGTTCGACGACGTCGCTGCGCGAAGAACCATCGCCGGAATCTTGTTAGCCATGATCGCGCTGCAACTCTGGCGGCGAGGACAGTCCGGCGAACTCGCCGCGCGGTTGCCGCACACCGGCTGGTTCATCGCGCTCACGGGCATCGCGGCGGGATTTGCCACCATGATGGCGAACGCCGCCGGTTCGCTGATGGTGATTTATTTTCTGGCCATCGGCCTGCCGAAGCTGGCGCTCGTGGGAACCGGCGCATGGTTTTTCCTTCTCGTCAACGTCTTCAAAGTCCCCTTCAGCCTGCATCTGGGACTCATCACAACGGACTCGCTGTGGATGGATTTATTTCTGCTTATCCCCATGATTCCCGGCGCCCTGCTGGGGCCGGTGATTCTCAAGCGGATCAATCAATCAGCATTTGAAACCATGGTGCTGGTGTTCATCATTCTGGCGGCACTGCGACTTTTATTGTGAACGAAAATTGTTGCGCCAGAATCTTCACGCCTCATTGTTTCATCACCATGAAAATGCCTGTGGCTACGAATGAAAGTGCCGCGATAATCATCGTCAGCTTGTGGGCCATTATCCATCCGCGATTCTTTTTCTTGATGCAGAGCATCACGATGCCGCTCACCAAGCTCGCCCATAGCGACCCCAAGGCGACGAGCAACGCGACTTTCGCCAGCGGCAAAGCGGTCGTCCCGCCCGCGATTCTGTTCAGACACTCACCGATGCCGTAAGTGATAGCAAAGAACAGCAAGATATGCGGGATTAACACAATTTTCGGATAGGGTCTTGGGGATCGTCCCAATCGAAATCCCAAAACGATGGCGACCATGAAGAACACCGCTGTCACTATTAAGGCAATTAGAACTGGATTCATGTTTGTGAGTTCGTGTTGGCAATCAAATTTTAGCGAGCCGCGAAATCCCTACCCTGATAGTAAGATTCCGCTCCGTTGTGGCCAATGAAGACGCGGCCGTAGCGGTGATCGGAATGGGAATCCTTTTCATTTGGCGTGGCGGAGTTTTTCCAATTCCCGGCGCAAGGGCAACCAGTAATTCCTGCCGGCGGCGGGTGCTGGCAATTTCAATTCGACTCTCGACTTTGAAACACGATTCAAATAATAATCCAACGCTTCATGGCTGTCGTTTTTCGCCAAATCGAGGCAAGGGCAATCGCGAAGTTAAAATGAATAATCGTCATGTTTCGCCATATTTTGAAGAGTTAAATGTTAAAATTCAAAGCCTAGGCGGTCTCTTGAATGCTCATTTACACTTGGATCGGGCGGGAACTTACCACGCTACGGTTGACCTGCTCAAAGCCCAAGGGATTCGAGACGGCTCTTTGCTTTCGCTGCCGCGCAAACACGCGATCATTCCGTTGATTCACAATAGCACGTGCTTTGATCCACCGGAAATGTCCCGGCGAGTTCAAGGCTATCTGGATACCATGGTTCAAGTCGGCACGAGCCGGGCTGATACCGTGGTTGATGTCACTACTGACCGGGTGCAATTCACCGCCTTGGAGACCTTCCTCCAACTTAAAGAGGTTTATCGCGGAAAACTTGATCTGCGGGTGGGCGCCTATTCGCCGCTGGGATTCCGCGACGATGAGCCGGACCGGTGGAACCTGTTAGTGGAGGGAGCCAAGCGCGCTGACTTCATCGGTCTGCTGCCGGAACGCGACGACAAAGCTGATTATCCCGATCACATCGGCTTCGAGGAATCTTGCCGACGCGGGATTGGACTGGCGCGGGAACTCGGCATACCCATCCACATTCATGTGGATCAGGCAAATCATCAATATGAAGCCGGGGCTGAACTCGTCGCGCGCGTGGTGCGGTCGGCCGCCTTTGGCATCGCGGCGGATAAAGAGCCTTATATCTGGCTCATCCACGTCATTTCGCCATCAACCTACGACGAGCAGCGGTTTAATCGTCTGACCAACGACCTCGCGGAACTGAACATCGGCGTCATTTGCTGTCCATCCGCGGCCATCAGCATGAGGCAATACCGGCCGTTCCTTTCCCCGACCGATAATTCAATTGCCCGGGTATTGGAATTTCTCGCCGCCGGAATTCAAGTAAGGATCGGCTCGGATAATATCTGCGACATGACCTCGCCCATGGGAACGCCCGACTTGATGGCTGAAGTTATGGTGCTGGCCAATGCGGTTCGTTTTTATGACTTGAACGTTTTGGCAAAAATTGCCGCCGGCCAAAAACTGGATTTATTGGAACGGGAAAAGGTGCGCCTTCATCTTTCAGAAAATTCGGAGTTTGTTGAAACGGTGGTTCGCCGCCATGCTCCTCATCAATCTAAAGTTCACGGAAATAAACAATGACGACGCCAATAGGAGACCTGAATCCAGTCAGTGACATTTTAACGCTGCTTCGCGTTCAGGGCGAAACTTTCAGTGATCGCATTGCCTTGGAAGGAGGTCCCGAAAAATTGGTTTCTTACCGGCAATTGCTTAATGATGTCGAACATCTCGCGGCAGATACCTTGGTTCGCATCCGCGAGAAAGTCGTTGCGGATAAATTGCGGATCGCAATCGTGCTGCCGAACGGGTTGGAAATGTCAGTGGCATTGCTGGCAATGGCCAGCATCAGCGCGGCACTTCCCTTCAATCCAACCTATACCCTGAATGAATTTGAATCTTATTTTGCCGATACAGGCGTGCATGCGCTATTGACCAAGGGCAGCAGCATCCTGGAGGCGCGGGTGGCGGCAGAACGTCTCGGCCTGATGATCATTGATCTGGACGACATCAAACTGGATGGCAGCGCCTCCAGTTCCAACCCGAAGGTCGCGGCTCCGAAACCGGGCGACGTCGCGCTCATTCTCATGACTTCGGGTTCGACCGGACGCCCCAAGAAAGTTCCGCTGACTCACCGGAACATCTGCGCGTCAGCCGATGATGTTTGTCGTTCCTTGCAGCTTCAACCGCAGGATCGTTGCCTGAATATGTGGGAGCAATTCCATATCGGCGGTCTGGTGGACCTCCTGCTGGCACCGCTCTATTCAGGTGGCACCGTCATCTCTACCGCCGGATTTGACGCGGGTAAATTTTTTGAATTGCTCCAGACGGCGCGGCCCACTTGGTTTCAGGGAGTGCCAACCTCACTCGGCGAATTAGTTGCCTACGCTCGCCGCAACGAACTGACTCCGGATCGTGGTGACCTGCGCTTCATCCGGTCAGTCGCCGCCGCCCTTTCGCCCGCGCTCATGCTGGAGGTTGAAAACCTGTTTGGTATTCCAATCATTCAGACCTTGGGCATGACGGAAGCAAGCCCGCTGATCGCCTCGACCCAATTGCCGCCGCATCACCGCAAACCTGGCTCGGTCGGTGTCTCGTGCGGAACGGAAATCGCCATTTTCGATCCGAACTGGAACCGGATCACGGACGGAAAATCCGGCAACATCGCCATCCGGGGTGACAACGTTTTTTCCGGCTACGAAGACGATGCGGCGGCGAATGCCGAAGCGTTCCGCGATGGCTGGTTTCGCACCGGTGACATGGGCTACATTGATGGCGAAGGCCATTTATTTCTCACCGGACGCACCAAGGAATTGATCAATCGCGGCGGTGAAAAAATTAATCCGCGCGAAGTGGACGATGCCGCCTTGCTCCACCCGGCGGTGGCCGAAGCAGCCTCATTCTCGGTTCCGCACCCGACCCTCGGCGAGGACATCGCCTTGGCCGTAGTCAGCCGACCGAACATGGTTGTGGACATTGGCGAGCTGCGGGCGTTTCTCGGCCAGAAACTCGCCGCGTTTAAGATTCCGAGATATGTCCACATCGTTGATCAGCTTCCGCGCAATGCCGTCGGCAAAATTGACCGGCTCAATTTGGCCGAAACCTACGCCGCCGCTCAGAAAGCCGCCGCCGCCACCAATCAAAACTTAAATGATATCGAAACCCGGATTGCCGAAATATGGGCGCAGGAACTGAACGTCCAAAAGATTGGTCCCGCTGACGATTTTTTCCGGCTGGGTGGCGATTCGCTTTCTGGCCTGCGCATGTTTCTCGCCGTTGAGGCGGCGTTTTCTATCAACCTGCCGCCGGAAGCCTTGACGGGCTTGACGACGGTGCGCGACATGGCCCGCCGCGTGGTCGAGGACGGGGTTCCCAAGTCCGGTGCCAAGCCGGTGCAAGCCGGCCACATGAGTGAATCGGAACGGCACCAGATCGTCGCCATCATGGGGATGGGCCGCATTCCGGCCATTCGTCCGGGGTCGGCCTTGAAGGGTGTTCACCGGGACGGATCACGCCCGCCGCTCATCTGGTTTTTTAACAGTCCAGCGACGGAGATGCTCGAACTTTCAAGATACATCCCGGCCGACCAGCCATTATACGGCGGCTATTCTGGCGGAAAAATATTCGATCGCGGCGAGGCAAAACTCATGGAGATTGCCAGACTTTATTTGCCCGAAATCCTTGAGGCGTTTCCCACCGGAGAATTAATCATCGGCGGG
>JANOBC010000317.1:0-23024 GCA_031411455.1 Limisphaerales bacterium
TCGTTCGTCCGTGCGACCCGAAATTTGGCGATTACCAGAGCAACGCGCTCATGTCGCTTGCCAAGGTGCGGAAAATAAATCCGCGCCAGCTCGCCACCGACACGCTCGCCACGCTGGACGTTTCCGACATTTGTGAAAAGGTGGAAATCGCCGGCGCGGGCTTCCTGAATTTCCGGCTGAAAAATTCTGTGCTCGTCGAATCGCTGCAATCCGCTGCGCGCGGCGAGCATCTGTTTTTCGCGCCAGCGGCGACGCCGAAAACCATCGTCGTGGATTTCAGTTCACCGAATGTCGCCAAGCCGATGCACGTCGGTCACATCCGCAGCACCGGCATCGGCGACGCGCTGCAACGCACGTTGCGGCTGCTCGGTCACCGCGTCATCAGTGACAATCACATCGGCGATTGGGGCACACAGTTCGGAAAATTGTTGCTCGGCTGGAAGCAGATTTTGAATCGCGCTGAACTTGAACGTGACGCGATTGTCGAACTGGAACGGCTCTACAAAGTCATCAATGCCGAGTGCGACGCCAATCCCGCGCGGCTCGAAGAAGCCAAGTCTGAACTCGTCAAACTTCAAGCTGGCGACAAAGAAAACGATGCCGTCTGGAAAGAAATGATCGCGCTGTCGCAAAAGCAGTTCGACACGATTTACGGGCGGCTCGGCGTGAAGTTTGATTTTGCGCTCGGCGAAAGTTTTTACAATCCGTGGCTCGGCGAAGTCGTGACCGACCTGCTTACGCGCGGCATCGCGCGCGAAAGCGAAGGCGCGGCCGGCGTGTTCAGTGATGGCTCGTTGCCGCAAAAGGAAGACCCGTTTCTCGTGAATCGCGATGGCGAATGGGTGGCCGATCCCGCGCTCGTCCGCAAGAGCGACGGTGGTTTCAACTACATGACCACGGATTTGGCGACGATTGATTATCGGCTCAAAAACTGGTCGCCAACTGAAATCGTCTACGTCGTGGACGACCGGCAGTCCGGCCATTTCAAAAAACTTTTCCTCACGTTCGCGCGCTGGAAAAATGTCGAGTCGAAAACCACCAAACTCGTCCACGTTGGGTTTGGAAAAATCATGGGCGAAGACGGCAAGCCGTTCAAGACGCGCAGTGGTGACACGGTGAAACTTGGTGATTTGCTCGATGAAGCGGAGAAGCGCGCTTTTGAGATCGTGAAGTCGAAGCAATTGGAACGCGAAGAATCGGAACGCGTGCCGGAAATTTTGTGGCCGGAAATCGCCCGCATCATCGGCCTCGGCGCGGTGAAATATGCCGACTTGCTGCCGAATCGCCAGAGCGATTACATCTTTAGCTGGGACAAGATGCTTGCGCTCACCGGCAACACCGCGCCGTATCTGCAATATGCATATGCGCGCATCCAAAGTATTTTTCGGAAACAGAATTCAGGAGCCAGAATTCAAAATTCAGAATTGATTCTCGCCGCGCCGGAAGAACTCACGCTTGCCAAGCACTTGCTCAACTTTGGCATCACACTCGAAGCGGTGGGCGAAGAATTTCGCCCGAACTATCTCTGCAATTATCTTTTTGAACTTGCGGGCAAGTTCACCAGCTTCTACGAAAATTGCTCGGTGTTGAAAGCGGAAGATGAGGCGACAAAAAATTCCCGCCTCGCGCTCTGCGATTTGACGGCGCGGGTTTTGAAGCAGGGCTTGGAAACGCTCGGCATCGAAACGGTAGAGCAGATGTGATCATTGAGCCGGACGGCTATCCTGGTGGGACGCTCGCCCCACCCGTTTCAAACTCCTCATCTGTCTCTTGATTCGTTGTTTGACCATTGCCGTGCAAAAACCTAAACTCGGCGTTCGTTTTTATCTTAAATTTTATGAAAATAATCGTTTGTGACCCCATTTCGCCCAAGGGCATTGCGCTGCTCCAATCGCGCCCGGAATTCCAAGTCGTCGTTCTGCCCAAGCCGCCGACGGAAGCGGAATTGTTGCCGCTGCTCGAAGACGCCGTCGCGCTCGTCGTGCGTTCCGAGACGAAGGTCAAAAAGAACATCATCGCCGCCGCGAAAAAATTGCGCGTCGTCGGGCGCGCCGGCGTGGGCGTGGACAACGTGGACATCGAAGCCGCCACGCAAAACGGCGTCGTGGTGATGAACACTCCCGGCGGTAACACGGTGACGACGGCGGAACTGACGTTCACCATGCTGCTCTCGCTCGCGCGCAAGGTGCCGCAGGCGCACGCGACGATGATTGCGGGCAAATGGGACCGCAAGGAACTCGGCAAGTCCGGTGTGGAACTTTCCGGCAAAACGCTCGGTGTGCTGGGCATGGGTCGCATCGGCACGGAAGTCGCCAAGCGCGCGATGGCTTTCGGGATGCGTGTGCTGGCTTACGATCCGTATCTCACCGAAGAACGCGCCAAAGCCATCGGCGCAGAGTTTGCCGCGGACTTGGACGCGGTTTATCGCGAGGCGGATTTCATCACGGTGCACATGCCGGTGACGAAGGAGACGAAGGAAATGTTGAACGCAGCAGCGTTTGCCAAGATGAAGCCCGGCGTGAAGATCGTGAACTGCGCGCGTGGCGAAATCATTTGCGAAGCCGACCTCATCGCGGCGCTCGAATCCAACAAAGTCGCGGGTGCGGCCTTGGACGTTTTCGCCGTGGAACCGTTGCCCGCCGAACATCCGTATCGCAAGCAGCCGAATTTAATTTTGACGCCGCACCTTGGCGCGAGCACGGAAGAAGCGCAGGAAAAATGCGGCATCGAAGTCGCTGAAGTCATCGCGGGCTACTTGCTCACGGGCGAAGTCCGCAACGCGGTGAACCTCCCGTATCTCGACGCGAAAACTTCTGAACAAGTGAAGCCATACCTGCCGCTCGGCGAGGCGCTCGGAAAACTTCTGGCACAACTCACGCCGTCCACGGCGGACAAGCTCCACATCACTTACGGCGGCAACGCGCGTTTGCTCCCGAACATTGACCCGGTGACGCGCGCGATTTTGCGCGGCTTCCTATCCACGAGCAACATCAAGGACGTGAACAACGTCAACGTCCGCAGCGTGGCGCAGAGCATCGGCATCACGGTCGAGGAAAAAAAATCTGATGAGCCGGTCACGTTCAACGAGTGGGTTCACGTTCAAGCGTTCAACGGGGCGAAGAAATTGGTTTCCGCTGGCGGCACGTTCTTCGGCTCGCCGAACAATCCCCGCATCGTGCGCTTGTTCAGCCAGTCGGTGGAGGTTCCGATTAAAGGAACTTTGCTGATGTTGAACAACGCCGACAAGCCGGGCATCGTCGGACACCTCGGCACGCTCCTCGCCAAGCACAAGGTCAACATCGCCAGCATGAGCTTGAGCCGCGATACCGTGGGCGGTCTCGCCCTGACCGTGTTGAGCCTCGACAGCGTCCCGCCGCAGTCTGTGCTTGATGAATTGAAGAAAGACACTGACATCAGCAACGTCAAGGTGGTAACTTTGTAAGCCTTAATTGAACCAAAACGAAACTTGACCGTCCAATTGACCAAATGAACTTGAAAACAATTCTTTCCGCCGCGCTCGTTGCCGGTGTGATTTCCGCCCAGGCCGCATCCTCTGCCACCCCTGCCGTCACCCCCGCGAAGACCGACACTATCACGGCGCTGTTCGGCGACCCCTTGATCGCCAAGGGCAAGGGTTTTGAAATCAAGCGCAGCGAACTCGACGAAATCGTGACGGGCGCAAAGGCGAACGCCGCCGCCGCCGGCCAGCCGTTGCCCGCTGATTTCGAGATCAGCATGCTGAACCAGATCATCACCATCCAACTACTCTCGCAGAAGGCGACCGCCGCCGAACGCGCGACCGGCGCCGCGGAATCGGATCAGCAATTCACCAACCTGCTGTCGCGCTTTGGTTCGCGCGAGGCGTTTGAACGCCAGTTGAAAATCGTCGGCATGAACGAAGCCAGCCTCCGCAGCAAAGCCGCGCAGGAAGCCACGGCCAAAGCCGTGCTGAAACGCGAATTGAACATCAACATCAGCGACGCCCAAATCAAAGAAGCCTACAGCAACCACGCCGCTTCGTTTGAAGAACCGGAGAAGGCCCACGCCCGCCACATTTTGTTGATGACCATTGACCCGTCCAACCGCACGACGCTCTCGACCAACGTCGTTGCCGCCAAGCGTGCCAAGGCGGATGAATTGCTTAAACGCATCAAGGCTGGTGAAGATTTTGCCACGCTCGCCAAGCAGTATTCCGAAGACGCCAGCAACAAGGATAACGGCGGCGAGTTGCCGAAGTTCGGTCGCGGCGACATGGTCGCAGAATTTGAAGCGGCCGCGTTTGCGTTGAGCGCTGGCCAAGTGAGCGACGTGGTGCAGACCATGTTCGGCTTCCACATCATCAAACTCATCGAGAAGATGCCCGCAAAAAAATACGGCCTGATGGACAACATTCCGCAGGTTGAAAAAACCCCGGCGGCCATCTGCAAGCTGGAGCTGGAAGGCGAACAGATCCGTGACCGCGCTCCGGCGCTCGTCGAGAAGCTCCGCAAAGAAGCCAACGTGGAAATCCTCGACCCTAGCCTCAAGGCGCTCGAACAGGCGATTCTCGACGCGGCTTCCAACGCCCCTGCGGCCACAAAACCCTAACTTGCAAAAAGCCCCACCGCGCGACACATTAACCCCGCCATGAAAATCAAGGTTGCCATCATTGTTCTCGCCATTGCCGCTCTCGGTCTGGTCGTCGCGCTGTTTGCCACCAAGAAATCGGCGGAAGATCAGCACTCGACCGACGTGGTCGTTATTAACGACTTCTCCAACCAGTTGGTGGATGCCAATGTGAACGTGAAAGATTTGCGTCAAGCGAATCTGGAACTCACCAACGACCTCGCCCTCGCGCGCACGCAAGTGCTGGACTTCTCCAACGCCCTTGCTTCCGCCAACTCCACCATCGAAGACATCAAGCTGACCTTGGTGAAAGCAGAAATTCAAATCACCAACCTCAACGGCCAAGTGACCGACCTCGAGGCCCAGAACAAGGCGCTCGACAAGCGCGCGGTGGAACTGACCAACACCATCAGCCAGTTGAACGAACGCATCGCCATCACCTTGGCGCAACTCTCGATTGCCAAAACCAACACGGCGTTCTTGCAAGGCGAACTCCAAAAACAGATGGCGCAAAAAGCCGTGCTGGAACACAAGTTCAGCGACATCACCGAAGTGCGTGCCCAGCTCGGCAAGCTGAAAGAAGAAGTCTTCGTCGCCCGCCGCGTGCAGCTCGGCAAAAACGACGTCGGCGGCAAACGCGGTGCCGAACTCCTCCAACTGTTCCGCTCCCCGACCAAGACCAACAGTGCCCCGGCAAAAAATTCGTCGCCCTACGACCTCAATGTCGAAGTCGGCTCCGACGGCTCCGTGAAAATCATCGCCCCCGCCGGCGCGACGAATTCACCGCCGCAATAATTCACCGCCGTCTCCGGTTTCCATGCCGACCTACGAATACGCCTGCAAAAAATGCGGCCACGAGTTTGAAGCCATTCATTCGATGGCGGCTCCCACGCTAAAAATCTGCCCCCAAGAATCCTGCGGCCAGAAAAAATGGGGGCGCGGCGCGGTCGCCAAAAAGATTGGCGCGGGGGCGGGACTCATCTTCAAAGGCAGCGGCTTCTACATCACCGACTACCGCAGCAAAAATTACACGGAAGGCGCCAAAAAAGATTCCACCGACTCCAAGCCCACGAAGGCCGAGACAAAAACTGAAGCCAAGCCCGCCGCCAAGCCGGAAAAAAAATCCACCAAGTCTGGCGGATGAAAACATCCAGCATTCAAGGCAGCCGGGCGCGGTGGCATTGGACGTTGCAGGTTGAAGGTTGGCTGTTGGTTATTTTTGCGTTCACCCTTTCCGCCGTCGCCCAATCCGCCTATACCGAAGCCCGCTCCGTCATGAGCGTCTCCGGCCAATTCACCGTCGTGGCCGCCGCGCACTATTCGCCGCTGATGCACCAGCCCGCGCTCGCCACCAATGAGAACCTCGTCCGCCTCGAACCCGCGCTGCTCGCCGTCGGTGCCGAACGTTTCAAATCCGCGCTCTGGTCCCAGCTCGGCTACCAATCCGATGCGAAGTGGAACGGGAAAATTTTCCTCGCCCTCTTCCCCGCCCGTTCCGTGCGCGAAGATGTCAACATCGCCATCACCCCGTTGCTGCCAAAGTGGAACTACCATGTGGACCTGCCGGACGTCGTCACGCGCACCCGCTACACGCGCGGCCTCGCCGCGGCGCTGCTGCTGGAGATTGCCAATCGCGGCAACTTCAACCCTGACCACTCCGCCGAAATTCCCCTGTGGCTCGCCGACGGCCTCGCGCAACTTGCGCCCGGCGCCGAGCCGGAAAAAATAATCCTCTCCTCGCCCAATCAAACCTACCGCGATGTCCCGCAGCTCCGCACCGAGAAAAAAAAACGCGGCTACGATCCGCTGTTCGCCGCCCGCGCTACGCTGCAAAACGTCGCGCCGCTCACCTTTGACCAATTGTGCTGGCCCACCGGCGCGCAACTGGATGGCGACGATGGCGGCGCCTATCTCGCCAGCGCGCAACTGTTCACTGCCGAGCTGCTCGCGCTGAAAAACGGCCCAGAAAAAATGCGGCAACTGCTCGCCAAACTACCCGGCTGCCTGAACTGGCAGACCGCTTTCTTCGACGCCTTCCGCGAAAACTTTCGCCGTCCACTCGACGTGGAAAAATGGTGGACGCTGCGCCTCGTGCGCTTCGCCGCGCGCGATTCCGGCCCGCGCTGGAACCTCGCCGTTACCCGCGACCGCATGGCGGATTTGCTCGCCGTCCCTGTGGAATTGCGCGCCGTCCCGGATGCCTTGCCTGAGCGCGCCACCATTTCGCTGCAGGCTGCGATTCAAAATTTTTCCAGCACCCAGCGCGAATCCGTGCTGCGGCTGAAGGTGCGCGACTTTGAAATCGCGCAGTTCCGCATGGCCGTGCCGTTCAGCGGCCTGGCCAGTGGCTACCGCACTGTGCTGGCGGAATTTCTCGGAGACAAAAATAAAAATTTCCGCCCGGCCAGCCTCGGCCGTCGCGGCGAAAACACGGCTTACAACAGTAGCACGACGACCGTGCTGAAAAAACTCGACGCCCTCGATGCCCGCCGTCGCGAGGCAGAAGCGAAGCTGGACGCCAGCCCGCTGCCTAAACATTGACCGCTATGGCTGATTCCATTTCCCCCAGCGCCGAATCCGCCGGGCTGCGTCAGCGGCTCACGGAACTGCGCGAAGCGTTGCAGCAACTGCACAAAACGCTGCTCAACTCCGAGCGCTTGAGTTACGAGACGAGTTTTGGCCACGCCGTTTCGTCTTACGATTTTCTGCACCTGCTGACCAGCGACCCGTGGTTCGCGTGGCTCGCGCCCGTCACGCATCTGTTCGCCGACCTGGATGCATTGCTGGACGCCCAGGAACCTTTGACCGCAGCGGACGTGAACGCGCTGGCGCAACGAACCAAAACTCTCCTCACGCCTGCCGAAACCGGCGAAGGCTTCGCGCGCCAATACGATGAAGTGCTGCAACGCGATCCCGATGTGCTGTTCGCCCACGTCACGCTGATGAAATTTTTCCGCGGGCAGTTTGCGGCGGGAAAAATCAATCCAACGTCTGCCGGTAGCGTTTGACTGCTAGCGTTAGCACCACGAGCAGAAATAGTCCAATCGGCCACAAGTCCGGCACGACCTCCGCGATGCCATTTCCCTTCAGCAAAATACCGCGCACGATGCGGAGAAAATGCGTGAGCGGCAGACATTCGCCGATGCCCTGCGCCCAGCCGGGCATCCCGCGAAACGGAAACATGTAGCCCGACAGCAGCAGCGACGGCAGGAAGAAAAACATCGCCATCTGCATCGCCTGCAATTGATTTTTCGCCACCGTCGAAAAAGTAATTCCCACCGCGAGATGCGCCACGATGAACGGAAACACCAGTCCCAGCAGCAACGGCACGCTGCCCACCATCGGCACGTCGAACAAAAATTTCGCCGCCATTAAAATCACGAAGACCTGAACGTAGCCGATCATGATGTAGGGAATTATTTTTCCGATGATGACTTCGGCAGGGCGCACGGGTGTGGACAAAAGATTTTCCATTGTGCCTCGCTCGCGCTCGCGGGTGATGGCTAGCGCGGTAATCATCACCATCGTCATCGTCAGCATCACGCCCATCAGTCCCGGCACGATGTTATATTGTGTGATGTTTTCTGGATTGTAATGCTGCTGCACGACGAGATTGAATGGCGCGGACCCGGCGCGCAATTTCGTTAACGGCCCGGTGAGATCGCGGTTCAAAACGGTCGGCGTGAGCGAATTCATCGCGGCAATCGCGTAGCCAACCGCCGTCGGATCAGTCGCGTCGGCTTCGAGCAGCAAGTCCGGCTTTTCCCCGCGCAAAACGCGGCGTGAAAAATCCACCGGGATTTGCACGACGAACTGGACGGTGTTCTCCGCGAGCAACGTCTGGATTTCTTTTTCATTCTTCGGTTCGCTGACGATTTCAAAATAACTGCTGTTTCGCATCGCCCAGACGATGCTGCGCGCGAACACGCCGTTGTCCTGCGAATAAACCGCCGTGGGCAGATGCTTGGGGTTGGAGTTAATTGCGTAGCCGAACATCATCAACTGCATGATCGGCACGCCGATCATCATCGCGAACGTCATGCGGTCGCGGCGCATCTGGATGAATTCCTTCATCACCATCGCGCCGAAACGCCGCAAGTTGAAAGCGGGGAAGCTCATGTTGAACAAGCTCCTGAAATATTTTTTGAATGCGAAGCACCTGTTTTAGCAAAACTATTTTGGTAGATTTGTTTCCCCTCACCCCGGCCCTCTCCCTTGGGGAGAGGGAGAACTGCTCGGCGCGTTCTGGTAAATCCACAGCAGATGGCTACTCGGTTGCACTCAAATTTTAAGAATGTGTCCGATAGCCGCTCCCTCTCCCCAAGGGAGAGGGCTGGGGTGAGGGGGAAGGAGACATTCATTTTCGCAGCAAGAGCCTTCATGAGAAATTATCCTTCGCGGTTTCCATCAGGCTGATGAACACGTCTTCCAGTCCAGAATCAATTTTCTCCCAGCGATACGCCTCGGTCATCCACGGACTCACGCTCGCGCGCAATTTTTCCGCATCGCGCCCGCTGACGTGCAGCGTCGTGCCGAACGCGACGACTTGCTCGACGCCGGACAGCCCGCGAATTTTTTCCGCAAGCTCATGCAAATTTCCGCCCGCCTGCCGAGCCGTAGCTTCTGAGCGAAGGCTGGTCACCGCCCACGTCGTCAGCTTGGCGGATTTCAAAACATCGCCGACCGTGCCGCGCGCGAGCAGATTTCCGTAGGCGATGTAGGCAAGCCGATGACAGCGCTCCGCCTCGTCCATGTAATGCGTCGTGACGAGCACGGTCAGCCCGCCAGCGGCAAGCTGGTGAATCTCCTCCCAAAAATCGCGGCGCGCTTTCGGGTCAACGCCCGCCGTCGGCTCGTCGAGCAAAAGCAGTTGCGGCTCGTGAATCAAACACGCGGCGAGCGCGAGGCGTTGTTTCCAGCCGCCGGAAAGTGTTCCGGCCAGTTGCTTGCGGCGTTCAACCATGCCGAGGCGCGCGAGACTTTTTTCCACGGCGGCTTTGCGCTGCGGCATTTCGTAGAGGCGCGCGATGAAATCCAGATTTTCCTCGATGCTCAAATCTTCGTAGAACGAAAATTTCTGCGTCATGTAGCCGACGTGTTTTTTTATTTCGGCGCTCTCGGTGCGAAAATCATAACCGAGACAGGTGCCTTCGCCGCCATCGGCTTTCAGCAAGCCGCAGAGCATCCGCAGAAACGTCGTCTTGCCGCTGCCGTTCGGGCCAAGGAAGCCATAGATTTCACCGGGCTTCACCTGCATGGCGATGTCGTTCACAACCGTGCGCGTGCCGAATTTCTTCGTGACGCCGCGAACGTCTATGGCGAAATCGCTCGCACTCATGTCACTGAAGTTTCACATCCACCGGCTGGCCGGGGCGCAGTTCCGCCGCGTCCGCCGGGGAAAATTTTGCCTCAATCATAAACACCAGCTTGGAGCGGTTCTCGCGGTTGTAAATCACCGGCGGCGTGAACTCGGCTTTCGTGGAAATGAAATTCACCGTGGTGGAATAAGTTTTTACGCCGCCATCGAAGGAGACGTTCGCCACCGCGCCGGTTTTGATTCGCGGCAACGATTCCTGCGGCACGAAGAAGCGCACCTTCAAATTTTCCGGCGGCAGCAGCACAATGACCGGGTTTCCTGCTGCGACAAATTCGCCTCGCCGATACAGCGTGTCTTGCACGAAGGCGTCCGCCGGGGCGGCTTGCTGCTTCTGGTCATGCGCCCACTTCGCCTTGTCGCGCGCGGCTTGTTGCGACGCGGACTGCGCGGCATCGGTATCGCGCTGGCCGCGCGCCTTGTCGAGTTCCTCGGCGGAGACGACACCGGCGGAATTTTCGCGAAGTTCCTTACGACGCTGGAAGGCCGTTTCGGAAAGCTGCGCTGCACTTTGCGCCGCCACTAGATTTTTATCCGCCTGATCCAACGCCGCCGCCTCGGACGCGCGTTCGAGTTCAAACAGAAGCTGCCCGGCCTTCACGGAATCGCCGCGCGCCACGGCGAGATTGGTGAGCGAACCGCCCAGCGGCGCGGCGACATAAACGTATTCGCCCTCGACGTAGCCCTGAAACGTGCCGGAAGAATGCTTGGAACAGCCGGCCAGAGCCGCAAACAGGATGAAGGTGGAAAATAAAATTCGGCTGGTTTTCATGCGGCAACTTTCGTTGATGACGCCATCAAACAAAAATTTTATTGACGAGTCAAACATTTGTTTGAATCTTGTGTTTGAAATTGAAAACAAAACCAGCCGCCATCCTTTCCGATCCGATCCAGGTCGCCACCCGGCGTGAGTTGCTGGATGCCGCGACGGAAGTTTTTGGCGAGGCGGGTTATCGCAACGCCACGGTCCGTGAAATTTGCCGACGGGCAGGCGCGAACATCGCGGCGATCAATTACCATTTCGGCGACAAGGAAAAACTTTACGCCGAGGTGCTGCGCCACGCGCATTCCCGCGCGCTGGAAAAATATCCGCCCTTTCAAGGCGTCGCGGCGGACGCAGCGTCGGAGCAGAAGCTGCGGGCGTTCATCCATTCGTTTCTGCTGCGGATTTTTGACGACAGCCCGACGGCGTGCCACGGCAAGCTGATGTCGCGCGAGATGATCGAACCGACCGCCGCGCTGGATTCGCTCGTGGAGGAATTCATCCGCCCAATGGCGGGGCAGTTGAATAAAATTATCGCGGATATTCTTGGCTGCCAGCCGGACGATGAGCGCGTGCGGCCCTGCGCGTTCAGCGTGGTAAGCCAGTGCGTGTTTTATCATCACTGCGGCCCGGTGGTGGCGCGGCTGGCCGGGAAACCGGCGGCAGATGCAGCGGCGATCGAAAAACTGGCGGCCCACATCACGAAATTTTCCCTCGCCGCGCTGGAAAATTTTTCCGACAAGAAACGTTGAAATATAATCATGAAAAAGAATTTTGCCTTGCTCGTCACCGCCGTTTTGCTGGCGGTCAATTCCACCCGCGCCACCGAGACGAACCTGCCCGCGTGGCTCACGCGTCCGCTTTCGCTGGCGGACGCGCTCAACACCGCGCTCCTGCAAAACGCCACGATTCTAAAGGCAAAAAACGATCTCGAAGCCTCGCAGGGGCTGGTCATCCAGACGCGCGCGGTGGCGTTGCCGCAGGTGACGGCCAGTGGAAACTACAAAACCACTGACCCGGCGGCGGTGGAAAGCTTTGGCACGATTGACCAGCCCGTTGAGAATTGGAGCACGGGCATTAGGATTGAGCAGATCATTTACGACGGCGGCAGAAACATTGCTGCGCTGAAATCTGCCGGCACCACAAAAAAACAGTCGCTCGCCATTTACCAGACGGCGGTGGCGGACACGTTGCTGCAAGTGCGATTGGCGTATTACAGCGTGCTGCTCGCCGCGCAGCAGGTCGTCGTGCGCGAGGCGTCGGTGAAACTTTTGGAAAAGGAACGCGAAGACCAGCAGCATCGCCTCGATGCAGGCACGGTTCCGAAGTTCAACCTGCTGCGCGCGGAGGTGGCCGTGGCGAACGAACGTCCGGCGTTGATCCAAGCGCGCAATGGCTATCGCATCGCCAAAAACAATCTGGCGAACTTGCTGGGCTACGATTTGCCGCGCGAAATCTGGGAGGACATTCCGCTGAATCTCACTGATGGCTTCAACACTGCGCCGTTGGAGGTGAATTTGCCGGACGTGATTCAGCAGGCGTTGCAGAAGCGCACGGAGTTGGAGGCGTTGCGGCGCACGGTGGATTTACAGAAGCTGGGCGTGGTGAACGCGCGTTCCGGTTATCAGCCGGTGGTGTCGGTTTTCGCAGGCTATGACTGGTTCAATGCGCGCTTCACGCCGCCGGTCACGCTCGACCACGACATCCACGGCTGGAACGCGGGCGCGCAGTTGCAGTGGAATATTTTTGACGGCGCGGCGACTTACGGCCGCGTCAAGCAGGCAAAAGCGCAGTTGGCAAAATCCAAAACGGAACTCACCGACCAGCAGCGGCAGATTGAACTCGGTGTGCGCACGGCGTATTCCGACCTGATGCAGGCGCGCGAGACGCTCGACTCGCAGGCGAAGGTGCAGGAGCAGGCGGACGAGGCGTTGCGCGAGGCGAAGGCCCGCGCCGAAGCCGGCACCAGCACGCAACTCGACGTGCTGAACTCCGAGACCGCGCTGACGCAGGCGCGCACAACGCAGATCACTGCGGAACACGATTACGCGGCGGCGCGGGCGAAGTTCGAGCGGGCCATCGGCAATGATCTCTCGCCGATAAAATAATTGGTGGTGTTCCGAAAGGCTCGGCCACTGGTTGCGAGGCGGTGGCTAACCCGGCCGGCCGGCTAAAAAATCAAACAACAAACTTGGGCTCGAACACGGGGCCGAGATTATGTTTGCAGAGCAGTTCGCAGAACTTGGCGATGCCGCGCTTCTCATCCTCGGCGAGATGGTAATGGATGTGCCATTCAAAATAATCACGGCGGAATTCGGCATCGAATTCCGGGCGCGTCTCAACGAGATAATCGAGCGTCTCCAAGCCGAAGTTTTTCGCGGCTTTCAATTCGTAGCGCAATTCTTTGTTTTCCACGTCACGCCGCAGCGCCCAGACGGCGAAGACGAACGGCAGCCCCGTCAGTTCCAGCCACGCGGTGCCGAGGTCGAAAATTTCGTGCGTGTGCGGCGCGCGCTGAAATTCAATCGCCCGGTCGCCGATAAGCAGGACGAAATCTTTTTCCGCCGCCGCCGCGTAATTTTCCAACGGCTTGAACTCTGGTTTTAATCCGCGTTCGGCCAGCAAAACTTTCAGCAGGTTCACACTGGTAAGCGAGGCGGTGTCGCAGAAAATTTCTTTCACTACGGCCAGCGGTTTTTTGTGCGCGAGGAAGACGCTGTAGACTTCGCCGAGGGAGGCGATGGCGATGCCGTCGAGGATGTCGTAGCGGTCGTGGAGCAATACTTCGGTGAGGCTGACGAGGGCGGCGTCGAGTTCGTCGCGCCGGAGCATCGCCGCGAGCTTGGCGGGCGTGGCGAAGATCAGTTGCTCGCCGAGGTCGCGCGTGAGTGGGGCGGCGTTCAGGTAAGGCACGGAGCCGACGCGGAATTTTTTTGGCTCAAGGTTCAAAGCGCGGAAAAATTAAACGAAACGCGTGAACCCGCCAGCAAAAATCCCGCAGCTCACCGTGCTTGGAGGCGGTAGAAGCGCGTGGCGTTGGTGGTGGCATCGCTAAAAAATAAAACGGTTCCCGTGCCGGTGGTGGCCACGCCGACATTGGTCCAGAGGGAATTGCTGTCGAGCGAATCGCGGCGCTGGAGCTGGTAAATCCAGTTGGTCGTGGAGCTGCAATTGAGCTGAAAATTTCCGCCGACCAGCGCCAGGCCACCGGCATTGAACGGCGCGAGGGCGGGGCGGCTGTTGGTGTTGACGCTGAAGGCGGCGGTCTTGAATTTCATTTCATACATCGCAAAGAGTGCGTTGCTGGAAACGGAGCTGGCGGCGGAATTCGTGAGGCGGACGGTGTAAGTGGTCAGGCCGGAAAAACCAGTGCCGCTGGGCGTGAAGGTCAGGGTGTCGCGCGCGGGCGACCAACTGAAGGTGCCGCTGACGGCGGGGCTGGTGCTGAAGGCGGCTTGCGCGCTGTTTGGTTCCATCGGCTGGCTGAATTGCAGGACGACGCTGGCCCACGTCGGAATATTCGTGACGGCGTGCGCGGGGTAATTGTTGGTGACGATGGGGTCGAGCGGCAGCACTTGCGATTGTGCGAGGAAAATTTTTGCAGCAGTTCCTGGCACGGTGATGGACGGCGTTTGTGATCCGGCGACGATGGAAATGGTTTCGCCGGGGTTGAGCAGGTTGACTAGCACCGTGCCGGGCGCGTAGGTAACGCTGCGGCTGGGCAGGGTTTGGGAGTTGGTGGCGGTGTTGAGCACGACAAAAATTTCCTGCGCGCCGCGCCGTCGCGCGTAGGCGAAGAGGCCGGCGCTGGTGGCGTCATACCATTGGTTGAGGTGTGTGCCGAGCGCGAGGGCAGGGTAGAGGCGGCGGAAATTATTCAGCTTGGCGATGAGCTGAAACTGCGGGTGGGTCATGTTGAAATTATCGCCGAGCGACGGCCCCTGCTCAAATGCGCCCGCGAACATATCCTCGCGGTTGTTCGGATCCGTGCCGCCGTTGAAGGCCTGTTCGGTGCCTTGATAGACGCAGGGAATCCCGCGCGCGGTGTGCAAAAATGCGAGCGCGACGGCGAGCTTGTTGGTGTCGCCGTTGGCATTGGCAGAATTCAGGAAGCGCGTGGTGTCGTGGTTATCGAGAAAGGTGACGAGCTGGTTGATGGTGTTCGAGTCGTAGTTCGCGGCGAGGGCGTTGTAATGGTCTTCAATTTGTTTTGTATTCTGGCCTCGTTCAAAAACATTTTGTGCGGCGAAGAACAATGGATAATCGAGTAATGAATCCAACTTAAACGCACCGCCGCCGTTCGTGCCGGAGTAACTGCCATTCTTGGCATCAGAGCCGTCGAACACTTCGCCGAACAGGAAGAAATTGGTTTTGCCCGCCGCTCCCGCCGCGCCGTGGATGCGCGGACACCAGTCCTGCCAGAAACCCATCTCGGCGTGTTTCACCGTATCAATGCGGAAGCCGTCAAAGCCGGCGTTCGTAATCCACCAACTGTAAATCGCCGCCATGTTCGTGCGGACGTAAGCTGACTCGGTGCGAAAATCGTCAAGACCGCTCAACTCGCCAAGTTCCGTCTGGGTGGCGCTATTGTAATCCTGAATTGCACCGAAGTTGTGAAAGAGATTTGAGAGCGCGGGATTCGCCGAGTTGGTGTTGAACGGCGCGGCGTATTTTTTAGAGGCGTTGGCGTAGGACAGGTTGTAGCCGGACAAGTTGAAAGCGGTGTTGCCGCTGACGTTGTTCAACGTGCTGCCGTGGTTGATGACGACGTCTTGGATGACGAGGATTCCCTTCGCGTGCGCGGCGTTGATCATCACCTGCAAATTCGAGAGCGTGCCCCAATGCGGATCCACGGAATAAAAATCCGCGCCGGAGTAGCCGTGGTATTCGCCGCTGCCGTTTTTCACAATGGGGGAAATCCAGATGGCGGTAAAACCCATCGCCTTGATGTAATCCAGCTTCTGCTCAATGCCCCGGAAATCGCCGCCGTGCACGCCCGTGCCGCTGCTGGCGTTGTAGGAACCGGCGGCGTTGTTATTCGCAATGTCACCGTCGAAAAAGCGGTCCGTAAAAATTTGGTAAATGCTCTGCGCCTGCCACGCGGTGTTCGGGGCGGTCTGCGTCCATGACCGCAGCGGCAACAGCAGCAGGAGCGTTGCGATAGCAGCGATGGATTTTAGAGACACACCTGACTTTAATGGATAAGGAACCTCCCGGCACGATTTTGCTTTCGCACAAAGATGCGGTCATCCGAGTAGCGCCGGAAGTGGTGCGAAGGTTGCAAACAATTTGAGAAACCGCTTAACTTTCCCCCTTGAACCCGTCTCGGAAAAAAAAATCAGCCAACGCCGCGCCGATTCCGCCAGCGTTTTCCTCGCGACGCCGCTGGGCCTTCCGACTGGCCGCACTACTCCTGCCGTTTGTGCTGCTGGCGGTGTTGGAAGCCAGCTTGCGGCTGGGCGGCTACGGCTTTGCCCCGCATTTTTTTAAGCCGCAAAAAATCGGCGGCGAAAACTTTCTCGTCCAAAACGACGATTTCAGCTTCCGCTTTTTTCCGCGCGCGACGGCGCGCAGTCCCGGTGCGCTCCGGCTGCGCGCGCAGAAACCGCCCGGCACCATCCGCATTTTCATTCTCGGCGAATCGGCGGCGATGGGCGACCCCGAACCGTCCTACGGCCCGGCCCGGTTCATGGAGGTGCAGCTTCGTGAAAAATTCCCGGGCGTGACGTTTGAAGTCGTCAACGTCGCGTTCACGGCCATCAATTCACATGTCATTTTGCCCATCGCCCGCGAGTGCGCCCGGCACGACGGTGATTTTTGGATTGTCTATATGGGCAATAACGAAATGGTCGGGCCGTTTGGCGCGGCGACAGTTTTTGGGAAGCAGGCGCCGCCGTTGCCTTACGTCCGGCTGGTCACGGCGGTTCAAACAACCCGCACCGGCCAGCTGTGCACGGAGCTGGCGCGAAAGTTTCTCCACGAAAAAACTCCCGGGACTTCCTGGGGCGGGATGCAGATGTTTTTGAACAGCCAGATTGCCTCGGACAGCCCGCTCAAAGAAAACGTCTACCGCAACTTTGAAAAAAATCTGGACGACATCCTGAGGGCTGGCACGGGTTCGGGTGCGAAAATCCTGCTGAATACGGTTGCGGTCAACCTCAAGGATTATCCGCCGTTTGCCTCGCTGCCTGCCGTGTCGCTCGACGAACCGCGGCGGCTGGAAACGAACGGTGATTTGGCGGGCGCGGAAAAAATCTACGCCCAAATTGCGACGCAAAATAAAAATTCCGCCGAATTACAATTCCGCTGGGGGCAAAATCTACTCGCCCAAAAAAATTACTCCGCCGCCCGCGAACATCTCCAGCTGGCTTGCGATAATGACGCACTTCCGTTTCGCACCGATGCACGGGAGAACGGTATTATCCGGGCGGCTGCGAAAAAATTTGCGGGCGATCGCGTGGTGCTGCTCGACACGGTGGTGGAATTGTCACCGCCTGGCCCCGAAAAAATGTGCGGCGAAGAAACTTTTTACGAGCATGTCCATTTTAATTTCGACGGCAGCCACCGGCTCGGCTTGGCGTGGGCGGAGCAGTTAGAAAAAATGATTCCGTCCGCCCAGCCGCGCAACTCCGGGTGGCTGACACCGACTGAATGTGAGACGCGGCTGGGGCTGTCCGACTGGAACCGCACGGCGGTGCTGGAACACATGGCCGGGCGGCTGCAGGTTCCGCCATTCAGTAGCCAGCCAAATAATCCGCTGCGGCTGGAAAAATTGGCGGCGCAAGCAAAGGATCTGCGCGCGAAGTTTAGTGCCGAAAATGCCGCCGCTACGAAGACGAATTTTCTCACACTGATCGCACGGACGCCGGAAGATTTTTATGTGCGCCAAAATTATGCGCTCTTCCTGCAATCCCTTGGTGACCGGCCCGCCGCCGCCGAGGAGTGGCGGCGCGTGCATGAACTCCTGCCGCATGATTTTCTGGCGTATTTTCAACTGGGCAGGTTGTTGAGCCTGCAAGGCGATAAAACCGAGGCCGAGGCACAGTTGCGCACGGCCGTGAAATTGCGGCCCAGCCTTACGGAAGGCCGGATTGAACTGGGCAACGTCCTCGCGGCGCAAAATAAATTTTCCGAGGCGCTGGCCAGTTACGCCGTCGCGCAAACGCAGCGTCCGCGCGATGCTCAAACTATTTTTCATATCGGCAAGGTTCACGCGTTGCAGGGCGACCGCGCGCGGGCGATGGAACTTTACCGGGAATCCGTCCAGTTGAACCCGGCCAACTGGGAGGCGCATTACGAACTCGCGGGCGAACTCGACGCCGCCGGCCAACTCGATGAGGCGCTGACGGAATTCAGCGCGGCGGCGCAGTTGAATCCTAAATACTCGCGGGCGCGGTTCAACCTTGGCGTGCTGCTGGCCAAGCATCAGCGGCTGGACGAGGCGCAGCGCGAGTTTGAGGAAGCGCTCCGGCTCGAACCGAGCTTCCGGGGCGCGGAGGAAAGCCTGGTCAAAATCCAGATCCTTCGCCGAAAAAAATAAATTGATTTACATTCTAACCGCGCGCCTAAATCTTCAAACCAGCCATGTGGTCACTGTTTAAAGAATTCATCCGGTTTGCCCGCCAGGAAAAAAAATGGTGGCTCATCCCGCTTATCGCGCTGCTGCTACTGCTCGGAGCCATCCTGATTTTTACGGCTAGCTCGGGCATCTCGTGGGCGTTGTATCCGTTCCTCTGACCATGCCTGCGCCGCGCCATATTCTCGGCCTCTCGGCGTTTTACCACGACTCCGCCGCTGCGCTCGTCGTGGATGGGAAAATTATTTCCGCCGCGCAGGAGGAGCGTTTCACGCGGAAGAAAAATGATTCTGAATTTCCAGCCAACGCGGTTTCGTTCTGCCTACGTCATGCCAACCTCAATTTGTCGCAGCTCGATGCCGTGGTGTTTTATGACAAGCCAGTTTTGAAATTCACGCGGCTGCTGGAGACGTATCTAGCCATCGCGCCGGACGGATTGAAAACTTTTCCCACGACGCTGGCGAACTGGCTCGGCGGCAAATTGGATTTGCGGAAAACTATCCGCGCCGAACTGCCGGGGCTGGGCGCGGATTGTGAGATTCTTTTTACCGAGCATCATCAGGCACATGCGGCGAGCGCGTTTTATCCGTCGCCATTTGACGAGGCGGCGGTGTTGACGATTGATGGCGTGGGCGAATGGGCGACCACGACGCTCGGCCACGGCCACGGCAACGCCATCAAACTGCTGAAAGAAATCCGTTTCCCGCACTCGCTCGGTTTGCTGTATTCCGCGTTCACCGATTACTGCGGCTTCCGCATTAATTCTGGCGAATACAAGCTCATGGGACTCGCGCCCTACGGTGAACCAAGCTATGCCGACGCCATCCGCCGTGAATTGATTGATGTGAAACCGGACGGCTCGTTCCGGCTGAACCTCGACTATTTCAATTTTCTGCGCGGCACGACGATGACGAATGAAAAGTTTCAGGCCCTGCTCGGCGGGCCGCCGCGTGGCGCGGAAGAGAAAATCGAGCGGCGGCACATGGATGTAGCGCGTTCCGTCCAGCTCGTCACCGAGGAAATCATGGTGAAGCTCGCGCGCCACGCGCGTGAATTGACCGGCTCAAAAAAACTTTGCCTGGCCGGCGGCGTCGCCCTGAACTGCGTGGCGAACGGGCAGATTTTGCGTGAGAAGATTTTCGACCAAATCTGGATTCAACCCGCCGCTGGTGATGCGGGCGGCGCGCTGGGCGCGGCTTTGGCGGCGTGGCATCTGCACCAAGACACGCCGCCGCGAACAGTTTCCGTGCCCGATGCCATGCAGTCGTCATTGCTCGGCCCGGATTTTTCCGATGACGAAATTGAAGCCACGCTGCACGCGAACGGCGCGGTGTTTCACAAGTTGGAAAAATCTGCCCTGCTGGATTTCACGGTTGAACTTTTGAAATCGGAAAAAGTCATCGGTTGGTTTCAGGGACGGATGGAATTTGGCCCGCGCGCGCTCGGCAATCGGAGCATCCTCGGCGATGCGCGTTCGCCAAAAATGCAGTCGGCGATGAATCTGAAGGTGAAGTTCCGCGAGTCGTTCCGGCCGTTCGCGCCGATTGTCCGCCGTGAACGGGTGGCAGATTATTTTGAACTGGATGCGGACTCACCCTACATGCTGTTCGTCGCACAGGTGAAAAAGGAATTGCGTAAACCGCTGCCGACGAATTTGACCGGCCTGGATTTGCTCAAGGCGGAGCGCTCGACGCTGCCGGCGATTACTCATGTAGATTATTCCGCGCGCATCCAGACGGTGTCGCGCGCGGGCAATCCGTTGCTCTATGATTTGCTGTTGCGCTTCGAGCAGATCACCGGCTGCGGTGTGCTGGTTAATACCTCGTTCAACGTGCGCGGCGAGCCGATTGTCTGCACGCCGGACGACGCGTATCGTTGCTTCATGAATACGGAAATGGATTTTCTCATCCTTGGGAATTTCGTGGTGGAGCGCCTGGCGCAGCCGCAAAAAAACCTGGCACGCCGCGTCGCGCCGCAGGCCGATTGAAATGAAACTGAACCTCAAAGATGAACCAAAGGAGTGGCGCAAGTCCGCGTTGCTGGCGGCGTTCGGCCTCGCATTCATCAGTTCGTTCCTGCGCTGGCGGCAGCATCTCGCGCATCAGGTTTGGCTGGTGATTCTGGTGGTGCTGGCCGCGATTGCCCTTGCTGCCGTCCTGCAACCGCGCTGGTTTCGCGGCTATCATTTGTTTTCAATGCGATTGGGTTTTGCCATCAGCCGGATTTTGAGCCGGGTGCTATTGACATTGTTTTTTATTTTCTTTCTTACGCCGATGGGCTGGATGCTGCGACTGGCGGGCAAAGATCCGTTACAACTAAAGCGTCCCTTGAACCGTGAGACTTACTGGCAGAAGGCGAAGGAGTGCGGACCGTTGGACCGGCTTTTTTGATGGATGCTGGATCGCACAAAGATGCGATGGCGGATTTTCTCATTCGGAGTAGATTCATTCAGTAACCCAAAAAAATCTTGTCTGGCCGAATGGTTGGGCGTTTTTTTAATCGCAAAAACACTATGAACAAAAAATTAATCATTCTGGGCCTGGGAGCAATCCTTGGCGCCGCCTTACCGACCGCTCACGCGCAGCTTGCCATCGCGGGCGCATTCAACGGCTGGAACAACGCGGGCGTGCCGTCTCCCGGAACTGACCCGGCCAATCCGCTCATCACCACCAACATCATGACGGGTGGCACGGCGGGTAACTACCAAGAATTTAAGTTCATCAAAGATTCGGGCTCTTGGGCTACCAGTTTTCCCAACAACAACGTGAAGGTTAAGTATGACGCCGGTGGGTCCAACACTGTTTACTTTTACACGAACACCTTTGCCGACGGCTGGTCGCCCACCGCAAACCGCGTTGGTTATGAAAACCCTGGTAACATTGCGTTTGAAGTCATTGGCGATTTTACCGGCTGGAACAGTGACGCGAGCGCTCAAATGGGCTTGCAACCAGGCGCGAACGGATTGTTCACAAATATCTATGTGATTCCCACGGCAGGCGCTCACAGTTTCAAGTTCCGCACGCCGGGGACCTGGAATGAAATGCAATTTGGTCAAGACTTTGGTAATGACAGCGGCAACGCCGCTGTCATCACGACCACGGCTAACCAAGCGGTTTTGTTCAAGTTGGACTTGCCGAAAGGCCGTTGGCAGGCCGGTGGTCCGCCGGTGTTCTGCGATGTTCAGTTCTCGGTGGACATGTCGGTGGTGCGGGCGACGGATGTCGGCTTTGACCCAGCCTCCGTGAGTGTTAATGGCAGCATGAACGGCTGGGGCAACACCAGTTGCACCAACAATCCTTCGGCGGCCAACACCAACATTTACACCAGTTCCAAAATCAACATTCAGGCTGGCTCTGGCATCCAATACCAGTTCCGCTATGTCAGCGCGGGCAATACGGTCTATGACGCGCTCAACGGCCAGGGCGGCAACAACCGCGTGTTCACGGTGCCAGCCGTGCCGAGCACTAACCTCCCGCCGGTTTATTTCAACGACTCGCTACCATTGGATATTCTCAACATGGATACGACCGTTACTTTCACCGTGAGCATGACGAACGCGGTCGGCAATGACGCGCATGTGTTTGATCCGGGGAATGACCTCGTCTTCATCAACGGCGATTTCAGCGGCTGGGTGAGTTGGTCGCCCATCGCGCTCACCAGCGCTGGCTTGACGCTCGCCAACAATCCTCCGGGCAGCGGCCTCTACACCTACAGCAAAGTGTTTGCGCAGGGTTCGCCGCGGACCGCGACCTACAAGTATTCCATCAATGGCGCGGATGATGAAGCGGGCTTTGGTCAGAATCATTTCCGCTACATCCGCAGCACGAATGGCGTTTACAACATGCCGCTGGATGTTTTCGGCAGCATGGTGGCCGAAGCCAAACTTGGCGGCCTGACCATCGGCAAGCCGGTGAGCGGTTTCGTGCCGGTGACTTGGTTGGGTTATCCCGGTGTGCGGTTGCAGAGCGCAACGAACCTGCTCGGCTCTTGGACAGATGTGCCGAACACGGACACGCAAAATAGCGCGAGCCTGCCGGTGGGCCCAGGTGCAAAATACTTCCGCTTGAAGCAACCTTGATTGCTTGCATTAAAATGCCGGGCGGGCATTCCGCCCGCCCGGCTTTATTTTCTAAAAATGAAATTATCACCGCCAAAAAAAACGGCGACCAATCGCGCTGGCTTTACCTTGATTGAACTGCTGGTGGTCATCGCCATTATCGCCATCTTGGCGGCGATGCTGCTCCCGGCGCTCGCCAAGGCCAAGGAACGCGCGCAGATGATTTCCTGTTTGAGCAACTACAAGCAGCTTGGTTTGGCGTGGGTGATGTATTCGGGTGATAATAATGAAAAACTGGTTACCAACTCCGACCGCAATGTCGCCGGCAACAAGCTCAATTGGATTTGTCCCTACGGCGTGGCTCTGGATTGGACGGCAAGCTCCAACAATACCAACACACTCTTTCTTACCGTTGACAGTTCGGTTTTGGGAACCGCCCAAATTGGACAGTATGTTGCCAAGTCTCTCAAAATTTTTGTTTGTCCCTCTGACCGCTTTTTAAGCAACAACCAGAAGAGCTGGGAAAACCGTATGCGCAGTTGTGCCATGAATGGTGCGATGGGCGACGGCTCCAAATGGTTTGCTCCCCCGAACGGCGGCGCGGGTTCCATGCCCAAGTATTACAACGCCAAAAAATCAGGTGACTTCC
>JANOBC010000318.1:0-4468 GCA_031411455.1 Limisphaerales bacterium
CAAAAAGCGGCCGCAACGGGGAAAAGAATGGTGGTAGGTAATGGATTCGAACCATTGAAGGCGTTAGCCGACAGATTTACAGTCTGCACCCTTTAGCCACTTGGATAACCTACCAACCGTTGCAGGGCGCATAATTAGCCATGCCGCGAAGTGTTTGTCAATTCAGCGGTGCAAGCGTTTTTCATTCAAGCCCGCCGCGCCATGCCGCCGCGTCGCGCATCCGGAGGGATTCGAACCCCCAACCAGGAACTCTATCCAATTGAGCTACGAATGCGTGAGAAAGATGACGCCCAGTAAGTTCCGGGCAAAAATGGAGCCAATGACTGGGATTGAACCAGCGACCTACGGTTTACGAAACCGTTGCTCTACCACTGAGCTACATTGGCTTATGCTTGCAAGCATTGTCTGAAGTTGTGTTTTCAACTTTTTGAAAACTGAATCGCGTGACGCTTGCGTGACCCATTGGAAAGGTCATGAGTTCAAAGACCACCCCGAAGTCTTTCAAATCAGCACCGTGCCAATGGCCGCGTATTTATAGCCGCACACAGTGCAGCGGTCAAGTCAGCGACGTTGCCGCTTTGGGTTTGGTCAACGACCGGCGCTAGCGGCCTTTATTCAAAACCGAAGTTGGGGTTAATGTCTTTGCCTGGCTGAAGCGAATCGAACGGGGCATTTCAGGATGCCCCGCCGAAAAATAAGAAAAAGTAGACGGAGGGGAATTATTTAAGCGATCACGCAATCCCGAGAACGGTGGCGGTGTTCACTTTAATTTCATGACACCACCACCGGTTTGAGGCGCCGGAAAATTTGCTGCACATAGGCGTCGGCGCGGAATCCGGGCGGTCCCGACCACGGTTCAAACCCCTTGCGGCCATCCTCGACAAAATCACCGCGCTGCGGCGCTTCATTCCATTGCAAAGGCCGCAGGTTTTTCCGGGCGACGTTGACTGACGATGGCGGGGATTTGTGCATCAGACGCTTTTAGGTTTCACGAGCAGCAGCACAATCCCGCCGACGAGCATTAGCGCGCCAACCGCCGGTGGAATGAAATGATTGTCCGTGGTCGCAATGTGCATGCCGAGAAAATTAACCGGCTTGCCCGGCGTCGTGAAGCTTAAGCCTGAATAGGCGAGCACCACGATGCCCAAGGTGATTAGCAGGACCGAGACGATGGTTTTGGTATTCATATTGGAGTAAAATTAAATTATCGGATTAAAGCGGTTTCCTGCCGGAAATGACCCGGAGCAAAACCACCACGATGGCTATGACCAGCAGGATGTGAATGAAGCCTCCCATGGTCGCACCCGTTACCAATCCCAGCAGCCACAGGATGAGCAGCACCATTGCAATCGTGTATAACATAAATTTTGAGTTGTGCCGGCTGGGGCACTTTCGCGCCCCAGCTGGCGATGATTGAATTTGATTATTCCTTGGCCACCGGTGGGGTGACGGTCATGTTATTAATCACGCTGACGACGCCGACGATGTCGGTGGCGAGCTTGGTGACGAGGCTTTTCTCGGCTTCGTTCTTGGCGATGCCGCTGATGGTGACCACGCCGTCGGTCGTCGAGACTTTGGTTTTAATGGCGCTGGTCGAGCGGTGCGAGAGCAGTGAGGACTTCACCTGAGCGGTGATGGATGCGTCATCAATTTTGTCGCCCATGGTTTCGCCCGAAACTTTCGGTTTCTTGGCGATGGTCATTTCATTTTTCACTTCCTTGACGTTATCAATGTCCTGGGCGTATTCCGTGGCGAGTTCTTTTTCCGCGAGGCTCGAGGCTTCGCCGCGCAGACTGACGACGCCGTCCTTGACATAAACATCCGTGGCCGTGGCACTGACGTTGCGATGGAACAGCAGCGCGGATTTCACTTTCACGCTAATCCAAGCGTCCGAATGTTCCGCCGGGGCGTCGCCTTTGACGGTGAGCTGGTTGTCCACGCTCTTGACGCCGGGCAGGTTTTCCACAGTGCTTTCGGCGAGAGATTTGTGGGATGCGTCATTGACCGTGCCCGTCAGGGTGACAAGGCCGTTCTTTGATTCCGTCTTGATGGAATCATTCTTAAGGTAGGTCTTGAATACATGTGACTTCGCAGCGGCGGCCTCAATGCGGTCGTCCGTTTCGTTGGCGCGCAAGGTTAGGGTGGTGATGAACATTGAGCCAGTGACGGCGATCAATGCGAGTGAGTAATTTGATTTCATTTTTTTATTTTTTTTGATTGTGCATGTGGCACACAAATAAAGCTAAGCGAAGACTGGTTTGTCTGGTATGGGGTATAACCCTACCTCCTGCGTGAACCGTTTGTTTTGATCATGGCTGTAACTGTTGCTGCCTCCATGGGACGCGGTCTGCCTTCGGTGAGCGCGCGGCTGCGTTGAGCTTGGCGAGGGAGGCACACTCTCCTTGCGTCGCGTTTCAAGTGCTGGGCAGCTCGCCCAGCGCTTGCGTTTCGAGTTCGCTTCAACTTTCCTGCGGGATTAATCCCACCCGCAGCGCGAAGCGCACGAGGCCGGGGACATCATGCACGTCCAAGCCGGCCATCAATTTTCCGCGATGATATTCCACCGTCTTGGGACTGACTTTCAGAAGTTCGGCGATGCCCTTGGTGTTCTGCCCCTCAGCGATGAGCTGGAGAATTTCGCGCTGCCGCCCCGTCAATTGTTCGAGCGGACTTTTCCGCTTGGTGATTTCGTGTAAATGAAATTTTTTTAGCAGGCGCGCGGAAATTTCCCGACTTAAATAAACCTCCCCGCCCATCACGCACTGCAAGGCGGTTGCCAGTTCCGCCGTCGCCGCCTTTTTGAGCAGGTAGCCCGCCGCGCCCGCTTTCAGGGCGCGCCAATAATATTCCTCGTTCTGGTGCATCGAGAGAATGATTGTTCTCACTTGGGGAAAATCTTTCGCGATGTGCGCGGCGGCTTCCAAGCCGTTCAGCTCGGGCATGGTGATGTCCATCAAGACCACATCCGGCTCATGCTGCTTGACCAGCTTCAGGACGGCGCGACCATCGTCTGCCTCGCCCACCACGGCCATGCCCGGCAATTTTTCCAGCAGGGCGCGGATGCCGGCGCGCACAAGGGTATGGTCATCCGCCAGAATCACGCGGATGGTTTTGACGGGCGGTTTCATTTGGCTGCCCGCCGGGATTTGGTGGGGAGCCATTTCAGCGGCAACCACGCGTGGACTTCGGTGCCTGCGCCGGGAGACGACTTGAAAGCCAGGTGCCCACCCGCCAGGGCCGCGCGTTCTTCCATGCTCAACAAACCCAAGCTCGCGCCCAGCACCGCGTTCATGCGCACCGGCGCGACGTCAAACCCGAGGCCATCGTCGCGCACACACAAGTGGATCTGATCTTTTTCCGGGTGCAATTCCACCGTCACCGTTTTCGCTTTTGCGTGGCGCACCACGTTCGTCAAGGCTTCCTGCGCAATGCGAAAACATTCCGTCTCGATCTCCGAGTCCAGCCGCTGTTTCAAGGTATCGGCGTGAATTTCGCTTTTCAGACCGCCAAGTTCCGCCTGCCGCTGGGTCAGCCACACCAGCGCCGGTTTCAAGCCGAGATCATCCAGCATGGCTGGCCGCAAATTCAGCGCGAGGTCGCGCACCTGTTGCAGCACCAGCTCCACCGCTTCGAGACTTTCCTGCAAACGCGGACGTTCAGGGCAGCCCGGTGATGATTGCAACACGGCTTGGAGATTGAGCTGCGCGACTGTGAGCGTCTGGCCGAGTTCGTCGTGCAGTTCGCGGGCGAGGTGTCGGCGTTCGGTTTCCTGCACCTCCACCAACCGGCGAGAAAGGACTTGCAGCTTGCGGCTGTAGACGTCGCGACCTTTCTCGGCAAGTTTGCGGTCGGTGATTTCTTTCTGCAATTGCAGGTTTAACTTCTCGGCGACTTCGGTAAGTTCATGCTGGTGCAATCCGGCGATCAGCAGCGCTTGGGTGATGGCGGTGGCGTTGTGGCGAAAATTAACGGCTTTCGTCACCTGAATAATGACGCCCACTGGATGGTGGTCGCCATCTAGCGTTGGCCACATGGCATACAACCAGCAGGCGGGATTCGGCGCGGAGTCATCCTCCCGCGCATGGGTGATGGCTCCGCCCGTGCGATAAACCCGGTCGAGAATCGGCACACATTCATTCCCGCCCGGCACGATTTCGGCAAAGGTATTTCCAATCAGTTCAAGGCTGGTTTTCCCCACCAACCTGCAAAAGACCGGGTTCACATACGAGACGATGTGCGCGTTGCCCTGCACCTCGACGATGGGCATCGGCGAGCGCTCAATGACCGGGGCCGAACGGCTGTGCAGCCTCGGCGGCGGGGTTGTTTTGTCCTGAATCATTTTGGAATTCATGTTGAATGTTCCCCCAACTTACGGTCGTGGTCTCATTTCAAAAGACGGGTCGCGCGAAGCTCGCGAGCTTCGCGCGACACTCCACAACCCCCCATCCACCTATGGCTTGGACAGTTG
>JANOBC010000319.1:0-2088 GCA_031411455.1 Limisphaerales bacterium
CACCCTCAACGCAAAAACCTCAACCCAGAGAACCAAAATGAACGACCGTGAAACCCGCCGTTACGACATGTTTGGCCGCGTCCAGACATTTGGAAAAGACAACACCACCGACTTCGCCGCAGGCAGCAAGGCCGCAGGACACTTCGCAGCCGTCACGCAAGTCATCAAAGACCTCGACACGGAAAAAGCGAAGCAGGGCGGCGGCACCGCGACCGCAAAGGAAGTCCTGCTCGATGCGCTCCGGCTCGACCTGCAAAACATCGCCCGCACCGCGCGCGCGATTGACGCGAACGAACCCGGCTTCGCCGACAAATTCCGCACACCGGACAGCCCGAGCCAGACCGCGCTCCTCACGGCCGGGGACGCGTTCGTCCTCGAACTCGACAAGGCCGGCGTCGCCGCGAAGTTCATCGCCTACGAATTGCCCGCCACCTTCGTGCAAGACCTCAAGGACGACCTCGCCGCCATTCGCGAGGCCGATGGCGCGATGAATTCCGACGACCAGGAAGGCGTCTCCAGCACCGCCGCCGTGGGCCGGCTCATCAAGGCTGGCATGGCCGAAGTCACCCAGCTCGACGCCATCATGCGCAACAAATACGCGCGCAACCCGGACAAGCTCACCGCGTGGGACAGCGCCAGCCACATCGAGCGCGCACCGCAGCGGGCGAAGGAACCCGCGGGCGGCATCACTCCGGCCAAGCCGAATCCGTAGATAGTTCGGACCGAATCCCGTGAACACCGAAACCGCCACCAAGCGAGACCAGTTTGCGAGCCCCCTTCGCTACCCTGGGGGCAAGGCTTGTCTTGCTGGCTTTTTGGGAAACGTGATTCGGCTAAATGGGCTTCATGGATGCACCTATTATGAACCATACGCAGGCGGCGCCGGTGCCGCGCTCAGCTTGCTCATTAGCGGAGCGGTCTCTGAGATTTTCATCAATGATGCAGATGAACGCATTCATGCCTTTTGGGATTCGGCGCTCAATCATAGCGAGCAGTTCATCGAAAAAATTCTGACGACTCCGCTTAGTATTCAGGAGTGGCATCGCCAGCATGAGGTTTGCAGGCAACCACGGGGACATGCGCGACTCGATATTGGATTTTCGGCGTTTTATATGAACCGCTGCAATCGATCGGGTGTGCTGATTGGCGCTGGCCCGATAGGCGGATTCGAGCAAGCTGGCGAATGGAAGCTCGATGTTCGTTTCACCCGCAAGACTCTGGCAGAACGGCTGAGGGTTTTGGCCAAGCTCAAAGAACGAATCCACATTTCGCATTTGGATGCACTCGAATTCTTGAAAACGAAATTGCCGCAAGGATTGAGGCGTAAAGGCGTGTTCGTCTATTTGGACCCGCCGTATGTCGAGAAGGGTGGGCGACTTTATCTGAACGCATACTCCGAAAAAAATCACCGTGCGTTAGCCGACTACATCTGCCGGCAGAAGACCCTCCCGTGGCTTATGTCTTATGATGATGCTGAATTGATTCGTGAGATCTATGCCGAGAAGAAAGTGGAAACTCAGCCGATTCGCTACTCGCTCCAGAATAAGAGGACTGCGCAAGAGTTAATTATCAGCCCCCACCACGTCGTGATGTCTGGCACCGACCAACACACGATCAAAGCCAGCAACCCACCGTCATGAAGGAGAATTTCAAACCGCAGGATTTCGAGGTTATCAGCTTGGAGTTTGATCGCGATAATCCCCGGCTCAAGGAATACGGCATCGAAGCAAGCACTACGGAGGAAGAAATCCTAAAGATTCTTTGGGATGCAATGGATGTAATGGAACTCGTTCAATCCATCGCGGCGAGCGGTTTTTTCCAGCACGAAGCGCTGATTATTGCGAAGGAGCACGGAAAGAATGTTGTCATCGAAGGCAACCGGCGTCTCGCTGCGTTAAAGGTCCTGCTCAACCCATCAATCGCTAAAGAGCATGGATGGGAAATCCCTGAAATTTCGGCCAAAGCGCGGAAAGATCTTCTTGAAGTTCCAGCCATCGTTTCGACCCGGAAAGACTCTTGGCGCTATCTCGGATTTAAGCACGTCAACGGTCCTGCAAAATGGACGAGCTACGCCAAAGCGGCATACAT
>JANOBC010000320.1:0-3372 GCA_031411455.1 Limisphaerales bacterium
CAAAAAAGCGCGCGGCGAAATGGCTACCACCGCCGGCTCGTTGCGGATGCGCCCGGGCGCAGCCGCCGCCGCCGGCGAAACCACCGGCGCGCCGCCCATGTTGAAGATCAAATAATTTTCCGCCATGAACGCCTCCTTTGATTTTGTCACCGCGTCGGACAAGCCCGCGCTCATTGCCTTCTCCACCCCCGCGTGGCTGGAATCCGCCCAAGCCGCGCTGGCGGAGCTTGGTTACAAAGTCCACACCGCCGCGACGCACAGCGATTTCATTTTACGCTTCAGCCAGGCGCACTACCGCGTCGTGCTGGTGGAGGAACTTTTTGGCGCGAACATTCTTGAGGAAAATCTTTCGCTCAAGGCGCTGCAAGGCATGACCGTCAGCCATCGCCGCCACGCGACCACGCTGCTCATCGGCGAATCGTTTCAGACTTTTGTGCCGATGGAAGCGTTCAAGCACAGCGTCCACGCCGTCATCAACAGCTCGGAACTTTTTCTGCTGAAACAGCTCGTGGAAAAGGCGGTCTCGGAAAACGAACTCTTCCTCCACAACTTCCGCGAAATCCAAAACCGCGTCCTCACCGGCGGCAAGAACTGAACCGTGACGCGCCTCGATCAGGCTCTCGTGGAACGCGGCCTGTGCGACAGCCGCGAAAAAGCCAAGCGCTTCGTGCTGGCCGGGCAGGTCCGCGTGAACGGACAGCCCGCAAAAAAACCGAGCGACAACATCAAGCCTGCCGACGAACTCACGCTGGATGGCGTGGATAAATTTGTCAGCCGGGGTGGCCACAAACTCGAACACGCGCTGGAACATTTTCAACTCACCGTCACCGGCCTCACCGCGATTGACCTTGGCGCATCCACCGGCGGATTTACAGATTGTCTGTTGCAGCGCGGCGCGGAAAAAGTTTTCGCCGTGGACGTAGGGCAGGGGCAGCTTGCGTGGAAATTGCGGCAGGACCAACGCGTCGTCGTGATGGAAAAAACCAACGCGCGCCATCTCAAGCCGGAGAATTTTGCGCTTCCCGCCGACCTCATCGTGATTGACTGCTCTTTCATCTCGTTAAAAAAAATTCTCCCCCCCGCGATTCCCTTGCTGAAGGGGGACGGCAAAATCGTCGCGCTCATCAAGCCGCAGTTCGAGGCGGGCAAGGCCGAGGTGGACAAGGGCCGGGGCGTCATTACCGATGCCGCCATCCACGAACGTGTGCTGACGGAACTGCAAGAATTCGTCGCGGCGCAGGCTGGCGTTTGCTGGTGCGGTGTGGTTGAATCACCTCTGCTCGGCCCGGCGGGCAACAAAGAATTTTTAGTGCTGATTGAAAAACTCCGCTGACCATTTCCAACGCATCGGCCTCGTCGGCAACACGGGAAAACCCGCGTGCGCCGCCAGCGTCCGCCTCGCCACCCGCCTCATCCAGCGTGCCGGGCGTCAGGTTCTCTGCGACGAAATCACTGGTCGGCTCGCCAAACTCAAATGCGAAATGCACCCCGACGCCGCCGCGCTCGCGCGGGACGTTGACCTGCTCCTCGTCTTCGGCGGCGACGGCACGATGCTGCACGCCGCGCGGCAAATTGCCGGTTCCAAAACTCCCATTCTCGGTGTGAACATTGGCAGCCTTGGCTTTCTCACCGCCGTGCCGTCGGATAAAATTGCCGAGGCGCTCAAGCTGGTGTGGGCGGGCGAATTCACCTTTGAATCCCGCGCGCTCATCGAAGCCACGGGCGTCTGCCACCAGAAAAAAATCCGCGCGATTGCGTTGAACGACATCGTCATCACACGCGGCGCCGTCTCACGGCTCATCGCGCTCGATGTGAGCGTGAATGGCGAACTCATCACGCGCTACCGTTGCGATGGCCTCATCGTCAGTTCGCCGACCGGCTCCACGGCGTATTCGCTCGCGGCGGGCGGTGCGATTGTTTTGCCCACGGCGGATGTTTTCGCGCTCACGCCCATCTGCCCGCACGCGCTCTCGAACCGTTCCATCATTCTGCCGCTCGCCGCAACGATTCGTGTGAAAGCCATCAACACCCAGCCCGCCGCGTTCTTGAATGCGGACGGCCAGATCGTCGGCGAACTGGATGCGAGCGATGAAATAACCATCCGCCGCAGCCGCCATTCTGTGCGGCTCATGCGGCTCGCGCACGGCTCCTTCCTCGAAGCCATGCGCCGCAAACTGCACTGGCGGGGAACCTATCTCTGAATTAAAAATGAAAAATGAAAAATTAAAAAAACGTGACGGCGGCACGGTGGTCGCTGGCTTTCATTTTGAATTTTTAATTTTGAATTTTTAATTCCCATGGTCCGCCTCAAAGACATTGCTGCGCTCTGCCAGGTTTCCGTGATGACCGTCTCCAAGGCGTTGCGGGACGAGCCGGATGTTTCCGAAGCCACGCGCGCCAAGATCAAGGCGCTCGCCGCGCAAATGGGTTACGTCCCCAATTGCAGCGCGCAGGGGTTGCGCACGAACACCACCAAGCTGCTCGGCCTCGTGATCCCGGCCACGACGAATCCACTTTACGCGCGCATGGTGCTGGCAATTGAAGAGCGCGCGTTCGAGCTTGGTTACGACCTGCTCATCGCCCACACCTTGAACAAGCCGGAACGCGAAGACCTCGTGCTGCGCCGGTTGCTTTCCCGGCGCGTGGATGGCTTGCTGGTCACGCCCGTGTATCGGTTCGAGGCCGAGGCGCGGATTTATCAGGACATTGCCACGCGGAAAATTCCCACCGTCCTGCTCGGCCCGCCCGCGCCGTTTTGTAAAAATTTCCCCGGCGTGGAGATTGAGGAACAGCTCGCCAGCTATCACGTCACGAAACATCTCATCGGCCTCGGTCACAAAAAAATTGCCTACTTCACCGGGCCGGTCGCCGCGCCGTGGGCGCACGAACGTTTTGAAGGCTATCGCCGCGCGCTGCGCGAGGCGGGCATCGCGCCGGACGACCAGTTTGTTTTTCAATCCGGCACCACCATTGAGGACGGCGTGAATACCGCGCTGGAAATGTTGAATGAAAATTGCCACCCCACCGCCATCCAGACCGTGAGCGATCTCGTGGCAATCGGTGCGGCGGAAACGTTGTTGCAACAGGGCGTCAAAATACCTGAAGACATTTCCCTCGCGGGCTTTGGAAACATTCTCGTGGCGGAACATTTCCGTGTGCCGCTCACCACCGTGCGCCAGCCGAAATTGCGGCTCGGCCTGGCGGCGATGGACAGCCTGATGGCGCTCATTCGGGGCGAAACCGTCCAGACGAAACGCCTGCCCGCCGAAGTCATCGAACGTCAAAGCACTGCCGCGCCGAAGGGGTGAACTTCAAAAAACCTAGTCGCTGGTGATGATTGGCGTGGACGAGCGGCGCGGCAGCGTCTTGGAG
>JANOBC010000321.1:0-12360 GCA_031411455.1 Limisphaerales bacterium
AGCCGCGCTAGCCTTTGGTTTAAGCGGCTCGCGAGGATGCTCGCCCCACCAGATTCAGCCATCACCGAAATATTTTGAGCCTTCCACAATCGGCTTGAAACTCGCGCCGATGCGTTTAGCCTCGCGCGATATGCGTTGGCAAACCATTTCTATTTTAATCATGGCCGCAACTTTGACCGCCTGCTCCAGCCTGCCTAAACCGAAACCCATTCCCACCGGCTCGCTGAAAAAGTTTGAGGCCAAGGCGAAAAAATTTCATTCCGTCGTCTCGCTGCCGACCTTTGAAACCACGCCGGACACGGTCAAGACCACCGCCGAAAAAGCCATCCGTGACGACAACATTGCGCTCGACACCATCGGCGCGCTCAAGCCGGGCGAGGTGAATTTCGTCAACACCATCCGCGCACTCGACGACATGGGCTACGAACTCGGCCTCGCCATGAGCCGCCTCTCGCTCATCGAGCAGACCAGCACCAACGCCGCCGTGCGTGATGCCGCGACCGAGGCGAGCAAGATCATTTCCGAGTGGTCCGTCGGCACGGATTATCGCGAAGATGTTTATGCGGCGGTGAAAAATTACGCCGCCACGCAGCCGTCGCTCGAAGGTGAGGACAAAAAACTTTTGGACTACACGCTGCGTGATTATCGTCGCGCCGGACTGGACTTGCCGAAAGCCGAGCGCAACGAGGTGGAAAAACTCCGCAAAGAACTGACCGGACTCGAAACAGATTACGCGAACAACATCACCAAAGCCAAGCAGTCGTTGAAGTTCACCAAGGCGGAACTCGCCGGTGTGCCGGAGGATTTTCTCGCGCAGAAGGGCATCAAGACCGGCGATGACGAATACACGTTGATGGCGAACATCACGTTCCACTACATCATGGTGGAGGACAACGCCAAGCTCGAAGCCACGCGCAAAAAGATGATTGAGACGCAGTGCAACCTTGCGCGCGAAGCGAACATTCCCCTGCTCCAAAAAATTCTCGTCCTGCGCGACGACATCGCGCACAAGCTCGGCTACGCGACTTACGCCGACTACGCCACCGAGACGCGCATGGTGAAGAACGCGGCGACGGCGATTCACTTCGAGGAAAAATTGAAGGACGGCCTGCAACCGAAGTTCGCCGCCGAACTGGAAGAATTTCGTCAGATGAAAATCAAAGACAGCGGCGATGCGAACGCGAAGATTTTTGTCTGGGACTGGCGCTATTACGCGAACCAGTTGAAGAAGACGAAATACAACGTGGACGCCGAGCAGTTGCGCGTTTATTTCCCTTACGAACGCGTGCTGGAAGGGATGTTCGCGATTTATCAGCGCATCTTCGGCCTGAAATTTCAGCGCGTCGAAGCACCCTACAAATGGGTGGACGACTTGGAGCTTTATTCCGTTGCCGACGCGAAAACTGGCGAGCCGCTCGGTCTGTTCTACCTCGATATGTTTCCGCGCGATGGCAAATACAATCACTTCGCGCAGTTCGGCCTGATTGACGGCAAGCGCCTGCCGAATGGCAAATATCAGCGCCCCGTCTGCTCGCTCGTCTGCAATTTTCCGCCGCCGCAACCCGGCAAGCCCTCCCTCATGTCGCATGATGAAGTGGAAACCATCTTCCACGAATTCGGCCACGCGATGCACACCATTTTGACGCGCGCGAAATACTCCCGCTTCTCCGGCACGAGCGTCCCGCGCGATTTTGTGGAAGCGCCGTCGCAGATGCTAGAGAACTGGCCGTGGGACAAAAAAGTTTTGGACACCTTCGCCGCCGATTACCGCGACCCGAAGAAAAAAATTCCCGCCAACATTCTCGCGCAACTCAAGACCGCGCGGCTCGCCACGGAGGGAACGCGCTATCGCCGCCAGCTTTCGTTCGGCCTGATGGACTTGGCGCTGCACACGCAAATCCACGCGACGAACGCGGATGAAACGCTGCCGCTCTCGAATAAAATTTTAAGCGAAGTCTCATTACCACTGCCGGATAATTCGGCGTTCGTCGCTTACTTCGGCCACATCATCGGCTACGGCGCGGGCTACTACGGCTACGCGTGGGCCGACGCGATCGCGGCGGACATGGCGACGACTTTTGAAAATTCTCCCGGCGGATTCTTCGACCAGAAAGTCGGAATGCGGATGCGGAATGAAATTTATTCCGTCGGCGACTCGCGCGACATCAACGAGTCAATCGAAAAATTTCTAGGCCGTCCACGTTCCATCGAGCCGTTCTTGAAACAGATCGGCATCAGCGACAGCCCAACAGAAATTCCAGCCGCGCCGTCGAAACAAAGTTGGTGGCACTCGCTTTGGCCGTATGGTCATTCGTGATGTCGCGAAGTGTTGCGACGCAAGTTGAACCCTTTCACGTTGTTCATGTCGAAACCAAAGCAACCCACCAAAATTATGATGACCCGACGCCAAGCCATAAAAAACACCGCGCTCGCCAGCGCCGCACTTACAACTTTGCCCAACGTCTTCGCACAAGATGCGTTCGTGAAAGACAAGGCATTGATCAGCACCGCTGCCACCACAATCAGCCCATTCACATTGCCATCATTGCCATACGCCTATGACGCGCTGGAGCCGTTCATTGACGCGGAGACGATGCACATTCACCACGACAAACATCACGCGGCTTATGTGGCAAACTTGAACAAGGCCGTTTCAACCACAGCCGTTGCTGACCAGAAGACTGACGATTCTTTGGCACTCGAAATTTTGCTGCGTGATTTGAACCAGAGGCCAGAAAGTTATCGCACTGCCCTCCGCAATCAAGGCGGCGGCCATTACAACCATTCGCTCTTCTGGCAGATGATGAAGAAAGATGGCGGCGGCGAACCGACGGCCGAACTGGGCAAGGCGATTGGCAGTGCGTTCGGAAATTTTTCCACGTTCAAAGAAAATTTCAGCAAGGCTGCGCTCGGCCAATTCGGCAGCGGCTGGGCTTGGCTCGTGCTTGATGGAAAAGCTTTGAAGATTGAACCCACGCCCAATCAGGACACGCCGCTAAGTTCTGGCAAAACGCCGTTGCTCGGCCTCGACGTTTGGGAACATGCCTACTATTTGAAATACCAGAACAAGCGCGCGGACTACATCACCGCGTGGTGGAACGTGGTAAACTGGGAGTTTGTCGCCGCGCGCTACGCCAAATATAAAGCCTGACTCAATCCCCGCGAGTAGGACTGCCGCATTGGGCTAGTTTTCGATGCGAATTCCGTAGGCACGGCAGTTTTGTTTCCATTTCGTAACCTACCTTTAACGCTGCCGCCATTTTGGATTGGGGGAACTGGGTTACCTTGCCCGCATGGTTCCGCGCATTTTGATTGTGGACGACGAACTGGATTTCATTGAGCTGGTGAAATTCCGTCTGGCAAATCTGCATTGTGAAGTCATTGAGGCGAATGACGGCATTCATGCCTTGAGCCAAGCGCGGATGGGCAAGCCAGACTTAATCCTGCTGGATATTTTATTACCGGACTTGGACGGTCTTTCCGTGGGTGAAATTTTGCACCGGCAAGCGAACACCAAAAAAATTCCCATCATCTTCATGAGCGCGCTGTCGAGTGAAGTGACCAAGCGCACGGCCAAGATGCACGCGCAGGATTTTTTCACCAAGCCGCTTGACCTGCAGCGTCTGAAGAAGCGCGTCGCGGAACTGCTGCACCTCGCGCCGTCAAAAAATTGACCAGCGCTTCCGGTTTTACTTCGCCGCCAATTCCCGCTCCGTCTTCAAACGCAACTGTCCGCACGCCGCGTCAATGTCATGTCCCTTCTCACGGCGCAGCGTGGCGATGACTTTCAGCGCCTTGAGCGCGGAGAGAAACCGCTCGCAGACATTCTCCTCTGGCCGCGACCACGGCAGGCCCTCGACCGTGTTGTAGGGAATCAAATTTATCTTGGCGTCCAGACGCTTCGCGAGCGTCGCGAGCGGCTTGGTCTGGTCGAGTCCGTCGTTCACGCCGGCGATGAGAATGTATTCAAACGTGATGAAACGTCCGCGCTGATGCTGGTAATACTCCAGCGCATTTGTGAGTTCGGCGAGTGGATATTTTTTATTCACCGGCATGATTTTGCCGCGCACTTCATCCGTCGCGCCGTGCAGGGAAATGGCGAGGGAAAATTGCTCCGGCTCATCCGCGAGCCGACGGATCTGCGGCGCGAGGCCGCTGGTGGAAATGGTAATTTTACGCGCGCCGATGCGTCCGCCCCACGGCGAATTCAGTTGGCGCAGCGCTTTGAGCAGATTGTCGTAATTCGCCAGCGGCTCGCCCATGCCCATGATGACGAGGTTGTCCACGATGCGCGTGCCGGGAAAACTGGTGACGGTCTTGCCGCCAGTCGCGGCTTCCTCGGCGGCGCAGTGGCGTTCGATGCCCATGACCTGCTCAATAATTTCGTGCGGGTGCAGGTTTCGTTTCCAGCCGTCCAATCCGCTCGCACAAAATTTGCAGCCGTAAGCACAACCGACCTGCGTGGAAACGCAGAGCGTGTGGCGGTCCGCCACTTCGCCGTAGAGCGAGGGATTGGCGGGAATCAAAACGCTTTCGATGAACGCACCATCGTCGAGTTGCCACAAAAATTTTCGCGTGGTATCGCGGGAACCTTGGGCGCGGGCGAGCTTGAGTGTGCCGAGAGAAAATTCCTGCCGCAGTTTTTCGCGCAGCGGCTTGGACAGATTGGTCATCGCATCCCAACTCGTCACGCGCTGGACGAAGAGCCAGTCCATGAGCTGCTTCACGCGATAAATCGCCTCCTCCCACTTTTTGAATTGGGCTTCGAGTTCTTCGCGGGTCAAGGATTTGATGTCGGTCAGCACGCGCGGATGTTAGCTGGCGGCGGGAGCAGGACGAAACCTTTAATTGTCACGCCAGCCGCGCATGGCATTGCGCACACGGTCGTAGTCGGGCATTTCCGCCGCGTCCACGGACTGAATCCAGTAGAGCGAAACTTTCGGCACCTTCCACTTCCAATGCTCCACATGGCCGTCGGCGAAGGAAAGATTTCCGCCGCGATTATGCCGGTTCGACGGCATATCCCACCAGGTGCCGGAATAAAAATACGGGGAATCTCTTGGCGGACAGCCGAACTGGGAGTCGAGAATGGTGTCCTCATTTTCATCGATGAAAACAAAAAGCTCGCTCGGCACCGGGCGTCCGACCTGCGTGTATTTTTTCCAGCAGGGCAGGTAAAAATTAATCTGCGGATCAAATTCCGGGTAGCCATTGATGGACTGGCTCATGTTGTAGCTCCGCACGCGCAACTCCGGCAGTTTGTTTCCCGCTGCATCCTCCTGCCGCGATTCATCCGCCGGACAATGATAGATTCCCACCGAGGTGTTGTATTGATACAAGAGCCCGTTCAAGAGAAAAATTGGCGTCGCTTCTGTCCGCACATCTGAGCCGAGGCACCAGGAGACGCCCTTGGCCAGCGCGCCGCTCGCGCCGTTCGTCGTGATGCTCGTGACGGCATTGTTCGGGACAAAATAATCGCGATTGTCGGTCGTGTAGAGATGCGCGCAGAGCGCCATCTGCTTGAGGTTGTTCACGCAGGAAATGTTCTTCGCCATGCTCTTGGCGCGCGCCAAGGCCGGCAACAGCAGCGCCGCCAGAATCGCGATGATGGCAATCACCACGAGCAGTTCAATCAACGTGAATGCGCCGCGAAAGTTGCGGAACCGCTGGCAGGCTGGGCGGGTCAGGCGCATGAGTGTTGTGCCGATAAGTTATGCCCGCACGCCGGATAGGCAAACCGAATTTAATTTCGCGGAAACCTCAAGGCTTCGGCGCGTAGCCCATCGCCGTCAAAACTTTTTGGCCGTCGCTGCCGAGCACATAGTCAATGAACTCCTTGGTCTTGGCCGACTCCTTGTTGGCATCGGTGAAGAAACGCAATGGTCGGGCGTAAGGATATTTTCGGTCGGTCACATTCGCCGCCGTGGGAGCGACGCCATCCACCGTCACCGCTTTCGTTCCCGGGTGCGAAGCGAGATCAAGGCCGGCGTAACCGATGGCATTCGGGTCTTTGGCCACAGCATCCGCGATGGCTAAATAATTCGTGTAAAGATGAACCGGTTCGCCGTAATCCTGAAAGCCCATCGCCAGTTCCTTGAAGCCTAGGTAAGTGCCAGACACCGGATCGCGGACGCACAGATGCACCGGCGCGTCCGGCCCACCGACTTCTTTCCAATTTGTCGTTTTCCCCGTGAACAGCGACTGCACCTGGGCGCTGGACAAATTGCCGACGGGATTTTCCGCGTTCACCAAAATGCTCACGGTGTAACTGCCGATGATGTATTCCTTGAACTTCACGCTGCGAATCAGCGCAATCTCCTCCTGCTCTTTGCTGACCGGCTTGGAAGCAGCGGCAATGTCACAATAGCTCCCCATCAACGCGCCAATGCCATAGCCGGAACCCTTGAACTCCAAGTCGAACGCCGCGTCCTGGTGGCTTTGTTTGTAACTGGCGACGAGTTGCGGTGCCAACTCCTCACCAATGGTGTTGGAGCCGCGGATGGCAATTTTGTCCTGCGCCAGAACACTGGTCGCGCTGAAGACGATGGCGATGAGCGGGACAAACCATTTCGCTGACTGCGCCTTGGTTGAAAGATTTTTTGAATTCATATTTTCTCCTAATGGGTTGAGTGGGCTGCGCGTCCATCATCCACGAACCACGCGGTTCTTCAAGGGCAAAATGATATAAGTGAAAACCAGCTTGAAAAATCGGTGGCGCGAGCGTCCTCGGGAGCCGCTTGCATTAGTGGGACAGGCGTCTCAACGCAATTCTGGATGCCCCGCGCGCAAGGATTCTAGTTGTTCCTTGGCTTTTGAAAAATTCGGGCGGACCGCCACGGCGTTGCTGAAACAATTCACCGCGTTCGTCCAGCTCCCATGCTGCGTGAAAAAAACGCCGAGGTTGAATTGCACCTCCACATTGCGCGGCTCCAGCGCGGCGGCAGCCTGCAAATGTTGCAGCGCGCCCGGCTCGTCGCGGAACTCCAGCAGCATCATCGCGTAGTTGAACTGGCTCTGCGGAAAACGCGGTTCCAATTCCACCGCGCTCCGGTAGAGCACAAGGGCGTGCGCGCCATCGCCGTTTTTTTCGTAAGCCTTGCCAAGGCAGTTCGCCGCGACGTAATTATCCGTGGTCACTTCCAGCGCGTGACGGAACAGGCTGATGCTGTCGCGCCAATACGTCAGTTGCAACGGCGTGGTCAGCACACAGCCGAGCAATGCCGCCGCCGCCAGCGCCGAGTTGAAAATTTTTCCGCGCGGCTGCTTCGAGAAAATTTCCGCCACGCCCCACACAACCACAATGAGCAGCCCGATGCCTGGCAGATAGGTGTAACGATCCGCCATGGACTGCGCGCCGACCTGCACGAAACCAATCGTCGGAACCAGTGTGCCGAGAAACCAGAACCAGCCTGTTGCCAGCCACGGTCGCGAGCGCAACAGCAGCAACGCCAGCGCCGTCATCACCACCAGCAGCAGCACCGAGCCGATGATGGCGAGCCACGGCCAGTGATAAACATACGGATAGACCAGCGAAAGATTCTCCGGCCAAAAAGTCTTGGAGACGTAGCGCGCATAAGTCACCGGCACGTTCGCAAGACGATAATACCATTCCACCGGGCTGACCGCGCCGCCGCCGCGCTGCGCCAGAAACGTCCCGATGCAACTGGCGAAGGTAAGCGCGAAGAAAGGAATTTTCTCAAGCAACAACGCTCTCCAATTTTTAATTTTTAATTTTTCGTTTTGAATTCGTCCCAGCGGCCACACATCGAGCAACAACAGAACGAACGGCAACGTCACCGCCATCGGCTTACTCATCAAAGCGCAGGCAAAAAACAAAAGCGCCGACGCATAGCAGACTTTGGACTTTGGACTTTGAACCTTGGACAAGTTCGCAAAGCGAACATAAGCCAGCAGCGTCAGCAGAAAGAAAAATGCACAGAGAACATCCTTCCGCTCCGACGCCCACGCCACGGATTCCACGCGCAGCGGATGCCACGCGAACAGCGCCGCCACGATGGCGCTCCGCCACAGCGCGCCCGTCGCGCCGCGCAGCAGCAGGAAAATCAGCAACGCATTCGCCGTGTGCAGCAGCACGTTGACCAGATGATGCCCGCCCGCATTGAGGCCGAAGAGCGTGCAATCTAGTTGATGCGAGAGCCAGGTAAGCGGATGCCAGTTCGCCGCTGTGGTCGTGGTGAACGCCCAGTTGAAATTCTCCCAACTCAAACCGGAGCTGACGTGAACGTTGTCCGCCACATATTCGTCATCGTCAAAAATGATGAACGGATGCGCCGTAACCGGCCAGTAAAGCGCCACCGTGCCAAGCGCAAGGACGAGACAGATGAGGGTGAAAATTTTTTGGCGCGGCAAAGTTTCGGTCATAACTCAAAGCCAAACCGATTCGCGCTGACGCCGGTTGAAACGCACCGTTTCCAGGTAGCCCACGCTCCGCGCCAACTCCATCGCGTCCACGAAATGCATCCCCACCTCCTCCGGCGCGTGTGCGTCCGAGCCGAACGTGATCGGAATGTGCCGCGCGAACGCCAGCTTGAGCAAGTCGCGGCTGGGATAAATTTCCTGGCAGTCTTTCCGCAGCCCGGCGGTATTCAATTCGATGGCGATGTTCGCCTTCGCCACGGCATCAAGAAATTTTTCGTAGAGCGGCGTGCAATCCTGCGTGGGACGGATGCCGAATTTTTTCGGCAAATCCGCGTGACCGATGATGTCGAACAACTTCGATTCCGCCGCCAGCGTCAGCCGGTCAAAATACGCCGTCCACACCTCGAAAGCGTCGCGCTGCTTCCATTCAGAAAGTTTCGCCGGATTATCAATGTCGAACGACTCGGAAATATAATGCACACTGCCGATGAAATAATCCCACGGATGCCGCGCCGCCAGTTGGCGAATCCAATCTTCGTGGCCGGGCAGATAATCCACCTCCAACGCGAGCTTGATCGTGAGCTGCGGAAATTCCTTTTGCGCGAATTGAACCTTCGCGACGTATTCATCCAACTGCCGGTCGAACATGCGCCAGTTGTCGAAGTCATCGCGTGGCATCGGCGAATGGTCGGAGAAACCGATTTCCGGCAGGTCGGATTCTACCGCGCGGCGTGCGTAATCCACCGGCTCACCCGCCGCGTGGCGGCAGAGCGGCGTGTGCATGTGATAATCCGCGGGCAACTGCATCAGCGAAGTTTCAAACGGCGGCGGAAAAGTTTCAAGTTGGAACACCAAAAGAAAACAGCCGCAAAACGTTGACGGCCCCGGTGCTCACTCATTCACCATTCCCACCTGCCCTCGCTCCACCCACCCCGCCGCCATCGGCGTGCGGATGAAAAAATAATTCCCGCGCGACCTCACCCGTCGCACCGGTTCGCCCGCCGGCAGCATGGAAATCAATTCACTCCCGCCCGTCGGCGTCAGCCGCAGCGGCGTATTCTTCCGCAAAACAAAACCGATATCCGTGCGGCTCACCACGCCGACATTCGCCACCAGCGCAAAAATAAAAAAACCAGCTCCCAACGCCACTAGCATTTGCAGCCCGCTGGATTTTTTCCGGCGGAAGACGCGCGGTAGCACCAGCGCGCCCGCCGCCAGCCACAAACCCGCGCCCGCCACCCACAGCCACCAGTTGCCCGGCAGCCACGTCGAAACCGTTTCGTGCCACCGCAATTCCGGCGCGTCCACCTGCGCCACCGCCCGCGCGAATTTCAAATTCTGCTGCGCCCGCTCGTCAAACGGATCAATCCAAACCGCACGCTCCCACGCCAGCATCGCCGCGCCCGCGCGCCCGCGCTGCCATTCGGCGATCCCCAGATTCACCAATGCGCCGGACGACGGCTGCCGCTTCAATTCAATTTCAAACGCCGCCGCCGCTTCAGCAAAATTTCCCGCCCGCGCGGTCATCAGACCATCCGCAAAAAAATCATCCGTCGCCGCATGCGATGCGGCCCTGAAAAAAAACAACGCCATGACCAACTCGGCAGAGGGCTGACGCACTACACGACGCTCCGCGAATTTTGAAAACCACCGCCCGCGCGCCAGCGTCTTGGAGTGCGGCAGCCCTCTGCCGCTTTTCACCGCGCGCCAGAAAACAAAATTTTGAAAAGAAAACGTTCTCACAACTTCTCCTCCAGTTTTTCTAGCACTGCCTGCAAATCTGAATTCATCCCCAGCAAATCCACCGGCTCCTTCTTCGCCCCCGCAAACTGCGCGTCCGCCGCCGCAAAAATTTTCCGCACGGTTTCACCCGCTACCCCGCTGCGTTCCGCCTCATCGAGCTGCGACAAAACATCGCCGCCCACCAACGCGCGGTCATCCGCCGGGAAATGCGGCGCGACCACAATCCGCAACGCCGCCGCCGCGTGGCGCACAAATTTTTCCGCATCGCCCGCCGCCGCCGCTTCGCGCAATTTATTTTTCTCCACACGCAAATCTTTCTGCGCCTTCATCCGCCGGACGATTTCCGGATGCGCCTCCAGAAACTGCCGCCGCTCATCCCATTGCCAGATGCGGAAAAAAACATACAACGGCAGCAGCGCGAGAAACACATACCAGCCCTGCAATTGCTGCGGCTTCAAGCTCGCCACGGTTTTCCCGGGTAGCGCTGCTAGTCCGCTCAATTTTAGCGGCGCAGAATTTTTTTCATCGGAATTCCACGCGGTTAATTGCATCGGCAAACCTTCAGCGCTGACCGTCACCGGTAATGCCGCAATCGTCAGATCATAAAACTTTTTCGTCGCCGGATCAAACGCGCTAAACGGAATCGCCGGCGTGTTCGTAGCCTCGTCCGTCAGCGAAATCAGCGTCACGCCGTTGCCCGGTGGATTGTCTGCGATGATCTGCCAGTCGCGCGAACGTGGCAGCGACGGCGGCACAAAGCGCGTGAGCGGCGTCTGCGGCACAAACGCAAACCGCAGATGCACCGGTTCGCCCACGCGCAGCCGGTTCGTCGCCAGCATCGGCGTGTCCGCGAGAAATTTCCCCAGCGCGCCGGTGAAGCCCGGCAGTTCGCCGTCGGTCGGCAGCGGATGCACGTTCAGCTTTAGCGTGTCCGAGACGAGCAAAACATATTTCGGCGGCCCGCCACCAATCACCACCTGCCCGCTGATGGCAATCGGCCCGCCAAAATCGCGCCCCGCCGTGAACGCCTGCGCCGACACCGCGAGCGCGCCCGCCGCCATCGGCGTCGCGACCGTTTCATAAACGAACGCCGGCTTCATTTGTCCGTCGCGGTTCACCGTCTCCACCGCGAAGCGCGTTGAAATTTTATCCGTCATCAGCCCGGCTCCGTTGATCTGCACCTCGCGCAACGCCTCGATTTCATTACCCGCGCCGACCGGCAGCAGCACGCGCAAGCGGAACGGCTGGCCGAAAAATAAATTCGTCTCCGAAATTTCCAGCAACAATCGTCGCCCGGCTGCCGCCGGAACCGAACTGCTTTCCCCCACCTCCAGCGTCGTCGCCGGGATCTCCACGCGCCGCCCGCCCACAGAAACGGTGAAGGTCGGAACCGTCAACTGCCCTTTCGCCAAGGCCACAACTTCATAAACAAAGGAGGTCAGCGGATGAAACTTATTGCCGTCCATCCGCGAAATCTGCCCGCGCACACCAACGGCAAATCTCAATTCAGCCGGCGCAGTGATTTCTTCCGGCCACTCGATGGAATTCTGCGTGGCATCTACGTTGACCCGGTAAAAAGTTTTTTCACCAACACGCACTCTGGGCGGATCAAACGCCGCCGTCGTCGAAATGTTTTCCGATTGCGAAACGTCCACCGTGGGCTGCGGCTGCAGCATCTGCGCCACCACGCCCGGCGGCAACTGCTGCGGCAACTGCGCGCGCAGCGTCACGGACGCAATCGCCAGCAAAAAAAATGTTGTTTGAAAAAATCGCATTTCAATCTCACCAGTTCCGCCCGTTCTTCTCCTTCGCCGGTTTGCCTTCCTTGTCGCCGCCCATCGGCAGACGCTTGCTCGTGTCCACCGGCAGACCATCGAGCATCTGCCCCGCCTGATCCGGCGACATAGGGGCGGACAATTGCTCACCCTCGCGCCCGGCATTTTCCTCTTTGCCAGTCAGCGATTCCGGTTTCACGTCGCCCTTGCCGCTGCCGTCCTCGTCCTCCTCGCCCTCGCCCTTGCCGCCGGGCGGCGCGGCGGGCGCGGGAATTTTTCCCTTCAACTGGCTCAGCATTTTTCCAAGTTGATCTTTCTGCCCCCCCATCTTGCCCGCCATCTGCTGCATCATCCGCAACGTGTCCACCAGCTTCGCAATCTCGCGCTCCACCACTTCGGCATTATGCGCCGCGTTCGTGTCCGCCGGATTCAATTCCGCCGCGCCGTGAAAATCGTCCGCCGC
>JANOBC010000322.1:0-4125 GCA_031411455.1 Limisphaerales bacterium
CGCGATGGCGATGCCGTCGCCGATGTCAATGATGCCGGCGTTTTCCTCGCCCGCGCCGACGAGAATCTTGGGCGACTTGGTGGGGAAGGTCTTGAGCAGCGGCTTGGTGTTTTTGTAGCTGCAATGCTCGCTCCACATCACGGAAAAGATGCCGAGCTCGGTGTAGCTCGGCGTGCGGCCGAGGATTTCCACGGCATGGGTGTATTCTTCCGGCGTGAGGTTGTGCTTGGCAACCAACTCTGGGGTGATGGCGGGTTCGGTCATGGGAAATTAAAATTCTAAACGCTGATGTTCTTTTGCCAATAGGCCAAACCTTGCACTATGCTGTGTTCAAGCCAACGGCTAAAACGCTTTGTAACTTCTGATGGATTTTCTGAATAAGTAAAAGAGAAGGGAGCAACAGAAAGAGGCTCAACTGTGCCGATGACTGAATCTATTCCATCATCAGACGTTTGCCTGTTGTAAACCATCGCCGAACACACAAGAACTCCTGTTGAGCGTCCGATCCCGTGAAACGCAAAGAGAATCTCGGTTTTAATTTTCGTGTGAACGGTCAATGTAGCCCAAGCTCGATAAACCGAACGATTTGCATAATATTGCGCCGACTTGGCGTATTGGATTATCTGGAAGTTGTGATAATCATCTTTCGGACTGCCATTGCTTGCACCTGCTGCATGAGCGTGAAAATCTGGACCTTCAGTTCGTATTGCCTTTGTAACATCTTTGGCCACTTCTCGCAGTCGGTGAAGAGCGTCAGCATGTAGCGCGTCTGCAATTTTCAAGACCCGCTTTTTGAGCGCTTCTTGCTCATCTCGCAACTTCTGGAATTTATCCTTTGCCGCCTTAAGTATTCCCTTCAAGGCAAGGGTTTCCTGAATTGTCTCCTCACTTAAGCTAAACGCTTGGTGAATTGCTTTCGATTGTAGATTATCAAAAAGCTCTACGAGCGGTTTTAAGTTTCCTTGGTCTGCATGACGCAAGGCTGCGATGTATGGCTCTCGTTCGTTTCGTGTGATTACCAACGGAAACCAATTTGCTTTTAGGAATACAAGAGTTGCAAGACACCTTGCCACTCGGCCATTTCCGTCTGTGAACGGGTGAATTAGTGTAAATCGGTGATGCAGCCAAGCCGCTTGAACATTTGGCGGAACTCCAGTGGTTTCATGTTCAGCATGAAGTCGTAGGAGTTTTTCCATTTCGGAATCAACATGAATGGGCGGACAAAATTGAATGCCTTCTTTCGCATCTAGGCTATTTGGCAATTGTTTCCATTCGCCGTGTGGAAGAACTGGAGTCACACGCTGGCCGAGCGTATCAACCGCTTCGTAAGTGTGTTGGTGCGCAGTCAGGACAGCATGAAGCTCCTTCACATAGCTCGTCCCCAGCGGTCTGTTTCCTGAAATAAAATCGTATAAGCCCTCAATGGCCTGATGCTGGTCGCGGATGATGCTTAAAACTTCACCGGGCGGCTTTTCTTTATCATCGTGAGAAAAGAATGTGGCATCTAGGCCTTTCTCAATGAGCGTTTTCGTCGCGCCGTCACTAAGGGTATAAAGCCGTTCCAAAATTCCAGTCTCAATAGCCCACTGACGTCGGAGCTGCATCAAGAATGTTTGGTAAGACTCCTTTTCCCTCAGTTCGTCTGCCTGATCGTGCCAAGCTTTTACCAAGGCAACAATCTCGGGACTGCTTAAAGTGTTTTTGTTCGCGGGCAAATCTTCAATGGGTCTCCATTGAAGATTTGATTCTTGAAGAATCTGCTCCGTCGGCGGGCTTTGAATGATCGGTTTTTTTAGCGAGGGATTTTCGGCAATCGCCTTTACCAACTCTTGCTCAAGAAATTCTCCTGTTATTTTATCGATTGAACTGCTTGGGACTTTTGCCTGACGAATGCCGAGTTCTTTTGCTTTCTGCAAAACAACCTTGTTCTCAACGCCAAGCTTTCTTGCAATTTGATAAATGTTAACAGGCATAAGCTTGTTTGGTTTTCGCCGCCGGAAATTTATACCCAAGTTTCACCCGCAACTCCAGCATCCGGCGCGTTTTCTCAATTTCCTTTTCGATCAGGCGTGGGTCGGGCAACGCCAGCTTGTATTGAGCGGCGAGAATTTTGTTCGTCACGTTGCCCATCGAATAGCGCGCCACGGCTTCGTCATGTTCGGAACACAGAATCAAACCGACGGGCGGATTCTCGTCCTTGAGCGTCAGATGCTCGGCGGCGTAGTTGACATACAAATTCATCTGCCCCGCGTCCGCGTGCGTGAAGCGGCCCAGCTTCAAATCGAAAATGAACAGGCAGCGCAGCCGGCGATGAAACAGCAACAGATCAATGCGATACCATTGCTTGCCGACGCGAATCTTTTTCTGCCGCGCGACGAAGGTGAAATTATTTCCCAGCTCCAGCAAAAACGCTTCGAGATGACGAACGAGCGCGTCTTCCAGATCGCTTTCGGCGTAGTCGTCGCGCAGGTTGAGAAATTCCAGGATGTAGGGGCTTTTGATTTCTTCCTCGACGCTCACGGCATCTTCGGGACGCGCCTTCGCGCCGGTGGTGAGCAGCCTGGCCTTGTTCTTCGCGAGCGCGGTGCGTTCGTAAAACAGCGTGCTGACCTGCCGATCCAACTGCCGCACGCTCCAGCCGCCGCGCAAGGATTCCGTCTCGTAAAACTTGCGCGCCTCCGGCTGCTCCACGGAAAGCAAGCGGACATAGTGCGACCATGAGAGTAAGAAAGCGTGGCAGAGGGCTTCCAGGTAAAGTGCCAAATCAACCTCTGAAATACGCGACGCTGTCGCGTAAATTGGCGTGGCGGATTTGTGGGACGCTGTCCCACAGATTTCCAATTTCGCAGACACTGTCTGCGAAATTTGTTGGCCGGAAGATTTGTCAGACAGTGTCTGACATTTTGCGGGCAGTAGAAATTTATCAGACACCGACTGAAAAAAAGCGGGCAAACCTTGGCGGCTGAATTTGTCAGACAGTGTCTGACAAATCTCTTCCGTCGGATGCTGCTGATAAAACTTCTTCATCTGTTGAAGATTTGGGCGGGAAAAACCTCGGCCAAATTTCTTCGTCAGATCGCAAGAAAGACGCTCCAGCATTTCATCGCCATAGTCTGCGCGTTCTTCACCGGCTTGGAGATATTCTGCGATGCGCCGTCCAATTTCCCAGTAGGTTGCCGTCAGAATTGCGTTGATGTGACGGGCGGATTGTTGACGGGCTTCTTCAAGTAAGGCAGCGATGCCGCCAGACCAGTTGCGATAATCTGACTTTGCCCCGCTTTTATTTACGCGGGCTACGGCAGAACTTTTTTTCTTGGTCGGTTTGACACTCACGGGAACTCAAGCCGCTTGCGCGACGGTTTTATTTTTGAGCGCGGCGAAGATGCTTTCAAAAATCCATTTGCCGTCGTCGCTGCCGAGAAGCGGTTCGCAGGCGCGTTCGGGATGCGGCATCAGGCCGGCCACGTTGCGGCGTTCATTGCAGATGCCGGCGATATTTTGCAGCGCGCCGTTGGGATTCGCGGTGTCGGTCAGGTTTCCGGTCGCGTCGCAGTATTGCCAGAGGATTTGATTGTTGGCCTTGAGCTTCGCGAGCGTTTCTTCGTCGGCAAAATAGCAGCCTTCGCCGTGGGCGATGGGCACGCGCAGAATTTTTCCCGCCGGAATCTGGCTCGTGAACGGAGAGTCGGGCGTGGCGGTCTTGAGGAAAATATTTTCGCAGTGGAATTGCAGATCGCGATTGCGGATGAGCGCGCCGGGCAGCAGGCCGGCTTCGGTGAGGACTTGAAAGCCGTTGCAGATGCCGAGGACGAGGCCGCCGTTGTCGGCGAATTGTTTCACGGCCTGCATCACCGGGCTGAACCGCGCGATCGCGCCGCAGCGCAAATAATCGCCGTAACTGAAACCGCCGGGCACGATGACGCAGTCGGTGTCGCCAAGCAAAGCATCCTTGTGCCAGACGAGCCGTGCGGAATGGCCGAGCAGGCGGACGGCGTGGACGGCGTCCTGGTCGCAGTTGCTGGCGGGGAACTGTAAGACTGAAAAGTTCATTAGGTTCGGATGGTCGGGTTGCTGGCGGGGCCGCTGGGGAGAAAGGGAGAAAAGGTGAAAGGGGGAGTAGTGTGT
>JANOBC010000323.1:0-1707 GCA_031411455.1 Limisphaerales bacterium
TGAACGCCCTCGTCGGCGAGTATTCGCTCGCGGCCAAAAAATAATTCCCCATGAAAAAAATCTCGCTGCTTCTCCTAGCGTGCCTCTCGCTGGAAATTTCCGCCCACGCCCAGGGCTATCCGAAAGTTCCTGGCGACATCATGGAAAAAGCCCGCGCTGAACACGCCGCCGCCGTCAAACTTTCCGATGAAGCCTTCGCGCGGGCGATGCCGGAAATCGAAGCGTGGGCCAAGAAGGGCAAGCCCTACATTCCTGGCGCGGGCAAGCCCGAGGATTTGCCGCAGGCGAAAATCCCTGCGTTCCCCGGCGCGCAGGGCGGCGGGATGTATTCCTTTGGCGGACGTGGCGGCAAAGTCATCATCGTCACCAACCTCAACGACAGCGGGCCGGGAAGTTTCCGCGAGGCGTGCGAGCAAGGTGGTCCGCGTATCATCGTCTTCAACGTCGCGGGCATCATTCGCCTCAACGCACCCATCAGCATCCGCGCGCCCTACATCACCATCGTCGGCAACACCGCGCCGGGTGATGGCATTTGTTTCGCGGGCAACACGGTTGAGATCAACACGCACGACGTCATCGTCCGTTACTTGCGCTTCCGTCGCGGCAAGACCGATCCTGCTGACCGCGACGATTCGCTCGGTGGCAATCCGATTGGTAATCTCATCATTGACCACGTCTCGACTTCATGGAGCCTCGATGAAAATCTCTCGATGTATCGCCACATGTATCAGCCCCCCGAAGGCGGCAAGGAACTGAAGCTGCCTACCGTCAACGTCACGATTCAAAACTGCATCTCCTCCGAGTCGCTCAATATTTTTCACCACGCCTTCGGCTCGACGATTGGCGGATTGAACAGCACGTTTCATCACAACCTCTGGGCGTGTAATACGGGACGCAATCCGAGCGTTGGTATGTATGGCGATTTCACGTTCGTGAACAACGTCCTGTTCAACTATCGCCATCGCACGGTGGACGGCGGCGACCACATGAGCCTTTACAACATCATCAACAATTATTTCAAACCCGGGCCTGGCACTCCTGACAGCCAGGTTGTCTTTCGCCTGCTGAAGCCTGAATCCGAGCGCAGCAAGACCGTGGTCAATCACTTCGGAAAAGCTTACGTCAACGGCAACGTCGTCGAGGGTTGCGACGGTGTGACGAAGGACAACTGGGCTGGCGGCGTGCAACCGGCCGTCACTACACCCGAGGAAAAACTCCAGGAGCTGCTGGCTGGCGCGCCAAAAGATCCCGCCCAACGAGAAGTTTTCGTGGCCAAGGCCAAGGCCCAAGTGGCGGCCTTGGAATTCGTGGTCAAGTCAAAGGAGGAAGCGCTGACCTCCATCCGCGTCAACGAGCCGTTCAAACATGCGCCGCTGGAAATCCAGTCCGCGAAAGACGCTTACAAATATGTTCTCGCCAACGTCGGCGCAACGTTGCCGCGCCGCGATCCGGTGGATGAACGCATCATCAAGGAAGTCCGCACCGGCGTCATTCCGCCGATGACGATTGCCAAAGGCTCGCAAGAGAAGGCGAAATTCTATGGCTATGCTCAAAAGTGGACGGATGAACTGGCCGAGTATGTCACCAAAGGATTCGTCACTGATCCCAGCGAAGTTGGCGGTTGGCCGGATTACAAAGGTGAACCGATCAAAGATTTGAGCGCCGACGGCATCCCGAGAAATACCGAGAGCAGCACGGGCCACATCT
>JANOBC010000324.1:0-2697 GCA_031411455.1 Limisphaerales bacterium
CCGCGCGAGCCGCTTGGTCTGGCGATGCCCGGCTCGCGAGGACGCTCGCCCCACCAAATTGTCCCGCTGCCTTCGGTGGTGATGGTTTGTGAGCCAAACCACGGACAATAATTTTCAGTTTGAATCACTGCGTCCCACCAGATTATCGCCCATGAAAATCCGGTAGTCCTTGATCTGTCCGCCGCCGTTGCCTTGGCGTGGGACGTAGCGGAAGCCGGAAATTTTTTGCGCCTGCCCGAGATTCAAAATCAAACGGTGCGGATGATCTGGTGAATTATTTTTCCATTCCGTATGCCAGAAGTTCGCTGTCTGTCCATCAATCGCGTTTTCCGCCGCGCCGTCTTCGCCGTTGTGTTCTTCGCTGTCCACATAGGCAATCGTCCAGCCGTTGTGACTGATGGCGTTGCCGGAGGCGTCGAGCAAATCCAGTTCGGCGACAGCGGCGAATGGTTTGCCATCGTGAGCGTTCAGAGATTCGAGACAGAAGAATTTTCCCGTGGCGGGCGCGGCGAATTTAATTTCCTGCGTGTCCTTTCCCGGCGCGAACGCGGCGGCGTGAACTGGCGTCGCGGAATCCAGATTTAATTTCACCGCCGGGCGATGCGTCTGGGCAAAATCTTTTTCAGGATGCAGTTCGTCGAAAATTGGTTTTTCCAAACCGGCGACGACGTGGTTGGCCGAGCCGAGTGTGTCGAGGATGACGATTTCATTTTTGCCCGCGCGCAGCCAGCAGCCGGGCGCGTAGGCGGTTTGCGACGGGCCGATGTTCCAGAAGCGAGCGAGGCAATGACCGTTCACCCACACATCGCCCTTGCCCCAGACGCGCAAATCCAAAAACGTGTCGCCGACTTTTTCCAGTGTGAACGTGCCGCGCCAGAACGCCGGTGTGTTCGCGGTTGGTTTTGAATCCGTGAATTTCAACCCCGCCAGCATTTTTTCATCGAGCGGCAGGTTGAAAATCTCCCAGCCCGTCAAAACTTCATCGCCGAGTTTCACGGGCGCGATGATGCCTTTGCGGTCAGCCATCTCTGGCCCGAAATTAATGCGGCCTTGCGGCTCGACGATAATGTCGAGCTGCGCTTCTTTTTCGCGCGCGGGTAAATTAATTTTCGCGCTGCCGCTGCGCCGGTCCAGAATGCCGACGCGCTGGCCGTCCACAAAAACAAAACCGAAGTCGTGAATCGCCGCCGCTTCCAGCGTGGTCGCCGCGCCCGCCGGAATTTTCGTGCGATACAAAATGCAGCCGTAGCCCTGATTGTAGGCTTCCATGTTGCGCGGCGTGGCGTCTTTCAGCGGGGCAGGGAGGTTGTCGAAGATGGGAGCGACCTCTTTTAATTCCACCGGCGCAAACGCAATCACGGGATTCGCCGCAGGCGGCTCCGGGATTTTTTCACCCGGCAAAAGATATTTGGAAAACATCTCGCGCGTCGCAAAGAATTTCGGCGTCGCCCAGCCGGCTTCGCTGATGGGCGCGTCGTAATCGTAACTCGACGTATCTGGCTTGAACGGGCGGTCACAGCCGGACCACAAACCAAACGTCGTGCCGCCGTGCGCCATGTAGATGCTGAACGATGCGCCCATGTCGAGCATTAGCTTGAGGTTGGGGAGATAATTTTCCGGCTTGCCGGTGTGATGCGGCTGACCCCAAGTGTCGAACCAGCCGGGATAAAATTCACTGCAGATGAGCGGTCCCGTCTTTTGAATCTTGCGAACCTTGGCAAAGTTTTTCTCGATGTCGCTGCCGAAATTTCCGGCCTGAAATAAATCCGGGAGCAGTCCATTCTTCATCTGGTCGGGCGGATTGCATTGGAACAGTGGAATGTCAAAACCCGCGTCCACCAAGGCTTTTCTGATTTCATCCATGTAGGCAGCGTCTTTGCCGAAGAAGCCGTATTCATTTTCCACCTGCGCCATGATGATCGGGCCGCCATGCGTGATTTGCAGCGGCCCGAGGACGCGACCGACTTCCTTCAAATAACTTTTTACCGCGTTGATATAATTTGGATCGCGGCTGCGGAGTTTGATGTCATCGTGTTTTAGCAACCACCACGGCGTGCCGCCCATTTCCCATTCCGCGCAGGCATACGGGCCGGGGCGCAGGATGACCCATAGACCGAGTTCTTGCGCGATGCGGCAAAACTCCGCGTCATCCGCCTGACCGGTCCAGACGTATTCGCCGGGGTGGGGTTCGTGGAGATTCCAAAAGAGATACGCGCAAACCGTGTTCAAGCCCATCGCCTTGGCCATCTGCAAACGGTGCCGCCAATATTCCATCGGCACGCGCGCGGCATGGATTTCACCGCAGCGGATTTGCAGGCGCTGACCGTCGAGCAGAAAATCATTCGTGCCGATGGCGAAGGTATGGCGCGGCGCGGACGGATGGGAGTGGGCGGAGCCAGCAAACAACATCGCGGCGGAGAAAACGGAGAATAATTTTGCTTTGGACATGGACAGATAATGATTGGTTTAGTTCCGCGACGGAAATGGAAAAAGCGAACAGGCAGAAAACTCGTCTAGTGGTGCAATGGTGCGCGATGGGAGATGGGAACACCGACACAAAAGCTTACTTCAAACGGTTCGTGGAATTATGCCCGGGGATTCCGGTGCATATTGAAACGATCAGCGGGTTCAATCGCGAATGGGATGATTTGTACCCATCGCTGATTTGAAAGAAAGGCGTGGATGGCCGGGACAAGC
>JANOBC010000325.1:0-18174 GCA_031411455.1 Limisphaerales bacterium
TCGTAAATCAAACCTTCAATCGTCGCCGCGCGCGTGGCGGGCGTGCCGAGACCTTTCTCGCTCATCGCCTCGCGCAGTTCGTCGTCGTCAATGAGTTTGCCCGCGCCTTCCATCGCGGAGAGCAGCGTGGCTTCCGAATACCGCGCCGGCGGTTTGGTGACGTTTTCTTTGACCTCAATGTTCGCGGTCTTGACCGTCTCGCCCGCTTTTACCGGCGCGAGGCTCGGCGTCTCATCGGAATCCGATTGCTTGCCATAGACCGTGAGCCAGCCGGGGCTGACCAAAACTTTGCCCGCGCTCTTGAACGGCTCGCCTTCGACACGCGTGATGCGGTTCGTTTCCAAAAATTCCGCCGCCGGATAAAAAATCGCGAGGAAGCGCTTCGTGACGAGGTCGTAAAGTTTCTGCTCCGGCTCGCTCAACGATTTCGGCGCGAGTTGTGTCGGGATGATCGCGAAGTGATCCGAGACCTTCGCATTATTAAATATGCGTTTGTTCGGATGCACCCAGCCGGCTTTGAGAATCTGATCAGCGAACGCCGAATAGCCCGTCACGTCGCCGAGCATCTTCAACGTGTCCTTCACCGTGTTGATATAATCTTCCGGCAACGCGCGCGAATCTGTTCTCGGATACGTCAGCACCTTGTGCTTTTCGTAAAGCGCTTGCGCGAGGCCTAAAGTATTTTTCGCGCTAAAACCAAAACGCGAGTTCGCATCGCGCTGCAAGCTGGTCAAATCGTAGAGCAACGGCGACATCGAAGTCGTCGGCTTGCTTTCTTCAGTGACGATGCCGGGCTTGCCAAGACATTTTGCTTTGATGGCTTCCGCTTTCGCCGCGTCCCAGACACGCTCGGCGCGAAGTTGTTCGTCATCATCCGATTTGGAAAATTTTTCATCGAACCAACGTCCAGCGTATTGTCCCGCCGCTGCATCGAACGTGCCGAGAACTTCCCAGTAACCGCGCGGAATAAATTTGCGAATCTTCGCCTCGCGCTCGACGAGAATCGCCAGCGTCGGTGTCTGCACACGACCGACAGTCGTTTTGAAAAAGCCGCCTAGCTTGGAATTGAACGCCGTCATGGCGCGCGTGCCGTTGATGCCCACAAGCCAGTCAGCCTCGCTGCGGCTCGTCGCCGCGTCAGAGAGCGGCTGCATGGATTCATCGCTCTTCAAGGACGCAAAACCTTCGCGGATCGCTGCCGTCGTCATGGATTGCAACCAAAGACGCTGAATGGGTTGCTTGGCTTTCGTGTAGCGAACGATGTTGCGGAAAATCAATTCGCCTTCCCGCCCGGCGTCGCACGCATTGACCAGTGCCGTCACGTCGTCGCGCTTAATGAGTTTTTTGAGCACACTCAAACGGCTCTTGGTCTTCTCAATTGGCTCCAGATCAAAATGCGGCGGGATGACGGGCAGACATTTGAAAGTCCATTTACCACGCGCCGCCTCGACGCCTTCCGGCGGCACGATGGTCAGCAAATGGCCGACGGCCGACGAGATGACGTAGTCGTCGTTCTCGAAATAATCGTCATGTTTCTGAAACTTTCCGAGCGCCTTGCTGATGTCGCTGGCGACCGACGGTTTCTCCGCGATGATGAGTGCTTTGCCCATGCGTTGTGCCAATCTTTAAGCCGCGTGACGCCGGTTGCGCAACTCATTTTTTCTGGAAAGAAATATTTTCAATCACGGATGAACACAGACGAACACAGATAAAACCGACACGAATTTCAAAAATTTGCACAAATTTCTGAAACGGAATTTTATTCATAAAACGGTGGGGTTTGTCGCGCTGCGAAAACCCCGTCGCCAAGCGCAGCGTCAAGCGACGGCGACGGCCTCGTTCTCCCCTTGGAGGGGAGAAGGATTGAGGATGAGAGGTGGAATTATTGCCGGTGACTGACAAAAACGCGCGTGCCTCTGGTGTAATTTCACCTCTCACCCTGGGCCCTCTCCCCTCCGAGGGGCGAGGGAGAAGCCTGCCTGCAGTGCAGGCAAAAAAATTTGCAGCGCGACCAACCCCACCAGCTTCGCGCCAATTTCACCGCTGCTCCACCATCAACCTCACCGGCCCGAATAATCCCGCATCTTCCAGCGGCGTCTTGGCCGTGAGCTTGCGGATGTTTGTGCGCGTGAGCCGCTGCTCCTTCGGCAAACTTGCGTCGCCGATGATGCGGTTCGGCCAGAAATTCACGACCTCGACTTCGAGTTTATTTTCGCCGAACTTCAGCGCCCCAGTCACGTCTACCCGAAACGGCGGACACCAGACGATACCACAGGATTTGCCGTTCACCTTCACTTCGGCGAGTTCGCGGACGCTGCCGAGATCGAGCATGATGCGTGACGAGTGATTCGTGAATTGCGATGAAGCAACGTCGAAAGTTTTTTCATACGTCGCCGTGCCGGAGTAAAATTTTATTCCCGGCTCCGTTCGCGTTGGCCAGCTCACGAGCGAATCGAACTGCGCTGACTCCGGCCCGCCCCATTTCGGATCGAAGTGAACCGTCCACGCGCCGGAAATTTCCCGCACCACCTTGAACTTTCGGCTGTTGAATTCAGTGAGGACATTGCCGATGGAACTTGCGGATGGGAGCCGGGTGGGCTGGCGAAAAATAATGAAGCACGATTCACAAGGGCCGAACTCCAACGGCACCATCGTCAACTGCCCGCTGGGATCCGAGTAGGCCGTCACGTTACAGTGCTCGCCCGTCACCGGGTTCCATCGTTCGGGAGCCTTGCCCGCAACGCGCAAATTGCAGACGCCGGCAATCGCGTTCGTCGAACGGTTGGCGATGAAATAAATTTCAGCGTCAGCGGATGTGCGATGGATGAAATCTATGTCCGTCTTCATTTCACCCCAGAACTCGAAGTCGGGAAAAACACCGTCGTCTAGCAGCGCCTTTTGCTCGGTCTTGCCGGTGATGACATGGCTTGGGCCGGAACCGTCCCACAATTCGTCGGCGATTTTTTTCACGGCGGCATCTGCCTGCGCGGAATCTTTGAACGACTCGGAATGCACTGGTTTTGGTCCGATGACGCGTGCGCCGTGTTTTACCAGTTCGGAAACTTTTTCCAGCACCGGCAGCGAAATTTGGTCTCGCTCCGGCAACACCAGCAAGCGGTAACTCATGCCGTCCGGCAGAACAATTTTTCCATCCTTAACGCTCGCGCGGGCGAGCAGCGCCTCGGCGGTAATGACATCGTAATCGTAGCCGTTGCCAACGTGCGCCGGGTTCGTGCGCTTGTGCTGCGTGAAGTTCGGGACGTGGTCGCCGTAAAAATACAAAACGTCAGCGTTAAAATTTCCCTGTTGCATTAACCACTGGCAGCGGTTGAGGTAGCTGAAGAATGGCGCGGATTTTTCCCACCACGTCACGTTGGGATTGAGATGCGTGCCGGCAAAATATTGCTGACCGGGGATGCCTTCGCTTTCCGGCGAACAAACAAACGCGTGCCATACGAGCCCATTCAAGCCTTCGCACAACGCCTTGTCGAACGACGGCTTCAAGTTGTCCCAAAGTTTTTCCTGCCAGTGCGGCCCGATGGTAGTGAAACCCTCCGCGAGCACGAGCTTGTGGCCGTAAGTGTGCGCGGCGCTCGCGGGTTGCTTCACGAAGAAACGGTTCGCGTCGCCGATGCGGTGCGTCCACGACCACGCCCAAAACTCGCTCATCGGCGCGTCGTCCATGCCGAGGCATTGCTGCGCATCAATCGGCACGGCGTGCGGCCCGCCGCTTTCGGGATGAATGAGCAAGCCATGCGCGTGCGCGCGGTCGCGGAAAATTTTGAAATGCCCGTCAATCGCCAGGTCGCCGAGCGTGCGGCGGTAGTCGTTCAGAAAACGATCGCTCGCATCGCGTGAATTCACGATGCGCCCCGCCAGCACCGGCAGCCACGGCAGCAAATCGTAGCCGCGCCGTTTCTGAAATTCCGCGCGCAACGTCGGCGTCCAGTTCGCCAGTTCCACTTCCCAACTGTCGGTGTGGAGATAACGGAGCGCGGAGTGCGGAGGGCGGAGTGCGGAGTTTTCACGCGCGACGCTTTCGGCATCCGTGATGAGCGGCTCCACAATCTTGTCCCAGTAATTTTGAAACGCAGTGGCGGAATAAACATCCAGCGCGTAGCCACGCCAGCCTTCACTGCTCGTGGAAACGTAGGCGTGATCGCCAATCGTGGAGCCAAAACGCAGCACCTGCCAGTCGCCAGCGGGCGCGGCCCAGTTCAGAATTCCAGTCGCACCAAGCTGCGCGGACAAATCAATCACGTCGCCGACATCAGCATCTTGCTCGCCGGGCGTGGCGGGAATTTCCGCGAAGAGCGGCGAGGAATCCGGCGCGGAAAACGGCTGGAGCGATTCTTGCAACGCCTTCTGCTTCCAGTTTTTCAGCGGCGGATGCGCGGTAGAATTTTTCACGCGATACGCCACGACGGCTGAATCACGGTAAAAATTTTCCCGCGCCTTCGGCTCCGGCAATTTCACCACCACATTGGTTCCGCCGGAAATTTTCAGCTCCGACCAAACATATTTTTTTGCCGCGTCATCTTTCGTGACCACCGGCCCGCCGAGATTCCAACCGCTCTGGATGTTCAGGCTGATGTTGAGGCCAAGCCGGTCGGCCTCGCGCAACGTATGCTTGTATAGCTCACGCCATTCCGGCGAAAAAAATGTCGGCCCGGGCGGCACGGTGTCATTGCCGTCCTGCGACGCACCATTCGCATCGCACAGCAGCGCGCCGCCGAAACCTTTGGCCTGCATCTGTTCAAGGTCGCGCGTGATGGAAGCCTTGGTGACATTGCCGTTCAGCCACCACCAGTAGGCGCGCAGCCGCGCTTCGTTCGGCGGATTTTCCCAGCCGGATTCCAGCGTTGGTTCAGCGAACAGACCGAATGGCGACGCCAGCCACAGACAGCAAATGACCGCGAATAATTTTACCGGATGGTGATTCATTTCCGAAAACGATAGCTAAAAAAATATTTTTCGCCATCCCGTCTTCTAGTCAAGCAGCGTGCCCAACTCAACGCCGTCTTTGAAAAAAGTATTTCGCGAAGTCAAACAGCCCAGAAAATTTATAGGTGGCGTCCACATATTTTTCGATGACGTAAAAGGCAAAGTAATAAAACCGGCAGAAGCTCCAGATGGCGAGCGCGAGCAGAATGGCAGTTTGCCATTTTAGATTGTCCAGAACCAGCAGCACCGCCGCGACAAGGCCGATGAGCAGGAACAGAATTCCCTTGAACTTGATCCAAAACGAACTGGTGAGGTCTTTCATAAAAAATTCGGCGGGGCGAGCCTCCGTCGAGTCCTAACTTCGCCCCGGAAAAAATATTAGGGCTCGACAGAGTCTCGCTCCACCAATCACAGCAGACTCATCACCACATCCGCCGCGCGCTTGGTCGCGCCGGATTCACCGAGCGAAGCGATGATTTTGTCGAGTTGCGCGTGCATCCGTTCGCGGCGCGGTTTGCTCTGCAACAATTCCAACGTGGCGCATGCCAGATTTTTCGCCGTGAGCGCGTGCTGGAGAAATTCAGGATAAACTTCCTCGCCCGCCAGCAGATTCGCCATCGTGAAGGTCTTCACCGTGATGAAGTGGCGGGCGATCTGGTAGTTGAGCCACGAGCCTTTGTAGAGCGTCACCGTCGGCACGCGGAAGAACGCGCACTCCATCGTCACCGTGCCGGTCTTGGCGATGGCGACATCGGCGGCAGCGAGCGCGGCGGGCAAGTTGCCGATCTGGATGGTCATATCTGCGCCCAAGGATTTCGCAAGTTGTGCGGTGACTTCGTTGGGAACCACCATGCTTGCCATCGCCTGCGGAATTTTTTCGCGAATCAATTTCAACGCGCCCAGCATCGCGGGCAAGTGGTATTTCAATTCACTCCGCCGACTGCCCGGCAGCAAAAGAATCTGCGGCGAATTGGAAATCTCCGCACTCCGCACTCCGCACTCCGCATTTGAAAACCGTTCAACCATCGGATGCCCGACAAATTCCACGCGCAACGACGGCACGCGCTGGGCATACCAATCCTTCTCAAACGGAAAAATGCTCAACAGCAAATCGTAATCCGGCGCCATGCGGTCAGCGCGCTTGGGACGCGACGCCCAGACTTGCGGCGAGATAAATTGCACCACTTTCGGCTTCCAGTCGCAGAACGGATTTTCCCGCAGGTATTCTTTGATGGCGTGACCGAAACGCAGATTGAAGCCGCCGTAATCCACGCCGATGAAAACATCCGGCTTGCGCGCAACGGCCTCGGCCAGCAGTAGCTTTTGCAGGCGGCGAATCTCAAAAATATTCCTAACCACGTCCGTGACGCCCACGACGGCCAACCGGCTCATTTCATAAACCACCTCCACGCCCGACGCCGACATGGCCGCGCCGCCCGCGCCGAAAAATTTCGCGCCCGGCGATTTTTCACGCAGCGCGGCGGCCAGTTCCGCCGCGAGTTGATCCCCGCTCGCCTCACCGGCGATGAGCATAAAGGTTTTTGGTTTGGTTGGAGCCACGATTGGCGCGGATGCTAACGAACGGACTGCGGGATTGAAATATGTTTTCAAACTTCGCGCCGGTTACGCGCTGTGGAAAGCCGCATGGTGCTCCACCTTCACCGCCATATCCCTCGGTCGGGATTGTTTACGGCCAATTGAAAAGTTTTTCGAGTGGAATTGTTTTTTCTTCCGCAAGCTGCGAACCTGCCGCCATGCGAATCCTCGCCCTTGATCACGGAACCAAACGCATTGGCGTCGCGGTGAGCGATGAGACCAAGACCATCGCGCTGCCGCTGGAATATATTCCCGCCGAGCCATTCGCCGATTTTCTGGAACGGCTCAAACTGCTGCTGCGCGAGAAGGAAGTAGATTTAATCCTCATCGGCCAGCCGCGCAACATGGACGGCAGTTACGGCCCGGCGGCGCAAAAAGTGGAGACGTTCGTTGGCGTTTTGAAAACAGCCATCACCGTGCCGATCAAGATGTGGGACGAACGCCTGACTTCCACGATGGCAAATCGCGTGATGATTCAAGCCAACGTCCGCCGCGACAAACGCAAAGAGAAGGTGGACGCGATGGCGGCGGCGATCCTGTTGCAAAGCTATCTGGACATGGGGCAGTAATTTCAGCCACAGATTTTCACAGATGAAACGCAGATGGGGAAAATGTGCTGGCGCGTTTAATTCCAGTTTTTGAATCTGTGTTTCATCTGTGGCTAAAGACAAATTGTGGAAACTCTGAAATTCAAACTCGTCATCGCCTACGACGGCACGGCTTACCAAGGCTGGCAGTTGCAGAAGGTCGGCACCGGCGTGCAGGAGAAAATCGAGACCGTGCTCGCGCGCTATTTTCCGAGCAAGCCACGACTACACAGTTCGAGCCGCACGGATACGGGCGTCCATGCGCTCGGCATGGTCGCGCATCTGGAGATTCCCAAGGCAGAATTAAAAATGACCACCGCGCGAATCGCGCTCGCACTGAATGCCTTTCTGCCGCACGACATCCGCGTGCTTTCCGCCGTGCGCGTGCCGGAAAAATTCCATGCGCGCTTTAATGCCACTGGCAAGCAGTATCGTTACTTCGTCTGGAATCACGTCGCGATGAATCCCCTGCTCCGTGGCCGCGCGTGGCACGTTCCGCGTAAACTTGATTTCAAAAAAATGCAGGCAGCGGCGAAACTCTTCGTCGGCAAGCACGATTTCAAATCCTTCGCCGCCACGCACAGTTACGAGATGGACAGCACCGTGCGCACGCTCACGCGCTGCGACGTGAAACACTCCGGCGCGAACGTCACCTTCATCATCGAGGGCGATGGCTTCCTCTACAAGATGTGCCGCGGCATCGTCGGAACGATCGTGCAGGTCGGCTTCGGAAAATTTCCGCCCGGCGAAATCAAAACCATGCTCGCCAAGACCGACCGCCGCGCCGCCGGCATGAGCGCGCCTGCACATGGTTTGGTGCTATGGAAAGTTTTTTATGCAAAACAGAAAAGGAGACAGAATTAACAAAATTTTCAGAATTCTTTTTTGAATTCAGTTAATTCTGTAAATTCTGTCTAAAGTTTTCCGATGAATGTCGTCTTGCTCGAACCAGAAATCCCGCCGAACACAGGCAACGTCGCCCGCCTGTGCGCGGCCACGCGCTCGACGCTGCATCTCATCGAGCCGTTCGGGTTCAAGCTGGACGACGCGCAACTCAAACGCGCGGGAATGGATTACTGGCAGCAGGTGAAATGGCATCGTTGGAAAAACTGGAATGCTTTCGTGGAAAAAGTTCCCGCGACGGCACGCTTGTGGTTCATTGAATGTGGCGGCGGAAAAAATTACAGCGACGCAAAATTTTCAGCCGATGATTATCTCGTTTTTGGCCGCGAGACGGCGGGTTTGCCGAAACAACTTCTGGAATCGCACCGCGAAAACTGGCTGCGCATCCCGATGTTCAACGCGGAATCACGTTCGCTGAACCTGTCGAACTGCGTGGCGCTGGTTTTGTTCGAGGCGTTACGGCAACAAGGTTTTGCCGGAGAGATTCCACTGATAGAATAATTTCCTTTCGCCCGTAGCCATTTGCCCTTTCAATTTGCGCCCATGTCGCACGAATATGTCTTGAAGCCGTTCGCGCCGGAGATCCGGCTGAACATTGACTACGCGCGCGAACTCAACGAGCAACAGCTCGCCGCCGTCACCGCGCCGCCCGGCCCGGCGCTCGTCATCGCTGGCGCAGGCTCTGGGAAAACCCGCACGCTGACGTATCGCGTGGCGTATCTCATCGAGCAGGGAATTCCGCCGGATAGAATTTTGCTGCTCACGTTCACGAACAAGGCGGCGGGCGAAATGATGAAGCGCGTCACGGAATTGCTCGGCCACGAACTCCGCGCGCTCTGGGGCGGGACGTTTCATTCCATCGGCGCGCGGATTTTGCGGCTGCACGCGGACACGCTTGGCTACCAGCGCGACTTCACGATTCTCGACCGCGATGATGCGAAGGATTTGATCAAGGCCAACCTCGCCGACGCGAAGATTGACACGAAGGATAAAAAATTTCCGAAGGTGGATGTGTTGAATGAAATTTTCTCGCTCACGGCGAACACGCACCAGAGCATCGCGGAACTCGTTGAAGGAAAATTTTCTTACTTCGCCGATTTTACGGAGCAGATTGCCGACCAGCACAAACGTTACCTCGCCCGCAAGCGCGCGACGAACGGCATGGATTTTGACGACTTGCTCGCGCTTTGGCTCAAGCTGATGCAGGAACATCCTGACGTGTGCGAACATTTTCAACGACGTTTCCAATTCATCCTCGTGGACGAGTATCAAGACACGAACAAGCTGCAAGGCGACTTGATTGACCTGCTCGCCGCGCGGCACAAGAACGTCACGGTCGTCGGCGATGACGCGCAAAGCATTTACGCGTGGCGCGGCGCGAACTTCGCGAACATTTTGGATTTTCCAAAGCGCTATCCGGGCGCAAAGGTTTTTAAGATTGAAACCAATTATCGCAGCACGCCGGAAATTCTGAACGTCGCCAACGCCGCCATCGCCGCGAACGTGAATCAGTTCGCGAAGGAACTTTCCCCCGCGCGGAAGTCCGGCGTGAAGCCTGCGCTCATCGCGTGCCAAGATGCAGGGCAGCAGGCGACCTTCATCGCACAACGCGCGCTGGAGTTGCGCGAGGAAGGCACGAGCTTGAACAACATTTGCGTGCTGTATCGCTCGCATTTTCACGCGCTGGAATTGCAGATGGAACTGACGCGCCGACAGATTCCTTTTTCCATCACGAGCGGCATCCGCTTCTTCGAGCAGGCGCACATCAAGGACGCGACGGCGTTTCTGAAATTTGTGGCGAACCCGAAGGACGAAGTTTCCTTCAAGCGGCTGGTGCAATTGCTGCCCGGCATCGCGGCGAAGGGCGCGGCGAAGTTGTGGCAAAATTTTCTGCATGAAATCAAATCGCCAAAATTCCACACGCCAATCGCCATCGCCTTGCAGGATTCCATCGGGAACGTTCCCAAAAAAGCGGCCATTCCGTGGGCGCAATTCACCGCCACCATTGCACAGCTCGAAGGTGAAGCCGTTCGCAAGAGCGCGGCGAAAATGCTACGGCTCGTGATGGACGCGGGCTACGACGATTACCTGAAGGCGACCTACGATAACTACGAGCGACGCCTCGAAGAAATCCAGCAGCTCGCGGAGTTTGCGTTTCAGTTTGGAACCGTGGAGGAATTTCTCACGCAACTCGCGTTGCTGACGAACGTCGAAGCCGAAGCCGACCATGCCGACGATTCGGAAAAAATAAAACTTTCCACCATCCATCAGGCGAAGGGATTGGAGTTCGAGATCGTGTTCGTCATCATGCTTTGTGACGGAATGTTTCCGTCCTCGCGCTCGTCCGAGAGCAGCGATGGTGAAGAGGAGGAACGCCGACTTTTTTACGTCGCCGTCACGCGCGCGAAGAATGAATTGTATTTGTGCTATCCGCTCATCCGGGGCGGCTTCGGGCAGTCGGGCGCAGACATTTACCAATCCCCGTCCCGCTTTCTTTCCGAGATTCCCAAAGACCTCGTCAATGAGTGGAACTTACGTTGAAGAAAAAATATTTTCGCCGCCCGGCTTGGATTATCTGTTGTATTTTCAGGGCAAACCGCCGCATAAAAAATCTTTTCCAAAAAACTTTTATCCCAGCCATTGACTTATCTCGAAATGGGTAGAAGGTGGTTGTGGCTGGTGTGAGCGCGAGTGTCGGTTGATGGTTGAAGGCAGTGCTAGTGCAGAGTCAGTGGTTAGTTGCAGTTGCAGTGTTTGAGGCAGTCAGTTGGTAGATGCGCCCACGCCAGCCGTTCTTTTTTTTGCAGCGATTTCATTCGAGCAACTCCAATTTGGTCACACGGCATCCCGTAGCCTCACGTCTGGCATAAACATGGCTGGGCAGAAACTTGACTTTCACCACTGCCAGAGGCACGGTGAGCGCGACTAAAGAACCCATGCCGCACCGCATTATGAACCATCAAGTTGCTGTCGCGCTTTCGCGTTTCACTGTCACATTTCTTCTGCTCGCCGCAACGCTCGCCGCGAACGCCCAGCGCGTGGACCTCAATGCCAACGCCATGAGCGATGTCTGGGAATATTTTTACAACGCCACCAACGTCGTGCCGTCCGCCGATGCGGACGGTGATGGCGTCGTCAACGCCGACGAGGCAACTGGCGGAACCGATCCGAACAGCGCCAGCTCCGTTGCAAAAATTTCTCCACTCCTCGTCTCGCCCACAAATTCAGTCATCACGATGCCCGCACAGCTTGGAAAATTTTATCAGCTTCAAAGCGTCACTAACCTCGGCAGCACGAACTGGCTGACGGAAACCAGCACCGTCGTCCGCACCGGAACGAACTTTGCCTTCCCCTCCCCGAAAAGTCCGACGATGAAATTTTACCGTGTGCTGATTTCCGATGTGGATACGGACGGCGACGGCGTGAATGACTGGGAGGAATACAAGCTCGGCCTCGACCCCAGCAACGCCTTGAGCAACGCCACGCTTGATGGCAATGGCAACGCGATGCTCGACTGGCCATTCGTCACGAACAAGCTCGCGCAGCAAAACGTCATCACCGTGATGGCAACCGACCCGGTTACCGTGGAACCGGATCCCGGCCAGTCGCCGACTGACCTCGGTTTGTTCACCATTTCGCGCGGCGGCTTCGCGTTGAATTCCGTGACGGTTAGTTTCACGCTCGCCACCAACGCCGGCTGCGCCAAGGAAGGTCTGGATCACTTGCCGCTCGCACGCTCCCTCACACTGCCAGTCGGAACGCTTTCCAAAACCATCACGCTCACGCCGCTGGCCAATACCAATTTGCAAGCACCCGTCATCACGCTGCTGAAACTATCGCCTGGCACGCGCTACACCGTCGGCACTTTCAGTAACGCCAGCGTTGTCATCAATCCGTCCGCCACGCCCAACGGCACAGGGTTGTTCGGTCAGTATTTCACCAACTCCAGCACGGCTTACACGAATGCGAACAACTTCAACATCACCAATCTCCTCAACCCAATTGCCCAGCGAGTGGATCCCGTGGTTGATTTTAACTGGGGGCCAACCAACTCGCCCAATTTGAGCAACGGCCTCTACACCGTGCGTTGGACCGGGCAGGTTCAGCCGCAATATTCAGAGCTGTATTATTTTGTAGTGAACTCGGACGACGGCTGCATCTTGTGGGTTAATAATCAGGTCGTCATCACGAACTGGGCTTCCAAGTCCGCCTCCGACCTGACCGGAACTATCGCGCTGCAAGCGGGAACGCGCTACAACTTGAAACTGGAATACCTCCAAAACGGCGGCTCGGCACAGGCGCACTTGAGTTGGTATAGCCCCAATCAATCCAAGCAAGTTATCCCCAGCAATCGGCTGTATCCGACAAACAATTTCAACGGCGGCTCCAACGCCCCGCCCATCATCACGAGTGCGCTCACTGCCGTCGGCTTCCTCGGCCAACCGTTCAGCTTCACGGTCACGGCGGCCAACTCGCCCCTAAAATTTTCCGCCACGAATCTGCCGCCCGGACTCGGCTTCAATCCCACGAATGGACTCATCAGCGGCACGCCGCTGCTCGCGGGCGAATTTCAAGTGCCGCTCACCGCCAGCAACGCCGTCGGCGTCAGCGCGTCGGTCGTGGACATCACTATCTTCGACACCGGCAGTTCGCTCTCGCGCGAAGTGTGGACGAACATTTCCGGCACGAGCATTGCGAACATTCCCGTGGACACCACGGCAAATCTCTCCGGCGCGTTCGGCGCGCTCGAGGGCATCACGAACTACGGCGACAATTACGGCGAACGTCTGCGCGGCTACTTCATCGCGCCGACCACGGGGAATTATTATTTCTGGATCGCGGGCAGCGACGCGGCGCAGTTGTGGATTTCCGATGACGCCGAACCCGTAAATAAAATTCTCCGCTGCTCGGTGTTCCCGACCAACAACCCGACGGCCAGCGGCCAGAATGGCACTTCGCCGCGCCAATGGAATTTGCAACCTTCGCAGCGTTCTGGCTGGCTCGCGCTGGTCGCCGGGCAAAAATATTATCTCGAAGTCCTCCACAAGGCGGGCGTCGCTACCAATGACAACTGGTCCGTCGCTTGGCTGAACGACCCGACCGGCACGAATACCGTTCCCGCTGGCATCGTGCCGAGCTATTTGCTCGCGCGCTATTTCACGCCGTTGCAAGTGACGATACCCGGCACGCTCTACACGGCGAACCTGCTCGCCTTGCCGGGCGTCAATAGCATCGCTGGCGGCTCGGCGACGTTGCGCGTGAACGCGGCGGGAACTTCGGCCGTGCTAAATTATTCCGTGAACGGCTTGCCGCCGACGCACATTGATCACATTTATACCGATCCGTATTTGAGCAGTCCGACCACGCTCGTCTATGACATCGCCGCCGCCACGCCGCAAGGGGACGGCAGTTATCTGTGGACGATTGATCCGTCGGGAACGCTTTCCACGGCGGATATTTTAGAAGCCATCATTGAAGGCAAATCCTCCATCGTCCTCAACACCACCGCGTTTCCGAACGGCGAAATTGGCGGCCACTTCGTCCTCGCCAGCGGTTCGCAAAGTTTCACGCCGCCGCCCGCGCCGCCCGCGTTCGCGGATGATTCCGGCACGACGAACGGCGCGGTGCGCTTCCTCACGCAGGCCACGTTCGGTGCGAGCCTCGCGGAGGTTGCCAGCGTGCGCGCGTCCGGTTTTTCCAACTGGATCAACGCCCAGATCGCCCTGCCCATCACGCCGCATCTTAGTCTCGTGCTCACGAACCGGAGCGCCGACCCGTCGAATCCGCTGCCCAGCTCAACGTGGTTCAACGCGTGGTGGCAGAACGCCGTGACCGCGCCCGACCAGTTGCGGCAGCGTGTGGCGTTCGCGTTGAGCGAGATTCTCGTTGTCTCGGAAAACGGTTCGCTGCTCGATCACGCCGATGCGCTCGCCTACTACTACGACGTGCTGCTGACGAATGCGTTCGGCAATTTCCGCCAACTGCTTGAAGATGTCACGCTCTCGCCGGCAATGGGCGTGTATTTGAATATGCAGAGTAATGACAAGGGCAACCTCGTCAACGGCACGCACCCGAATGAAAATTATGCGCGCGAGATCAACCAGCTCTTCTCCATCGGCCTGAACCGCCAATGGCCGGACGGTTCGCTCGTGCTGAATTCCGCTGGCAACCTCGTGCCGACTTACGACCAGAATGTCATCAATGGTTTTGCCGCCATCTTCACAGGCTGGAATTATTACCAAACCAACCAGGCGAACGGCCGCCTGCCCACCGGCTTCAGTCCCTCGGTGAACTGGACAAACCAAATGGTGCTCGTGCCGACGCATCACGAATTAAGTTCCAAACTGCTACTCAACAACGTCACGTTGCCGCCCGCGTGGGGTAATCAGACGAATTCCAGCACGACGAACTTTGACCAGTATTGTTCGCAGGATTTGGAACTCGCGCACGATGCCATTTTCAATCATCCCAACGTCGGGCCGTTCATTTGCAGCCAGTTGATCCAGCGCCTCGTCACCAGCAATCCCAGCCGCGCTTATCTCTATCGCGTCGTGCAAAAATTCAACGACAACGGCAGCGGTGTGCGCGGCGACCTGTCGGCGGTGGTGAAAGCCATTCTCCTCGATTACGAAGCGCGCAGCCCTGACCTACTCGCGCAACCCGGCTTCGGCAAGCAGCGCGAGCCGCTCCTCCGCGTCACCGCCATGTCGCGCGCGTTCGCCGCGCCGCCAGCGCAAACCGGAACTTATTCCGAGACCGGCACGCAGACGAATTTCATCACCACGCCCCTGCCCCACCGCATGAACAACGGTGACATCGTGGCGTTGAGCTTCACCGACACCTCCGGCAACGCCGCGCCGCCGAACCAGAACTACACCGCCACCTACATCAGCTCGAACGTGTTTAGCGTCATCATCCCGAATCTTTCGAGCGGAACGTATTCGCAAAACACCAACGTCATCACCGTCAGCATCGGCAGCCACGGCCTGGTCGCTGGCAACGCGGTGTATCTCCAATTCACCAGCGGCGGCGCGGCGAGCGGGCTTTACCTCGTGGTGACGAATTCTTCGACAACTATCTTCACCGTGTCCACACCGGACGGCGCGGTGCGTTCGGGAAATGTTTTGCTGCCCAAAATTTCCGCCAGCGGCTTCGTGCAGAGCAGCACCAATGTCACCGTGAGTTGCGCCGGGCCGCACGCGCTCGTGACGAACCAGACAATTTTTGTTCCCGTCAACACCGTGATTCTCCCGCCCGGCCAGTATCAAGTCGTGAGCATCCCGGACGCGCTGCACTTCGTCATCCGTTCGACCAATTCCACCAGCCAGACGCAGAGTGGCTTTACTTTTTACCCGCTCAGCCCGCCGCCGCTCATGCGCAACGGAACCGCCGTTACGCGCTTCAGCACTTGGAATCTCGGCTACACGGACAGCGGCGCGACTTACAACCTTTCGCAATCACCTTTGAGCGCGAACACCGTGTTCAACTTCTTCTTCCCGGACTACGCCTTCCCCGGCGCGCTCTCGGCGGCAGGCTTGATGACACCGGAATTCCAGCTCACCTCCGACACCAGCGTGGCGTTGCAGATGAACTTCCTCGCTAGCGGCCTGCTCAACAACACCGGCAACACGAACGGCCTTTCCAGTTTCACCGCCGGTGATGGCGACATTGTCCTCGATGTCGGCCCGTGGATGACGACCAACTTCACCGCCACCGCCAACGTCCCCGCACTCGTGGACAACTTAAATTCACTCCTCCTCGCCGGCCAGCTCTCCGCCACCGCCAAGACCAGCATCGTGAACTACGTCACCAACACGGTGAACTTCCCGTTCAGCGCGCCGCCCACGCAAGCGCAAATGCGCGACCGCATCCGCGCCGTGGCCCACCTCATCACCGTGTCGCCGGACTTCACGATCCAAAAATAATTTTATGAACGACAAAGAATTTAACGCCTACTCCCGCCGTGAGTTCATCCGCCGCGCCGCCTGCGCCGCCGTCGGCACGGTCGCCATGACCGCCGCCATTCGCGACCTGCGCTTCATGAACGCCGCCGTCGCGCAGTCCAACGTCACCGACTACAAGGCGCTCGTCTGCATCTTCCTCGCCGGCGGCAACGACGCCAACAACCTCATCGTCCCCACCGTCGCTTCCGAATACAACAACTACGCCAGCATCCGCACGCCCGTCATCGCGCTGCCACTCGGCTCATTGCAGACGCTCGACGGCTACACCGACCCCGCCGGCCACACGTTCGGCCTGCACCCCGCTTGCCCTGAACTCAAAACCTTGTTCACGGAAAATAAATTGGCCGGCCTCTTCAACGTCGGCACGCTCGTCTATCCCATGACCCGCGCCCAATACAACGCCAACTCCGTCAAGCGTCCGCCGCAACTTTTTTCCCACTCCGATCAAGTCACGCAATGGCAGACCGGCATTCCCGACCAGCAGCCGCTCACCGGCTGGGGCGGACGCTGCGCCGATTTGCTGAACGCCGCCAACACCAACAACACCATTTCCCTCTCCGTCTCCATCGCCGGGGCGAACACGTTTGAAATCGGCAACGTCGTTTCCCAATACGCCGTCTCGACAAGCGGTGCGATTGCGCTGCAAGGCGTCAGCGGCTCGCGGCTCGCGGCGCTCACGAACATTTTGGGACTCCAATACACCAACCTGCAATCCAGCGCCTACGCCGGCGTCGCCTCGCACTCCATCAACACCGGCACACTGCTCAACAACGCCATCGCCAACACCGCCGCCGCGAACTATTGGACAAACCCCTTCCCCACCAACATCAGCGTTCCCAACGGCGGCACCGTGAACAATTCCAGCTTGAGCGCACAATTAAAAATGGTCGCCCGCCTCATCGAAGCCGGCAGCCGCGCGGCGGTGAGCGGCGGCTTCGGCATGAAGCGCCAAATCTTTTTCTGCCAGGTCGGCGGCTACGATTTGCACAGCGGCCAGACGAACTATTCCGCCGGTTCGCCCAACAACGTCATCATCGGCGCGCACGCGAACCTGCTCGCGGAAATCAGCCAGTCCCTGCTCGCCTTCCAACGCGGCATGGAGCAGCTCGGGTTGTCGAACAACGTCACCGCCTTCACCTCCAGCGATTTCGGGCGCACCTTCCCCGGTAACGGCCAAGGCAGCGACCACGGCTGGGGCAGCCATCACCTCATCTGCGGCGGCGCGGTCAAGGGCGGCAAAACCTACGGCACGTTCCCCACGCTCACCGTCAACGGCCCCGATGACACCAGCACCGGCCGCTGGATTCCCACCACCGCCACCGACCAGTATCTCGCCAAGCTCGCGCTTTGGTTTGGCGTGGATCAGGCGAATATCAACACCGTCTTCCCCAACCTTGGACGCTTCAGCAGCATCAACTCCAATCCGATTCTGGATTTCATTTGATGAAAAATTATTTTGTTCTGGCCGTAATTCTTGCCATTGGATTCGTGATTTGCCTGTTGCTTGGCAAAAAAGAAGCGACGCAAGTCATCACCCTGCCCTCGCCAACCAACGGCACAACCATCACCGCAACGCGCCAATCCGCCCCCCCTTTCCCAGCGGGAGAGAGTCGGGGTGAGGGAGAAAACTCAATTCAATCAAACACCCCCGCCGTCACCGAATCCACCAACGACCTCACCCTCATCCGCACCAACCTGCACAGCCTCATACCCGCACCGGAGGATGCCGCGCCGGTGACGCCCGCGCTGCCGTCAACCACCGTCTTGGACAACGCCCGCGTCCTCATCCACAACTACGCCGCGCAGTTCGGCGAGAATCCTGTGGGCGACAACGCCGAAATCACCGCCGCCCTCACCGGCAATAATCCCAAGCAGGCAAATTTTCTCCGCGCCGACTCCGGCCTGCGTGTGAACGACAAAGGCGAAATGATTGACACCTACAGCACACCATTTTTCTTCCACCAACTTTCCGCGCAACTCATGGAGATTCGTTCCGCCGGCAAAGACCGCAAACTCTGGACGCTCGATGATCAAGTGACACGTTGAAGTGGGACAAGCTTCCAGCCTGTCCAGTTCATGCCCGGCGGAAACGCAACCGGCGAGATGCCGGTTGGTCCGCGAAAAAATGACAATGAATCAATTTCAAAAGCGCGGTGGGGCGAGCGTCCTCGCGAGCCGCG
>JANOBC010000326.1:0-2953 GCA_031411455.1 Limisphaerales bacterium
CAACAATCGTCCGAATGAAAGCGGAGCGGCAGCTCCGCCCTGCCTGTTTCCAACAGCGCGCTTGAATAAGTCATCGTCGGGTCGAGGAACAGTTTGTAGAAATCATTTCCCAAATCGTAATGCTCGGAGATATTGCGACGGCTGGTGGCTAAACTATTTGGCCGCAGCAAATGCAAAATGCGGTTGTAGTGACCGAGCAGGTTGATGAGAAATTTTTTACCGCGCGAGCCGGACATGGCGGGGGAATTTTCCACGTTCAGGATGAACCAGGAAATGACTTTGGCGATGTCATCCGTGTCCCAATCACCGTCAACGTAGGCTTCGCCAAAGCCCACGTCGCCGAAGAGGACGCAGCGTTTGAAGAAACCCCAGTCTGTGATGCGGACGCTCGCGGAAATTTTTGCGCCCGGCTGGCCGATGATTTTCTTGGTGCCGTCCGGCAGTTCCAGATGCAAGCAGCCGAGCGTCATCTGTTCCAGCGATTGCATGACAACGCGCTGGTATAAGCCGCCGGATTTTTCAGCGCGCGGCTTGGTGAGCGCGGGGTTGAGGGTGGCGGTGGATGAATTCATTTTGAAGCGAGGGTTGAGTGTGGGCGCAAGACCTCTTGCTGCAACGAAGTGTTCGCGGACTTGCGATGGAACGGAACGCGTTTGAGCCAGAGCCGCAGCGCGTGCCAGTGGATCAGAAAAATGACCTTCAACGTGACGAGCGGATACTTGAGCGTGAACCACCAAAGATTTTTGTTGGTGAGTCCGGCGCGTTTGCCGGCGAGCGTGCTGATGAGAACTTTTTCGTCGCCATCACGGTCGTCAATCTTGATGTCCAGCTTGTCGCTGGGAATTTTCAACTTGAAATCGAAGCTCAAATCTAAAGTTGAAAATGGCGAGACGTAGAAATGTTTCGGGACAATTTTGGCGAACGTCGTGCCAGCGATGAGTTCTTCGCGGCGGATGAGATACAGTTTCATCTCGCGAAAAGTGTTGCCAACTTCGGCAACGGAGCAGATTGGCTTGCCAGCCTGATCGAAGCAGTAGTAAATGGAGACGGGATTAAAAATGTAGCCGAGCATACGCGGCAGCGTGAGCAACATCACGCGGCAAAACGGGCCGGGGTCAATTCCGTTTTGGCGCAGAAAATTCACGATGCGTTCCTTGAGCGGATTTTGCCCCGCCGGTTCGTGGTCGGTGTCACGGAAGCTGTAAATGTTTTTCCGGTTGTAGCCGAATAGGAAAATTTTCTTTGCAACGGTTTCCAGTTCATCCAAGTCGAGGTAGAACATGAAGATGTCGTGCGAGAAATGGTGAACCTTCGGCGCGAACCGGTGGTGCATCACGGAACATTCGTAGAGGCAGGAGTTCATGCCATGAGCCTTTCGCCGGTGAGCGTGCGGCACAGGTCGAGCGCGGACGCGAAGGCGTCCTCGTGAAAGCCGTAGCGGAAATAGCTGCCGCAAAAAAAGACGTTGTTGTTCATGCGCTCGTTTAGTTTTGGCAAAAGTTTTTGCGCCCGGATCGCCCCCAGACTAAACAGCGGGTGCTCATAATCAATACGCTTGAGCACGGACTTTGGATTCACGGAATCTTCGCCGTTGATGGAAACGAAATAATTCTGCCGGTCGGAAACGCCTTGCAAAGAATTCATCCAATAAATTGTCGAGGGCGCAATTTTTCCGTCGGCGCGGCGGTCAATGCGGTAGTTCCACGACGCCCAGCACAATTTAGTCTTGGGCATCACCGACGCGTCAGTGTGCAGCAGCGCAGTGTTGGGCTGGTATTTAAATTCGCCGAGCTGCGCGCGTTCCTGTTCGTCGGCATCGGTGAGCAGCTTCAAGGTTTCATCGGCGTGGCTGGCGAAGATGACTTGGTCAAACGTCTCCGTCTGGCCGGAAATGTCGGTTACTTTCACACGACCGCTTTCGCGGCGGACGGTGGCCGCGCCATTTTTTAGTTTTATTTTATCGCGGAACGGCGCGGTGATTTTTTCGACGTAGGATTTCGCTCCATTGACTACCGTGAACCACGGATGCTGCGTATGCAGGCCGAGGAAGCCGTGGTTGTGAAAAAATCGCAGCAGCGCGATGGCGGGAAATTCCAGCATCAGTTCCGGCGGCGTGGACCAGACAGCACTGCTCATCGGCACGAGGTAGAAATTCAGGAAGTCATCGCCGTAGTTGCGGGCGCGGATGTATTCGCCGAGCGTGTAATTTTGAAACGTCGGCGTGGCGAGGGCTTCAATCGCCTCGGAATTGAAGCGGTTGATTTGGAAAATCATTTTCCAGAAGCGCGGACGGACAAGATTTCTGCGCTGGGCGAAAATGTGGTTCAAGCTTGTGCCGCAAAATTCCAAACCCGTCGGCAGATGCTGGACGCCGAAGGACATCTTGGTTGGCTTGGTGGCGACGCCGAGTTCGCGGAAGAGCCGCGTGAGATTGGGATAGGTGACTTCGTTGAAGACCATGAAGCCGGTGTCAATCGGCACGGAACGGTTTGTTTCAGCGACTGAAACTGTGTTCGTGTGGCCGCCCGCGTAGTCGTTTTTTTCGTAGAGCGTCAGGTCGCAGCGACGATGCAGGAAATGCGCGCAGCCCAGCCCGGCGATGCCGGTTCCGATGATGGCGACCCGTTTCACGCGCGATGAGAATTGGCGGGCGGAAAATGTTTGGCGTCAGAAACGCGATGGGAATTTTCATAGGCGGCGAGCGGCACGGGTTTGAGGTTCCAGATGATTCCAGTCCACGAAAGCGCCTTGAGCAAATAATACGAGATGTCTATTTCCCACCAGTAAAAGCCTTGGCGCACAGTGCTCATGTAACGGTGGTGGTTGTTGTGCCAGCCTTCGCCGAGCGTGATGAGGGCAAGGATGAAACTGTTGCGGCTGTCGTCTTCCGTGGCGTAGCGGCGCTTGCCGATAAGATGGGCGAGCGAATTGATGCTCGAAGTCGCGTGAAACA
>JANOBC010000327.1:0-2421 GCA_031411455.1 Limisphaerales bacterium
TAACTGACATCGAGACCGGCGACGTTCTGGCGGATCTTTCCACTCACGACCAGACCGCTGTCCTCGCCAAAGGCGGTCAGGGCGGGCTGGGCAACATCCATTTCAAATCGAGCACCAACCGCTCGCCGCGCCAATTCACGCCCGGCACGCTCGGCGAAAGTCGGCGCCTGAAGCTCGAACTCAAGGTTCTGGCCGATGTCGGCCTGCTCGGGCTGCCTAACGCAGGCAAGTCGACGTATATCCGCTCCGTCTCCGCCGCGCGGCCGAAGGTTGCCGATTACCCCTTCACCACGCTGCACCCGAATCTCGGTGTGGTGCGCGTGGACGAAAACCGCAGCTTTGTGATTGCCGACATTCCCGGCCTGATCGAAGGCGCGTCCGAAGGTGCAGGTTTGGGCCACCAGTTCCTGCGCCATCTGCAGCGCACCCGCTTGCTGCTTCATCTGGTCGACGTGGCGCCTTTCGACGAGAACGCGGATCCCGCGAATGATGCTCGCGCCATCGTCGAGGAGCTGCGCAAGTATGACGAATCGCTGTTTCGCAAGCCGCGCTGGCTGATCCTGAACAAGGTCGATCTGATCGCAACCGAGGATCGCGAGGAAAGGATCCGGACTTTCCTGTCGGCGTACACGCGCCTGGTTTCCGAACCGGAGAAAACCTTTATCATTTCCGCACTCACCGGGGAAGGGGGTCGCGAACTCACCTTCGCCATCATGGATCACCTGCAACGCAACGCCCGAACCGAACCCGCCGAGAGCGCGGAAGATACCGAATAACCCGCAAGCGCCGCATAGCCATGAAATCAATCGCCGCAGAAGCGCGACGCCTGGTCGTCAAGGTCGGCAGCAGCCTCGTCACGAACGAAGGCCAAGGGCTCGACCACGCCGCGCTTGCCCGCTGGGCCGAACAGATCGCAGAGCTTAAACGGCGCAAGAAGGATGTCGTGCTGGTGTCGAGCGGCGCAGTTGCCGAAGGCATGCAGCGACTGGGCTGGAAGCGCAGGCCGAACGCGCTCCACGAATTGCAGGCGGCCGCCGCCGTCGGCCAGATGGGCCTGGTCGAAGCCTACGAATCCTGTTTCCGCAAGCACGACCTGCATACCGCGCAGATCTTACTGACGCATGAAGACCTGGCAGACCGCAAACGCTACCTTAACGCGCGCTCGACCTTGCGAACCCTGCTCGACCTGGGTGTCATCCCGGTAATAAACGAGAACGACACCGTCGCCACCGACGAGATCCGGTTCGGCGACAACGATACGCTGGCGGCACTCGTGACCAACCTGATCGAAGCCGACGCGCTGGTCATCCTGACCGACCAGCCTGGTCTATACACCAAAGATCCGCGACGCCATGCGGACGCCGAACTGATCAAGGAAGCCAGGGCCGGCGACGCCAGCCTTGAGACAATGGCAGGCGGCGTGGGAAGCCACATAGGTAGCGGCGGAATGCTCACGAAAGTACTCGCAGCCAGGCGAGCGGCGCGCAGCGGTGCCAGCACCATCATCGCATCAGGACGTGAAGACAACGTGCTGGTCCGGCTGGCTTCCGGGGAGGCAATCGGCACGCAACTCAACGCGGAAACATTGACGCTCGCGGCGCGCAAACAATGGATGGCGGACCACCTGCAGGTCCGCGGCAAGCTCAAGCTCGACGATGGGGCCGTGCGCGCACTCAGGACCGAGGGAAAAAGCCTGCTGCCGATCGGCGTATTCGAAGCGGCGGGAGAATTCGAGCGCGGCGAGGTCGTGAGCTGCCTGGACCCGCTAGGCCATGAGATCGCGCGCGGATTGGTGAACTACAGCTCAATCGAGACGCGCAAGATCCTGAAGTCGCCGAGCCATGAAATCGAGGCCCGCCTGGGCTATATCGACGAGCCCGAGCTTATTCACCGGGACAATCTGGTTCTCCTCTAAGAGGGCAACCAGATTGCAGTGAAGGCTAACGTCCGCGCCAGCCGACGTTAAGTATCGAAGGTACGTGCCGGAACTACAACCTTGTTCTGCTCTGAAGCAGAATAAGGTTGCAGTGCAGGCTAACCTGATCTCCGAAGGAGAGCAGGTTAAGCTCGCAGAGCGTGCCGGAGCTACAACTTGGTTCTGCTCTGAAATCGTTGCAGTGCAGAAATCAGTTACGCTGAAGCCTACCGGTTCTTATCGGTCACATTTTTGAGGGGATTCCCCGCAAGATTGGCGATCAGGTCTTTCTCGTTGCGACCGGCGATCGCCTCGATGTCGCAAAAGTAATCCTTATACAACGCAAAACGGAAATCCGGGCTTACCCTGGGGATGTAGCGCCACTGCACATCCGGCACTTTCGCCCATTCGCTTTTTCCGGTTCCGAACGCATAGATCTTGTATTCCGAAGTCTTGCAGCGCAGGCCCTCGTAGCTTGTGTTGATTGCACCGGACGGCGATTTGAT
>JANOBC010000328.1:0-4734 GCA_031411455.1 Limisphaerales bacterium
CATGGCGAGATGCAGTGGGCCACCCGGCTGGAAACGGCGCGTGCAGAAGGTGAATTGAAATCTACGGAAGTTTTTCGCGCCCGCCGAAGCCAGTTTCCAGATCGTGCCAGAATTCCACGTCGTCCTCGTCCTGTTCCCAGCAGAGGAAAACTTCCTTGCCGCCGATGATGGCCGGAAAATCCACGAGACCGCGTGACAAATCTTTGAGGAAAATCCGGCGCTGCTGGAACTCGGCGAGAATTTCTTGCATCCCGGCCAGCGCGCGGATCCAACTATTGACCGTGTCGCCGCCGATGTCATTCCCCGAATCCGTGAGGCCGCCCAGCCGTTTCTCGTAACGCTGCACATCCTCACGCAGGCGGCTGATCTCCGCCAACCACTTGCGAACCTGCGGCAGCAGTTCGCGTGCTTCTTCGCGGGTGTAGTGTTTGTCAAAACGATGGGCCATAAAAAAGACGTTCGCGGTGACGCACAAAGCACCACCGCGAACGGTTGAAATCACAGGCAAACGACAGTTACTTCTGCCAGGTGCGCTTCTTGTGACGGTTCAAGCGCAGCTTCTTGCGCCGTTTGTGTTTATTAATCTTTGCCTTGCGGCGTTTTTTAATTGATCCCATAAATGGATAGGTGATTGGTTATCAAATTGCAGGGGAAAAAGCCAATCTAAATTTGGTTGCGACCGCTTGGTTCCAAGCCAGTGAAACGGCTTTTACAATTTGAAACATGGTCAATGCCGAATGCGATGCTTCAGCTTGAGCTGTGTCAGCGCGTGCATGAGCGAGGCCTGCACGGCGGCGGTTTCTTCTTCGCTCATTTTCTGTGAGAGGCGGTGCTCGGCTTTTTGACGGGCTTCTTCGGCTTTGGCTTCGTCAATGTCGTCGGCTTTGATCGCCATGTCGGTCAGGATGGAAACTTTTTCGGACGTGACCTGAATAAAGCCCGCACCGACCGCGAGGAAAATATTCTGGCCGTCCTTGCGCGCTAAAATTTCACCGGACGCCAGACCGGTCATCAGCGGCATGTGCTGCGGCAGGATGCCCATCTCGCCGTCCGTGCCGGTGAGCGTGACCATCTCCACGTCCTCGGAGAAAATTTTCGCCTCGGGCGTGACGATTTCAAGTTTGAGGGTTGCAGCCATTGATCAAGTGATAATCAGTTTACAAATCAAGCTTCCTTGATTTCGTCAATGCCGCCCTTCATGTAGAAGTTCTGTTCGGCCACGTCGTCGTGCTTGCCTTCGAGAATTTCTTTGAACGCGCGGACGGTTTCGGCGACCGGCACCTGCTTGCCTTCGCGACCGGTGAAAACCTGCGCGACGGTGAACGGCTGGCTCAAAAAGCGTTGAATCTTGCGGGCGCGGAGCACGGTCGTCTTGTCGTCAGGTGAAAGTTCGTCCATGCCGAGATTCGCGATGATGTCCTGCAAGTCTTTGTAGCGTTGCAAAATTGTCTGCACGCCGCGAGCGACGTCGTAATGTTCCTGACCGACAAATTCCGGCGCGAGCGCGCGGGAGCTGGAGGACAACGGATCTACGGCGGGGAAAATACCAAGTTCCGCGATGGAACGTTCGAGCACGATGGTCGCATCCAAATGCGCGAACGTCGTGGCCGGCGCGGGGTCAGTCAAGTCGTCGGCCGGCACATACACGGCTTGGAACGAAGTGATCGAACCTTTTTTGGTCGAAGTGATGCGTTCCTGCAAGTCACCCATTTCGGCAGCGAGCGTCGGCTGATAACCGACCGCCGACGGCGTGCGGCCGAGAAGCGCGGACACTTCGGAACCAGCCTGCGAGAAACGGAAAATGTTGTCCACGAACAGGAGCACGTCCTGATTTTTTTCGTCACGAAAATATTCCGTCACAGCGAGCGCAGAAAGCGCCACGCGGAGACGCGCGCCGGGGGGTTCATTCATCTGGCCGTAAACGAGACCGATTTTAGAACCCTCTTCAATGATGGGCAGACCGTTTTCGCCGAGCACCGGATGACCCTTCGCATCTTTTTTAACTTTGATGACACCGGCCTCAATCATTTCGTTGTAGAGATCGTTGCCTTCGCGTGTGCGTTCACCGACGCCCGCGAACATCGAAACGCCGCCGTGCAGCTTCGCGATGTTGTTGATGAGTTCCATGATGACGACGGTCTTGCCGACGCCAGCGCCACCGAACGCACCGACTTTTCCGCCCTTGAGGAACGGGCAGATTAAATCAATGACCTTGATGCCGGTGGTCAAAACCTGCGGCGTGGTGGATTGATCCACGAGCGCGGGAGCGGCGCGATGAATCGGATTGTATTTATCCGCCTTCACGGGGCCTTGTTCGTCCACGGGTTCGCCGGTGACGTTGAACACACGACCCATCACGGCTTCGCCGCAGGGCATGGAGATCGGCCCGCCGGTGTCGGTGACTTCGTAGCCGCGCTTGAGCCCCTCGGTGGTGCTCATGGCGACGGCGCGCACCCAGTTGTCGCCAAGGTGCTGCTGCACTTCGAGCGTCAGCTTGGTCTTGCCTTGGCCGGGCAGTTCGTATTCCAGCGTCAGCGCGTTGTAAATCGCGGGGAGCGCGCCGGTGAACTCGACATCCACAACGGGGCCGATGATTTGAACGATTTTACCTTTGCTCATGATCTTAAATTATTTTTGCGTTGCTGTTTTCAACCAATCGCCATCTGCGCGGTGGTGATTTCCAAAAGTTCCTTCGTGATATTCGCCTGGCGCAGCTTGTTATATTCGAGCGTCAGGTCTTTGATGATCTGCTTGGCGTTGTCCGTCGCGTTTTTCATCGCAACCATGCGCGCGCTTTGCTCGCTCGCCTTCGTCTCCAGCAAAATCTGGTGCATCTGAAAATTCAAGCTGTGCGGCAGCAGTTCGCCGAGCACCGTCTGTTCATCCGGCTCAAATTCGTAGACTTCCGCCGTGTCATGCACGGAAAGTTCTTCCTTCGCCGCACCGATGCCGGCGCTGACGGCGGACATTTTTCCAATCGGCAAAAACGGAACCAACGCCGGTTGTTGCAAAAGCGTGTTGACGAAACGCGGGAACAAAATATCCACCGCATCTACTTCGCCCTTCAAAAACATTGCCTGCACAGCCTTCGAGATGGCGCGGGCTTCAGCGTATTCTGGCGTGTCTTTGTAAGTGAACTCCGCCGCAAGCGAACGCTTCGTGCGCGCGATGAACGCAGCGGCTTTCTTACCCGCCGTCACGAAGATGGTCGTGTTCTTGTCAAGCTTCGCAACTTCGCGAAAAATATTTCCATTCAAACCGCCGCACAAACCGCGATCCGAACTCACCACGATGACGCAACGTTTCTTGACCGGACGTGCTTCCATCAGCGGATGGCTGAAACCGACCGTGCCGGACGCCGCCTCGGCCATCATCACGTTGAGCAATGCGGCATAGGGACGACCGACGAGCGCCGCCTGCTGCGCCTTGCGCATCTTGGCGGCAGCGACCATCTGCATCGCCTTGGTGATTTGGGCGGTGTTCTTGACCGACTTGATACGTCGGCGTATGTCACGCGTGCTGGCCATGAAATCAGCGGTAGGTCTGTTTGAATTCCCCGATCGCCGCTTTCAACTCCGCCGTGAGGGCGTCGCTGATGGCTTTTTCGTTGCGGATCTTCGTCATCAAATCTGCTTTGCGCGTCGAGCAGAAATCCACGAGCTTCGCTTGGAAGTCTTTGATTTTGTCCACCGCGACGTCGTCGAGGAAATTATTTTGCACCGACCAAAGAACGAGAACCTGCACTTCGACGGGCATCGGGTTGTATTGGCTCTGCTTGAACAATTCCACGATGCGCTTGCCGCGTTCGAGCAACGCCTGCGTTTTCGCGTCGAGGTCGGAACCGAACTGCGCGAACGCCGCGAGTTCGCGGAACTGCGCGAGATCACCTTTGATACGACCGGCCACCTGCTTCATCGCCTTGACCTGCGCGGCGGAACCGACGCGCGAAACAGACAAGCCGACGGACACAGCGGGACGAATGCCTTGGTAGAACAAATCGGTTTCCAAATAAATCTGTCCGTCAGTAATTGAAATCACGTTCGTCGGAATGTAAGCGGACACGTCGCCGGCTTGCGTTTCAATAATCGGCAAAGCCGTGAGCGAACCATTGCCGTATTTTTCACCGACACGCGCGCTGCGTTCGAGCAAGCGGCTGTGGAGATAAAATACGTCTCCGGGATACGCTTCGCGACCGGACGGACGCTTCAAGATGAGCGACACTTGGCGATAAGCGACGGCGTGCTTGGACAAATCATCAAAAATAATCAGCGCGTCCATGCCATTGTCCATGAACCATTCGCCAATCGCCGCACCGGCGAACGGCGCGAGGTATTGGTTGGAAGCGGAATCGGACGCGGACGCCGCGACGATGACTGTGTAAGGCAACGCACCGGCTTCTTCGAGAACCGCAATGACGCGCGCGATGTTCGATTGCTTCTGACCAATCGCGACGTAGATGCTGTAAATCGGACGGAAATCTTTTTGACCTTCGCTCGCCTTGTTGATGCGCGCTTGATTGATCATGCAGTCCACGCCAATCGTGGTCTTGCCCGTGCCACGGTCGCCGATGATGAGTTCGCGCTGACCACGGCCAATCGGAACCATCGCGTCAATCGCCATGATGCCGGTCTGCACCGGCTGGCTCACGGGACGGCGGCGGATGATGCCGGGCGCAATTTTTTCAACGGGATAAAAAGCCGTTTCTTTAATCGCACCCTTGCCATCAATCGGCTG
>JANOBC010000329.1:0-2242 GCA_031411455.1 Limisphaerales bacterium
AGGCATGATGGTGACAGATGTTAATAAGATTATCCTTCGAGTCAATAAAGCTTTCACTAAAATCTCTGGGTATACGGCAGAAGAGGCGGTAGGTCAGACGCCGCGCTTAGTCAGCTCCGGCCATCATCATGAAGATTTTTACGCCTCAATGTGGCAAAACATCGAGACAAGTGGCTATTGGGAAGGCGAGGTTTGGAATCGTCGTAAAAGTGGCGAGGTTTATCCTCAGCATTTGACCATTACTGCAGTGATGGGTGACAACGGTATTGTGACGAATTATGTCGCTACATTTACTGATGTGACATTGCGCAATGCCGCAGAAGCTGAAATTAACCACTTAGCTTTTTATGATGTGCTCACGCGTCTGCCAAATCGACGCCTTTTAATTGACCGCCTGAATCATGCTTTATCTGCGGGTGCACGTCTAGGCTGGGGCGGCGCCTTGCTCTTTCTAGACCTTGATCATTTTAAAACGCTTAATGATACGCTTGGCCATGACGTGGGTGATTTGTTGTTACGGCAAGTCGCAGACAGACTTGGCGATTGTGTGCGTGAAGGCGATACCGTGGCACGCTTAGGCGGTGATGAGTTTGTGGTCATGCTAGAAGATCTGAGTAAACATCCTTTAGAGGCTGCTGCGCAGGCCGAAACTATTGCCAATAAAATTTTAATATCAATTAGCCAGCCTTACCTGCTTGGCGCAAGCGCATACCAGACAACAGCTAGCATTGGTGTAGTGCTATTTAGCGAAAATGGGCACTCTCAGGATGTATTACTAAAACATGCTGATATTGCCATGTATCAGGCAAAAAAAAATGGGTAGAAACACCCTATGTTTCTTTGACCCGAATATGCAAGAAGCGATTAACACGCGTGCTGCACTAGAAGTGGATTTACGTAAAGCCTTAGATAACATGCAGTTCGAGCTTTACTATCAAATTCAGGTGGATAGATTGGGCAAAGCATTGGGCGCAGAAGCACTGATACGCTGGATTCATCCCGAACGCGGTTTAGTTTCACCCTTAGAGTTTATTCCATTAGCAGAAGAAACTGGCTTGATTTTACCGATAGGGCAATGGGTGTTGGAGACTGCCTGCGCTCAGCTTAAATCATGGCAAACAACCCCGCAAACACAAGGCCTTACACTCTCAATAAATGTCAGTGCAAAACAGTTCTACCAAAGCACCTTTGCAAAACAGGTTCAGGCGGCAGTGAAGCATAGTGGCATTAATCCCATGCTGCTTAAACTGGAGTTAACCGAAAGTATCATGCTAGAAAATATTGAAGCGACCATCACTAAAATGATGGAGCTAAAAAATACTGGCGTTAACTTCTCATTAGATGATTTCGGCACTGGGTATTCTTCTCTACAATATCTCAAACTACTTCCGCTTTATCAATTGAAAATAGATCGGTCATTCGTGAGAGAAATAGTAATTGATACCAGCGATCAGGCCATTGTACGTACGGTGATAGCCATGGCAGAAACCTTAAACTTAGACGTGATTGCAGAAGGCGTAGAGAATCATGAACAGCGTGAGCTCTTAATGAGTTGCGGTTGTAATGCTTACCAAGGCTTTCTGTTTGGCAGACCAGTGCCAATTGCACAGTTCAATCTAGCTTTAAATTCGTAAGCTCTAAATTCACTAATTTTAGTAATCACTTTGTAATGACCCCGTAACAATCCAAGCATAGTGTTTTGAGCTACTGTTATTGTGTGCAGCGATTCAATATATTTTGATTGCATGATGCATTAACCATCTGAAATGCTTGGAAAAAAAATGCAATTACTTCGATTATTTGAGGCTAAATCCACTGAAATTAGCCATAGTAAATTTTTACATGACATTATTGATCGTCAAACGTTAGCAAGTGTGTTTCAGCCAATCATTAACATTCAAAATGGCGTTATACTTGGGCATGAAGGGCTGATAAGAGGCCCAGAAAAAACAGATTTATATTCGCCACAGAATTTATTTAAGTTTGCTAAAGTTGAAAATAGAGTGTGTGATTTGGAGTTAGCGAGTCTGAGAGTCGGATTAGAGACCTTTGCCAAGCACGCATGCTCAAACAAAATATTTGTGAATGTTAGCCCAGAATGCTTGCAGGAGTTTGGTCATAACAAACTTATATCGGTTGATTACATTGAGAGCTTGGGACTAAACCCAAAAAATATAGTGTTGGAGCTCACTGAAAGCTCTCCGACCTTTGATTATTCAGAACTGTATAAGGTCATCGACAG
>JANOBC010000330.1:0-1536 GCA_031411455.1 Limisphaerales bacterium
GCCGCCAGCGCCACGCCGTTTGACGGCATCGTGCTCGACATCATGCTGCCGGGCCGCGACGGCATCAGCGTGCTGAAACAGTTGCGCGAGCGGAAAAATGCCACGCCCGTGCTGCTGCTCTCCGCGCGGGGCGAAGTGAACGAACGCGTCGAGGGCTTGAATTCCGGCGCGGACGATTACCTGCCCAAGCCGTTTGAGTTGGCCGAACTTGTCGCCCGTGTCCGCGCGCTCACGCGGCGCAGCGGCGAAAATAAATCCACCACGTTGCGCGTCGCCGACCTCACGCTCGACACGCTCACGCACAAGGCGCAACGCGGCGGCGCAGAGATCGAGCTTACCGTGCGCGAATACCGGCTGCTCGAATTCCTCATGCGCTCCGCCGGACGTTTGTGCGGGCGCATGATGATTCTGGAAAAAGTCTGGGATTACCATTTCGATCCCGGCACAAACCTCGTGGATGTTTACGTCCGCCGGGTGCGTGAAAAAATTGATGCCAAATTTGAACCCAAGCTGCTCCACACCGTGCGCGGCAGCGGCTACGTTTTGAAGGAGACGCCATGACCATTCGCACGCGCTTGAGCCTGTGGTATGCGAGCATCATGTTCATCGCGCTCATGGCCATGGGCGTTTTGCTTTACTGGCAGCTTGTCATTGAACCACGGCAGGAAGCGCAGCGGCATCACCACGAACAAAGTGAGGAGCCGGTTGACCCGGATGTTTTTGAAGATGTGACGGGCATCGTGCTGTGGTGCGGCATCCCGGCGGCGCTGCTCGCCGTGGCCGGCGGCTGGTGGCTGATGAAAAAATCCCTCGCGCCCATCGCCAGCCTCACGCGCGCCACTGAAAAAATCACCGCGCAAAATTTAAGCGAACGCCTCCCGCGCACCCGCAACGGCGATGAACTCGACCGCCTCACGGAAGTTTTCAACTCCATGCTCGCGCGGCTGGATGATTCCTTCAACCGCATCCGCGAATTCACGCTGCACGCCTCGCACGAATTGAAGACGCCACTCACCGTCCTGCGCGGCGAGACTGAAACCGCGTTGCGCGACGAAACCATTTCGTCCGCCGAACGCGAGCGCGGCAGCAGTCAGCTTGAAGAGTTGCGCCGCCTCACGCAAATCGTGGACGGCCTCACGCTGCTGGCGAAAGCCGACGCCGGGCAGGTCGCGCTGAATCTGGAAGCCGTCCACCTCGATGAACTGGTGCGCGATAATTTTGCCGACCTGCAAATCCTCGCCGAACCGTCCGGCATCAAGGTCGAACTGGCAGCCTGTGATGAAGTTTCGGTTCACGGCGACCGCCATCGGCTGCGCCAGTTGCTCCTGAATCTGGCGGACAACGCGGTGAAATACAACCGGCCGCAGGGACGCGTGACGATGAGCCTGCGCCGAGCCGATAATTGTGCCGAATTCAAAATCGCCAATGCCGGCGCGGGAATTCCGCCGGAAATTCTGCCGCGTGTCTTTGACCGCTTTTTTCGCGGCGACCCGGCGCACAATTCCGCCGTGGATGGCTGCGGCCTGGGCTTGAGCA